>CAYMCD010000103.1:0-11765 GCA_964388845.1 uncultured Verrucomicrobiota bacterium
GAAAAGCTAACTTATTTTCAGCGACTTTTGGTCCAAGGAATGGGGTCCACCTCTCCGGCCCCAGTTGTTGACGGCGGTTATCCAACGGCGTGCAGCCTGGTGCTTCGCGCGATCCTGGTCGTCTTCCTCGCCCTTCATTTCAAGAACCGTGGTCTTTCCGCTCTTCATGCGCAGGACATAATCCGGTTCAAAATGATGCTGGACGCCTTCGTATTCGTAGGGGATCTGAAGAAACGGACGATCATTCCGCACGTAGCAAAATACGTGATCCCTCTGTTGTTCCAAGTAGAAGGCTGCCGTTTGCTCCCATGAGCTATCCAAGACGACCGCATTGACATGGGAGCGTTCGGTACCGTGGACGATTCTCTTCGTAGTAAAGTCAACATCGGCTGTTGTGCCTAATGGCTTGTACCGATTCAGAATGGGGAGGATCGGCAATTCGCCTTCTTGCTCGTCCGGCACGATGGCGTCCAGCAGTCGCTCCTTGATGCGGCGGACGTATTTCTCAAGTCCAAGCTCGCAAGGATTTGCGCCGCGGAAATCGACCTTCTGCCCGACAAAACGGCGAACAATGCGCAAGACCTGAGGAAAAAGCTCGTGCCGGGCAAGACCGCGTGTTTTGGCGGAGCCCCGAACCGGGGCTTGCGAGCCTTCGCCGACCAGTGCCGCAACAATCTGGCGTGCGATTTCAAACTCGATTTCTTGAAGGTGATGGCGCGCGTAGTACTCGGAGCGGTTGTGTTCGACATATTCACCCATGCCGCCGCCCCTCGCGCCGCCTTCGATATGGTCGGTGATGATGCGTAGGAATGTGGCAGTCGGCGTGTGCTCTGGTTCAATAACCAAGCGCTCAAGAGTCGAAAACTCGGCCTTCACCGATGGCTTGCGAAGGGCATAGACGTAGCCCTCGACGTTGGGAAAGCGGATTTCATACGCGGCCCGCTCCGGCACCGCATAGACATGGTTGACGGGCCGGTCAGGTGGTGTCCGGGATGGCTTGCCTTTGTAGGGGATGACCGAGAACGGAATCCCGTAAACATCGACATATTCCTCCGGGAGCAGCTCCGTTTGCGGGTCTGGCGTGTAGTTCATACGCCGCAAGCCGCGTCCCACCACCTGCTCGCAGAGCAATTGACTGCCAAAAGCACGCACGCCAAGGATGTGGGTCACGTTGTTGGCGTCCCATCCTTCGGTAAGCATCGCCACCGAGACCACACAGCGCACGTCCTGCCCCGGTTTCCCCAGTCGTCCGATCGTGTTGACGATTTCTCGAAGTTCTTTTGCGGCCTCGTCCCGCGTGGCGTCGGGGTCTTCGCTTTCGATTTTCTCAAGACGTTTGCTGTCAATGCGAATGGTCCAGAGTCGTCCCTTGTCGTTCTGGAAGAGTTCCGGGAAAACCTTGCTGAAACCATAGGTCACGGTTGATTTGGATCTCTTTCGCCGCCTGGTTGGCTCCTCGTCATCGTTGTCAGCGTCCTCGGGAATACTCTCGACTTCCGACTGTCCGGAGATGTTCTCGAAAAATACCTGCGCAATGTCGGTATTGTCACAAACCACGATCATCACCGGCGGGGCTTTTAAGGCCGTGTCGCTGGCCTGCTGAATCGCCTCCAACGCTTTATTGTATTCCCCGGCCAGTTGCACCACTGCCTCGTGCGCCCGTTCCCACACGACGTCCGGCCTGGGCCGCTTGTTCGATAGGCGTTGCGCCGGAGCCATGTCCTTCGTGATGTTTCGCCAGAGCCGGAAATACTTGGGGTCAGGCTGGCCGGTGGTGTCGCTCACCGGCAAACGTGGAATTTTGGTGATGCCGCTCTCGATGGCATCCACGAGTCCAAAATCGCTGACTATCCAAGGGAACGGCTCGCCTTCCGGAAACCCGCTCCCGCCGATGTAGAAAGGCGTTGCAGAGAGGTCCACACAGAACTTGATCCCGCAGGATTTGTTGATCCGATCCAGTCCTTGCACCCAGATGGTCGCCTCTTCGCGGTCCTTTTTAGACTCGGCGTCGGCCTTGCGAGCCTCTTCCTCGGTCATGGGTTTGGGACGATAGGCATGGTGGCCCTCGTCATTCAACACCATCAACGGGCCTCGCTCGAAAAGCTCCCCGAGTCGGTTTTTGGCAAATGCCTCGTCCGTTTCTTCCCCCTTCTTCACCACTGCGAAGCTCTTGCCGCCTTCGCTGTGTTCGGACTCGGGGGCAAAGAAATGCCAGTTGGTGACCAGCACCTTGCCTGTCCGAATCAGGTCCCGGTACTGCGGCGGAACCACGTCAAACTGCGAGTAGTAGTCTTCTCCCCGGCTATCCGTCCGCAGGACCTGCAATCGTTCCTTGATAGTGAGATTTGGGCAGACAATCAGGGCCGCGTGGGGAAAGCGCTCATCGCTTGGCACCCTCGCCCGATTGCAGAACGCCCAGGCAACCAGCATGGACATGACGACAGTCTTCCCGCTTCCCGTCGCCATCTTGGAACCGTAACGGGTGAGCGGTTCGGCGTTCCCTTCGCTGTTCCATAGCAGGTCAAAATCAGAGTCGGAAAACTCGGGGTTCCATCGCGGCTGCCCGCGTTTGCCGTCCCGCCGGTAGCCCCGGATTTCGTTGAGGAAGATAATCGTTTCCGCCGCCTCCAGTTGGCAGAAGAAAAACCGCCGTGTGCGATCCTTTCGCCACCAATGCCGGAGCAAGTCCTTGGTTACATTCGTCGCGCCTTCCCAATTCGACGCACGCCAGCGTTTCACGTCCGCCCGGAGCTTGTTCACACAAACCAAATCGCGGCGATCCTCTTCCAGTTCCAGGGTCATCTGACCGCGCCGGATGTCGGCAGATGGGTCCTTGTACCAGTAGGAGGCCGGTCTTCGCCCTTCCATTTTCTGGGCGCGCCCGGTGTTCTTGTCGTACTCCCAGTAGTGCGTGGGTTCGTAGTACGGCCTGCAAATCACCGGACTCTCGACCGGCTGAATGAGAACGGGATCGCTCATACACTCATTTCCATAAGTCCATAATGAGTCAACCTATGGGTCAACATTCCGGCGCGTCCTTGTCCCATAACTCGCCGTAGCTTCGCGCACCAGGACGGGCTGTCGCCGACCAGACGGTTTCTCCGTCCTGACAACGATCGGCACACCTGCCCGCCGGTGCTCGGCCACAGCTTCCCGGACCGCTTCGCGCAGGGCGGCCAGCGCCTTCTTCCCATGAGCGGACATTTCAGGTACTGTCTTCATATCGGTTCTCCAGTATCTCTGCCCAACGCTCGGGCTGGAAAACGATCTCCCGCCCGGCGGCGCTTTCCATGATGGGTTTCGGATCCAGTTCGGAGTTGTCCACCACGCTGACGTAATCGGCCAGCGGGAAATAGACGCTTACAAGATTTTTCAAACTCTTGCCGAACCGTCGCCGTATCACAGGCAAGGGAACGTCGTGGCCGCCTCGTTCAACTCGCATGGCCACCCGCCGGGCGGAAAACTCGGCCGACGGAATCCATAGATAGTACAATTCGATTCGATAACCGACACGTTTGAGTTGCCGGAGAAAAGCAGAATGCGATTGCCCTGACAAGGTGGTCTCGAAGGCAAAAACAGCCTTCTTCCGAGCCAGTTCACGCAGTCGTGCGATCAAGATTCGGCCCGCCGCAATCAGCGCCCGCTCCATCCGCAAAGGCGACAAACCCTGTGCAATCAGATCGGCGTTCACAAACTCCATGCACTTGGCCACCTTCGGCAGGTATTTCAGGGCATAGGTCGTTTTGCCGGCCCCGTTCGGTCCGGCGATGACGTAGCAAACCGGCTTGTTCTTTCGCCTAGTCGCCATACTTCCCATCCAACCGATGCACCCGCAAAACCTCATTCCCTCGTGGATCAATCACCTTGACCGCAATCCGCTTGTGCTCGCCTTCCGGGAACGGGAGCGAGACCGTGCCGGACAGTTTGGCAAAGGCGTCTTCGTCAAGTGCTCCTCCCAGCGCCTTGCCTAGTTTCTCCCACGCGCTCTTGTCCGGGAAGAACGCCTGGCATACGCAGAAACAGCGCCCGTCATAGTCGCTGTCGAGAAACCACGCGGCGACCTTCTCCGCGCCGGTCGAGCGCACGGCATTGGTCACGGGGTCGTAAATGTCCACGCCTTCCATTGCGACGGCGAATTGGCCGTCTTTGTTCCGCTTACTGCCGGCTTCGCACATGATAGTCGTTGTACTTAAGAGCCATGCCACGAACTAGCCTTACCGGATACTTCTTGCGGTTCTTCTTCAGTTTTCGCTGCGTGACGCGAATTAGGTCAATGCCCAGCGAATCCACGAGATTCAGGAGATAGATAAAGACGTCGCCAATTTCGTCTGCGACCTCTATCAGCTTCTTGTTGCTCAAATTATCGCCTGTTTGTGCCCAGAGAAAGTGCTCGGCTAACTCACCGCTTTCGATCATTAAACCCATCGATAGATTCTTGGGTGTGTGAAACTGTTTCCAGTCTCTTGCCATCACAAAACGTCTCAAGTCGTTCCGCAATATTGTCAAGGCATCGTGTTCTATTCTGCGAATACGTTTTTGTTGTGCCATTCTATAAACTCCTGTCCCGGCCTATCCCTGCTGTCCTTTGGCAAGGCTGCCAACGGGCGACCATGCAGCGCATAATACTCCCGCCCATTTTCGAATTCTGCTTTGATACGCCGACTGATGTTTATTCGATAATCCGAAGCGATGGTCACATAACCGCGATCAAATAATGTGTGCAGATCTGAACGGAGCAAGAGTCCGTTATCGATTGAATGAGGACCCGATTCTGCGTAGGGCTTAATGTGCGAAGCTTCAAGGACCGGTAGTGTGCGCTCGCCCGTCATAGCGCATCTTCTGCTATAAGCATCCGTAACCAAGACGCGAAATGCACCTTGACCCAATCTCGGTGTAACCAACACCTCTGAGCCATATCTTTCACTTGGCTCATGGACCGATTGATTCAAATCCTTGCGACTTATGCCTGCCTGCGACTGCAGTCGTTCCATCACAGCGTTCCAGAGACGAGAGCCTACCGCTGTGGTCTGATCATATGTTCGTCCTTGAACCAAGTTCGGACTCCAATCATCGGGCACAGCTATCCATCGCTCTTCTGGCCAGAAAAATGGCTGAGTGATTATTGTGCAGCCAATATTCGGATTCGCAACCCTGTCTCTTCGTATGGAGGAAATCAGAGAGCTGAATGTTGCCAAATCCGATGCACCGTTCTTTTCACCGAAGGCATCCCAAGCAAGAGAAAGAGGGAGTATTGTGTGCCTCACAAAAAAGCCACCACCGGCTATCGCGTTAATTGGCGCATGTAGCTTGAATAGGAATAGGGCATTCGTCTCGATAGCCTCAAAGTTTCTTGTGCTTAAAGGCCTCCAGAAATTGACCTCGTCAGGGCATATGTCTGTGAGGAAACGGAACCATTTGTTGTTCGTTACCCCAACCCAGTACTTCATAGTCTCCCCTTCTGGGTGGAAATGCGCTCATGGATATGGAGGGCGACCGGATCGGCCACGCACCATTGCTGTTCCCGCTTGCCCGCCCATTCCAGCCACGGCTCATGATTTCGGAAGGCTTCTTCGAGGATCGCCAATTCTTCCGGCGTCAGTTTCCGTTTCCCGGCTTCGGCGATCAGCTTCTCGATCCGGTCCGCCCCGCCGGTTCCATCGAATCGCAATGCGGGCGCGAGGTGCGGATTGTAGGCCCATTTGAGTTTCGGTTCCCTGGCGATCTGGCCGCGCGCCGCGAGACCGGCAGGCGGGATGTTCAGGCGGGTTACGCCCTTGTGCCGGTAGTCCACCGCTACCGGAGCGGCTGGCCCGTTTGCATTTTTCTTTTTCGCCATAGCAACCGTCCTCGTAAAAGTTGATTGGCGAGTGTAGGCAGCGGTTCGCATTCTTGAAAGCTCCAAGTCCAAAGGCCCATGTTCACCACGGGCTTTCTTGAGAGACGATGACCTTGCAGACCAGATCAGGCAGCAGACCCGTCTTGTTTCCATTTCCGACGATTGGGAGACGCGGATGCTTGCCCAGGTTGAGAAATGGAAACGGGAGGAATCCGACAAGGCCACCTGCCGCATCGACGAGCAGAAAGCCCGGCTTGCGGCAGTTCAGAGTCGCTTGGACAGATTGCTTGATGTGTTCCTTGACGGAACCATCACGCGCGAGGATTTCACCGCTCGCAAGGGAACGCTGTTGCAGGAGAAGGCCACCTTGCAGACCGGGCTGGACCTGTTGAGCCGAAATGCGGCGGGTTGGCTAGAACCTCTGGAACAGTTCATCAAAGACGCAAAACAGGCCGAAAGCGTGGCAATTTCGGAAGACCTTTCCGTCTTGCGCGATTTTCACCGAAAAATCGGCTCAAACCTGTTCGTGTACTCGGAAATAAATCCGCAAATCCTCTCGGAAAATCCGTCCGTTTTGTCCCGTCGCGTGTCGCCGTCGCGGGTGTCCGTCCCGCCTTCGCGTCGCGCCGGTCGTCGGCTGTGGTTCCCGCTGTCGCGGGTCCGCGTCGAGTTTCCCGAACCGTGGCGCAGCCTCGCCGCTCGGTCGTCAAAATCAAAATGGTGCCGGAGGAGGGACTTGAACCCACACACCTTTAGAGGGTACTGGATTTTGAGTCCAGCGCGTCTGCCATTCCGCCACTCCGGCCCAGGAGAAGGTTTTCTTCTAGCCGATGCGGCGTACGTCGTCAATCACGGGGCGTCTCACGGGGCGTCTCGGGGCGTTGCGCATCATCCTTAACTTTCCCCTGTCGTCTTGTGCCCTGCGCCGGTGGGAGCGTAAGAACGCCGCCGGCGCGCCCCGAACCGATGTTTCGTCCGGTTCGGCTATCGGCCCAGGAGGCCGGTTTGGAACTCTTTGTAGTCGGTGCGCGGATCGAGCCAGATTCCGAAATAGGCGGAGGCAAAGTCTGCTCCTTCGATCCGCCCGAGCACCGCGCCGTTCAAGGCCAGCTCGCAGCCGTGGCCGGGCACATAGGTCAACGTGTAGCGATCGCCCGACTTGACGTCGCGATACAGGCGGTTGATGGCGTCCATGCGGGGGCGCAACCGCTCCAATTGTTCCGGCTGCACCTGGCGGCGCAAGGCATCGTCGCCCGCCTGGATCAGGTCCGAAGCCGCGATGCGGCGCAGATAGTGGATTTCCAGCCGCTTCGGCACATCCTCGAGCACCGCGCCGGCCGGGTGGGTTTCCCCCACATGCAGCGCCGCCCAATAAACGCGGAAGATGTAGCCGACGCGGAGCAGCGACACGCCGCGCAGCGTCATCCGCGCCCCGTTTGTCTCAACGGCCTCGGGAAACACGGGTTCTCGCGCCGGGGCCGGTTGGACCGAGTACAACAGGGCCACCACCGCCCCTATAAGGATATGTTTCATGCTCTACATTCGTCGAATGCGCGCGCGCCTTACGGTGCGGGCTGGGAAAGTTCCGGATATCAGCCCGCATTTTTGCGCCCCGCGGCGCTGGCCAAGGCGCGGGGCTCCGGCTACATTCGCGCGCATGAGTCCCACCCGGCCCCCGATCGGTTCCGAACCTTCCCGCGCCGAGGTCTGGCGGATGTTCGACCGGATCGCGCCCCGCTATGACCTGCTCAATCGCGTCCTTTCGGCCGGGCGCGACGTGGCGTGGCGGAAGCGGATGGCGCGCTTCCTGCCCGCGCGCGACAGCCTCCGCCTGCTCGATGTCGCGACCGGCACCGCGGACCAGATCCTCATGCTGATGGACGCCGCGCCCCAGGTCGAAAGCGCGTTGGGGATAGACATGGCGGAAAGGATGCTGGAAGTCGGCCGGGAAAAGATCCGCGCGCGCGGCCTGGAGCGGCGCGTGAGCCTCCAGCGGGGGGATGCCCTCTCGATCCCGACGCCCGACGCCTCCTGCGATGTGTGCACCATCTCGTTCGGCATCCGGAACGTCGCGGATGTGGTCGCCGGCTTGCGCGAAATGGCGCGCGTCCTGCGGCCCGGCGGACGCGCGTTGATCCTCGAGTTTTCGCAGCCGACCGCCCGGTGGTTCCGCCCGCTGTACTTCTTCTATTTGCGCCGGATTCTTCCGCTCGTCGGCGGTTGGTTCTCCGGCGATCGCGCGGCCTATCGCTACCTGAACGTGACCATCGAGGCCTTCCCGAGCGGCGAGGCCTTCTGCGCGCTGATGCGCGAGGCGGGTTTTTCGGGAGCCCGCGCCGTCCCAGTGTCCCTCGGCATTGCTTCCATCTATGTCGGGGACCGCCCCGCGTGAATCCGGGCCCGGCATGTCCGCATCCCGCCGCCGGGCGTCTGCGGGCCCGTATCGCCGCGCTGCCGGATCCGCGCGCCGGACGCGAGCCCCGGCTGATCCGCATCGAGGAGGAACTCGACGGCGTGGATCCCCTGGGCTGGCTGGCCGAACAGCCGGGCCGGATCAAGGGCTATTGGGTCTCCCGCGGCGGGGAATTGGAAGTTGCCGCGCTCGGGGAGGCGGACGAAGTCAAGGGCCGGCGCGCGGGCGATTATGCCGCGTGCTGGGGCGCCCTTCGCGAGCGATGGGCGCACGCGCCGGCGGGCGTCCGCTATTATGGCGGATTCAGATTCGGCCCCTGGCACGCGCAGGATCCCAGCTGGCAGCCTTTCCAGGCCTATCGTTTCATCCTGCCCGAATTCGAGGTGTTGCGCGGCGCGGACGGTCGGCGCCGGCTCGCCGCAAACCTCTTTTTCCGCGCCGATGCCGATCCGAGGCCCCCGGCGTGCGATGCGCTGCGCGCCATGCGCTTTCCGGATCGCTTTGCGCCCGAGCCCGCCGGCCGCGCCCGGGGCCGGCACGACGCGCCGGACCGTGCGCATTGGATCGCCTCCGTCGAGCGCGCGTTGTCGGACATCCGGGCCGGGCGCCTGGACAAGGTGGTCCTGGCGCGCCGCGTCTGCTTCGCGCTCGACCGCGCGGTCAACGCCTTCACCCTCGTCCACCGCATGCGCGAGGAATCGGGGCGGTGCTATCTCTTCTGCGGCGTGCATGCGATGGGACATGCCTTCGTGGGCGCCTCGCCGGAGCGCTTGTACGCGCGCGCGGGCGCCCGGCTCTCGAGCGAGGCCGTCGCCGGCACCCGGCCGCGGGGCCGCACCCCGGAGGAAGATGCCGCGTCGGAGCGGGCCCTGCGCGAGAGCCCCAAGGAACAGGACGAACATCGCCTCGTCGTGGAGGGCATCCGGCGCGCGCTGGCCTCGCTCGGCGCCGAGGTCCGGCACGACAGCGCGCCCGCCGTCCTCAAGCTGGCGCGCGTCCAGCATCTCGTGACCGGAATCGAGGCGGGGCTCCCGCCGGGCGTCGGGGATCCCGAGATACTCGGCGCGCTCCACCCCACGCCCGCGGTCGGGGGGCACCCGCCGGGCGCCGCGATGGAACTGTTGCGGGAATTGGAGCCGTTCGACCGCGGCTGGTACACCGGCCCCGTGGGGTGGGCCGGCCCCGACGCCGCCGAGTTCGCCGTCGCCCTTCGCTGCGGCCTGGCCGCGGACAACCGCCTCTGCCTGTTTTCGGGGGCGGGGATCGTCCGCGACTCGGATCCCGAGGCCGAGTGGGGCGAAATTGAATCGAAAATCGAAAACGTTCTCGCCATCCTTCGCGCCGAATGAAGCCCGCGCCGCCCAACATCAATCATTTCGTCGCGCGCCTGCTGTTGGAGGAACTGCACCGGTGCGGCGCGCGCGATGTGGGCGTGGCGCCCGGCTCGCGCTCCTCGCCCCTCGCGGAAGCCGCCGCGGCGCACGGCGGGTTCAACCTGACGGTGCACCCGGACGAGCGGGGCCTGGCCTTCCGCATGCTGGGCTGCGCCAGGGCCACGGGCCGCCCCGCCGTCGTCATCACCACCTCCGGCACCGCCGCCGCCAATTTGTTCCCCGCCGTGGCGGAGGCCCACCACGCGGGCATCCCGCTGATCCTCTGCACCGCCGATCGCCCGTATGAGCTGCGCGCCTGCGGGGCGAACCAGGCGACCGACCAGGTCAAGCTCTTCGGCTCGTTCGTCCGCTTTTTTGCCGACCTGCCGCCGCCCGCGGAGGACGCCGACCCGGCCGCCTGGCTCACCGCCGTTGACCACGCGGTCTCCGCCGCGCTCGCGCCGGCGCGCGGTCCGGCGCACCTGAACTGCATGTTCAGGGAGCCGCTCGCGCCCATCGCGCGGCGCTATCCGTTCCGCCGGATGCTCCGGGCCTTGGGCGGCTGGCCCCGCTCGCGCGAACCCTGGGTGCGGCGCCTGGATCAGCCGGGGCCGCCGTCTTCCGCCGGCGCGCCGGTCGAACTCCTGAACCTGCTGGGCCGCGCGCGGTCGGGTCTTGTGCTGGCCGGCGCGCTCCCGCCGGGGCAGGGCCGGGCCGTCGCCGACCTGGCCCACCGCCTCGGCTGGCCGTTGCTGCCCGATGTGCAATCCGGGCTGCGCTTCGGATCGCGCCATCCGGCGGTTGTCCCGCACGCCGAGCTCCTGCTCGCCGCCGGGCGATTTGCCGACGGCCCTCCATGCGATGTCGTGCTGCAATTCGGTTCCGCCTTCGTCACGCGCCGGCTGCAGGAGTGGGCGGCCGCGTTTCCGGCCCGGCATCGCGTGGTGGTGGATCCCGCGCCCGACCGCGTGGACCCCGCGCACCGATCCGCCTGGCGGATCATGGCCGAGCCCGGACCGGTCGCGGAGGCGCTGCGCCGCGCGCTTGCGGCGCCGGCAACCCGGCCGGGGCCCGGACCCTGGCCCGATGCCTCGCGGCGTGTGGAACGCCTGCTCGCGCGCCGCCTGCGGGCGGCGGGCCCGGTGACGGAGCCGGCGCTCGCGTGGACGCTATCGCGCCTGCCGGCCGCCGATCACGCGCTGTTCCTGGGCAACAGCCTGCCGATCCGGCTCGCCGCGACCTTCGGCTCCGCCGACGCCGCGGCCTTCGCCGTGGCCGCGAACCGAGGATTGAGCGGGATTGACGGGGAGATCGCGACGGCCATCGGCTATGCACAGGGCGCCGGCCGGATCACCACGGCCGTCCTCGGCGACCTGACCGCGCTGCACGACCTGAACTCGCTCGCGATGCTTCGCGCGGCCCGCACCCCCGTGATCCTCGTCGTGGTCAATAACGACGGCGGCGGCCTTTTTTCCCTGTTGCCCGTCGCGGGCGCCTCGCGCCATTTCGAGACGCTGTTCGGAACCCCGCACGGTCTCGGCTTCGCGCATGCCGCCGCGATGTTCGGCCTCGCGTATGCCGCGCCCGCCACGCGCGCGGGCCTCGTCCGCGCCTGGCGTGACGCCGTACGGGGCGGGCGCCACACCCTCATCGAAATCCGGACGCGCCGCGCGCAAACGGCGCGCGCCGTGCGCGGGCTGCAACAGGCCGTGGCCCGCGCGCTCGAGACGATGCCGGCATGAAGCCGCGCGCACTTTCGCGCGGCGTGATCCCCGTCCTGTGCGTGCACGGATTCCTCGGCGCGCCGGAGGACTGGGCGCCGCTCGCCGCCGGCCTGGGCCCGCGGATCGGCGTCGCCGCGTGGCCGCTTCCGGGCCACGGCTCGCGCGCGGTGGATTCGTTCGAATCGGCGGTCCGCGCCCTGGGCGCCGCGCTCGCCGCGTTCCCGAGGCCGCCTCACCTCGTGGGCTACTCGATGGGCGGACGCCTCGCCTGGTCGGCCGCGGCCGCGGGCCATCCCCACGCCTCGCTCACCATCCTTTCCGCGACGCCGGGTCTGGCCTCCGCCGCGCAGCGCGCGGCGCGCGCCCGGGCCGACGACCGGCTGGCCGAGATCGGAAGAGCACACGTCTGAACTCCAGTC
>CAYMCD010000104.1:0-11308 GCA_964388845.1 uncultured Verrucomicrobiota bacterium
GACGCACCACTGGTGTTCCGGTTGTCCCGCCAGGGGCAGTGCCGGGTAGCTATGTGCGGAACGGATAAGCGCTGAAAGCATCTAAGCGCCAAGCCTTCTCCAAGATAAGATCTCCCCCCGCGCAAGCGGGCTGAAGGCCGGTTGAAGACTACGACCTCGATAGGCTGGGTGTGTACGCGTCGCGAGACGTTTAGCTAACCAGTACTAATCGGCCGTGCGACTTGATCATTATTTCTCTTTTTCGATGAACGTATGGACCCATCCTATGCAATGCTTTTTCCCGCTTCGGCGGGATGCAGATTTCCCGGTGACCATAGCGAGGGGGAAACACCCGTTCCCATTCCGAACACGGCCGTTAAGACCCTCTGCGGCGATGGTACTGAGGTGTAGGCCTCGGGAGAGTAGCACGTTGCCGGGTTAATTTATAAAAGGGCGGTGAGACACCTGTTTCACCGCCCTTTTTTTCGGCGCCAAACCGGTGCGGCATCGCTGTTGAATCAAATTCCGCCCGGCCCTATGCTGTCGGCATGAACCTGGATGTTGACGCCATGTTGGCTGAGCTCAATCGGCATCAGACCAACTTCATCCTTATAGGCGGCATGAATTTCATGCTGCGGCATCACCCCGTGCTGACTTTCGATGTTGACGTATGGATCGAGGATGAGGCGGAAAATCGCAGCCGAACGGAATCGGCCCTGATCGCGCTTGATGCCCAATGGGGCCCGGATGAAAAAACGTGGGGCTCCGTACGCCAACTTCCGGCGGACTGGCTTGCGTCTCAAAGCATGTTTGCGCTGACGACCCGTGCCGGGGCGCTCGACGTGTTCCGGCATGTTGATGGACTTCCATCCTGGCGCAACTGCCGCGCCCGCGCACTCGCGCTTAATACCCGCGCGGGTCACGCGTTCTGGAGCCTGGCCGACCAGGATATGCTGGCTTGCCAATACGCGCTCGATGAGCGGACGCGCAAGGTTGACCGGATCCGCTATCTCGAGGCCCTGAAGTGAGCGGAATACCAGCCATTGTTCGGCGCGAGGAGTCGAAGAGGAACCGATGCATGCCGGAATCGGAGCGCCGGCTCTACATGCAATCCGCCATCGCATGGACCGATGCCCAACAGCCCGTCCCCCGCAATACGCCCGCCGCCTGCAAGGCCAAGGAACGACGCATTCTGCGGGCCGCCCCGGCCGCCCGCACGTGTAGCCCGAAATCTGAATAAATTTCAGTCCACGCTTGTCCCCCGCGCGCCGGATTGATACGTTCGCCCCCTTTCCGCCGGGAACCGCGCCTGTTGCGCGTCCGGCGAAAACGCACGGCCCCGCGTGGGGTTGTGCGACCACCAACAGGAGAATGCGAGTGGCCAAGAAACCCAAACAACCCGTCCAGGCCCCCACCGGGATGGCGGCCCTGTACGAAGAAACCCTCCGCAATTTCAGCGAAGGCGCCATTGTCACCGGACGCGTCCTCGACGTCCGCCCGTCCGAAGTCCTCGTGGATATCGGATACAAATCGGAAGGCATCCTGCCGATCTCCGAATTCAAGAGCCCGGACGAGGTCAAGCCGGGCGACCAGATCGAGGTCCTGCTCGAAAAGCTCGAAGACGACCAGGGCATGGTCATGGTGAGCAAGCGCAGGGCCGAACAGCAGCGCAATTGGGATCGCGTGCTCGCGAATTATGTCGAGGGCGGCACCATCAAGGGCGCCGTCAAGGGCCGCGTCAAGGGCGGGCTGATCGTGGATGTCGGCGTGGACGCGTTCCTGCCGGGTTCGCAGCTGGACGTCGTCCCGGTCCGGAACCCCGAGGACTACTACGACCGCGAACTCGAATTCAAGATCATCAAGATCAACCGCGACCGGCGCAACATCGTCGTCTCGCGCCGCGAACTGCTGGAGGACAAGCGCCGCGAACAGAAGAAGACGCTGATGGGCGAAATCCAGATCGGCCAGGTCCGGCACGGCGCCGTCAAGAACATCACCGACTTCGGCGCGTTCGTGGACCTCAACGGCATGGACGGCCTGCTGCATATCACCGATATGAGCTGGGGCCGCGTGAACCACCCGTCCGAGGTGGTGAAGGTCGGCCAGGAACTCGACGTGATGATCCTGGATGTGGATCGCGACAAAGACCGGATCTCGCTCGGTCTGAAGCAGATCGCGCGCAATCCGTGGGACGATATTGAGCGGAAGTATCCGGTTGGCACCCGTGTCAAGGGCAAGGTGGTCAACCTGGTCCCCTATGGCGCGTTCGTCGAAATCGAAGAAGGCGTCGAAGGCATGGTGCACGTCTCGGAGATATCCTGGACGAAGCGCGTGGCGAAGGCGTCCGACGCCCTCACGGCGGGCCAGGAGGTCGAGGCCGTTGTGTTGAACGTCAATCGCGACGAGCAGAAGATCTCGCTCGGCATCCGTCAGACCGAGGCCAATCCGTGGAGCAAGGCGCAGGAACACTACGCCATCGGCGCGCGCGTCAAGGGCGCCGTCCGCAACTTCACCTCGTACGGCGCGTTTGTGGAGCTGGAACCCGGCATTGACGGCATGATCCATGTGTCCGACATGTCGTGGACGCGCAAGATCAACCATCCCTCCGAAGTCCTGAAGAAGGGCGACGAGGTCGAAGCCGTGGTGCTGGAGGTGGATGCCGCCAACCAGCGGATCAGCCTGGGCCTCAAGCAGGCCCAGAACGATCCGTGGAGCAGCATCTCCCAGCGCTTCAAGGTCGGCCAGATGGTCAAGGGCAAGGTGTCCAAGCTCGCCTCCTTCGGCGCGTTTGTCGAGATCGAGGAGGGCATTGACGGCCTGGTCCACATCAGCCAGATCAGCGAAGAACGCGTCCAGAAGGTCAAGGATGCGCTCCAGCCCGGCCAGGACGTCGAGGCCCGCGTGATCAAGATTGACCCGGTCGAGCGCCGGATCGGCTTGAGCATCAAGGCGGCCAAGTTGCCGGACGACCAGTTCGTCGTGGACGATTCCATGCTGGAGGGCCTGCGCCCCGGGGAGGATCTGGTGGATCTCGCGGGAGCCTTTGATGAGGCCTTCGGCGCCGCGCCGCAGACGGAAGAGTGGCAGCCCGGCCAGAAGAAGAGGGATGAAGTCGGCAACCCGTAATCGCTGATCGCAGTCCGTACGGAGCGCCCCGCGGCGGAAGTTGCGGGGCGCTTTCGTTTTGTCTATGGTCCCCGCATGAATCTTGACGCTCTGGCGGCGCGGGCGGTTGATCTTATTTCCGCCGAGGAATTTGAGCGGAAGCTTGAACTCAAGAGGCCGCTGCGGATCAAGTACGGCGCCGATCCGTCGGCGCCGGACATCCACCTGGGCCACGTCGTCGGCCTCAACAAGCTGCGCGAGTTCCAGGACGCGGGCCATACCGTTGTCTTCATCATCGGCGATTTTACCGGCATGATCGGCGATCCTTCGGGCCGATCCGCCACGCGCAAGGCGCTTTCGCGCGACCAGGTGCAAGCGAATGCGCTGTCCTACCAGGAGCAGGTGTTCCGAATCCTCGACCGGGGGCGGACGGAGGTGCGGTTCAACTCGGAGTGGCTCGCGCCGATGGGATTTGAAGATGTGGTCCGCCTGTCGGCGCGCGTGACGGTCGCGCAAATGCTGGCCCGCGAGGATTTTTCCAAGCGGTATGCCGGGGGCGCGCCGATTTCTCTTGTGGAGTTCCTGTATCCGCTCATCCAGGCCTATGACTCCGTGATGGTTAAGGCCGATGTGGAGCTGGGCGGAACGGACCAGCTGTTCAATCTCTTGCTGGGCCGCGAACTGCAGAAGGAGCTGGGTCAGCCGCCGCAGGTGGTGCTGACGTTGCCCCTGCTCGAGGGACTGGACGGCGCCCAGAAGATGAGCAAGAGCCTCGGGAACTACATCGGCGTCACGGACGCGCCCCGCGACATGTTCGGCAAGATCATGTCGGTCAGCGATGCGCTGATGTGGCGCTACTATGAACTGGTGCTCTGTCTGGACGCGGCAGGGATCCAGGCCGCGCGCGCGCTGCACCCGCGCGCCGCGAAGGACCAGCTGGCCCGGGCGATCGTGGCCCGGTTCCATGGACAGGATGCGGCGGCCTCCGCCTCGGCCGAGTTCACGCGGGTATTTTCGCAAAGCGAGTTGCCCAGCGAGATTCCGGACGTGCATGTGCCGGAGGGCGAAATCGGCCTCGTCGGATTGCTGGTCCTCGCCAAACTTGCGGACAGCAACGGGGAGGCCAAGCGGCTGATTGAACAGGGCGCCGTCCGCGTGGACGACGTCCGGGTGCAGGACGTCCGGGCGCGCGTCCAAGTGCGGAATGGCGTCGTTGTGCGCGCCGGAAAGCGCGGATTCGTCCGCGTCGTATCCTGATGGCGCCGGATGCGCCGGATTGCATCTCCGGAAGCCCCTGTCGTATGGTTGCCGCCAGGACGCGCTGCGCCCGTAGCTCAGTTGGACAGAGCATGGGATTTCTAATCCCAGGGTCGCAGGTTCGATCCCTGCCGGGCGCGCCACCGAAAACGCCGCGATGATTGCCCCACGGGTTGAAGTTGATTTGTCCGTTCTGGACCGGAACCTGCGCGCCATGCGGCATTCGCTTGGTCCGCGCACGTCGCTGGTGCTGGTTGTCAAAGCCAATGCGTATGGCCATGGGCTGGCGCCCGTGGCCCGACAGGCCGCGCGCGCCGGCATTCGATGGTTCGCCGTGGCCTACCTGCGGGAGGCGCTGGGGGTGCGCGCGGTCTGCGAGGATGCGGAGATTGTCATCCTGGGCGCCGTCGCGCCCGAGGATGTGCGCGCCCTGGTGGATCACCGGCTCACTCCGGTCGTCGTGGATGAAGAGCAGGGCCGCGCGCTGGCCGGCGCGGCGCTGGCCGCCGGCCGGCCCCTTCGGGTCCACTTGAAAATAGACAGCGGGATGGGGCGATTCGGCATTCCGTGGCAGGACGCCGTCCCGGCCTACGAGCGATTGGCCCGGGAACCGGGCCTGGAGATCGGCGGGCTCTGCACCCATTTCGCGTCGGTCGAGCAGCGCAAACCCTCCCTCGCGCCGCTCCAGGTGGAACGATTCCAGGAAATTGACGCGGCGCTGCGCGCGAAGGCGGCCGTTCCGTTGTTCCGCCATGTCTCGAGCAGCCGCGCCTTTCTCTGCCGCCAGGATTGGGATTTCGACGCGGTCCGACCCGGCATCGCGGCCTACGGATACGGGGCGCGCGAGCGCGGTATGCGCGTCTCCACGGAGCCGGTGCTCCAATGGCGCACCGGCGTGATGCAGGTCAAGCGGGCGCCCTCCGGTTTCGCGGTGGGCTACTACAGCACCCATGTGACAGCCGCCCCGACGACGCTGGCCATCCTGGCCGCCGGCTATGCCGATGGATATTCGCGCGCGTTGAGCAACAAGGGCGTAGTGCTGATCCGCGGGCGCCGCTGCGCCGTCGTGGGGCGCGTGAGCATGAACTGGCTGGCGGTGGATTGCGGGCCGGATGCCGACGTGGCGCCCGGTGACGAGGCGGTCCTGATCGGACGGCAATCCGGCGAAGCGATCTGGGCGGACGAATTGGCGCGCCTGGCGCGCACCATCCCCTACGAGATGCTCACGAGCATCAATCCGTGCTGCGACCGCCACTATATCCGTTCGCCGAGCCTGCCGGTCGAAATGGCCTAATGGCGCATCCACCACCGGGCGGTCGCCGCAATGAAGAGGAGGCCCGACGCGGTGGCCGTGTACAGCAGGACCAGCCGGAAGCGCTCCTGCTGGCTGATGATCGGGCTCCATTCCCGCAGGCAGAACGCCGCGCCGACCCCGAGCGCGAGGACGATCAGTCCGGCGACGGCCAGCCCCCGCGTTGATTGTCCCGGGATTCGGTTCACGGCGGGATCCTACTCCATCCCGCGCCCGTCATCCAGCGTGACGATATGGGCCGATGCGCGCGGGATCCATCCGTCGCGGCGGTCCGAGCGGATTTCCAACCAGGCGCCGTTCCGCTGGATCAGCCGGGCTGTGAGGCCCTCGGGCGCGTCGAAGTGGGGCGTGGCCGACGCGATCGGCGCGAACAGGGCCTTCGTCCCCGGCGCGCGCACGACAACCAGGGGCCTGCGGGCCTGGTGCGCGGAGAGCGCCCAGCCCATGAGCGCGGCAATCAGGAGAAGCCCGGTCGAGAGCCCGATGCGCCGGACCCATTGCGCCTTGCGGGGCAGCCCGTGATGGAGCGCCCACGCGGCGCAGAAAATCCACCAGGACACCGCGCACGCGGTTTCCCACTCGCGCCGCGACAACCCGCCGGCGATGCGCTCGACGGCCGACCGGCGTGGCGCCGGCAGGCCGGCCCGCTCGCGGATGAAATGAAGATTGGCCTTCACATCGGCGTCGCGCGGGCGGAGCAGGAGGGTCCGGTGATAGGCGGCGATCGCGTCGCCCCATTGCCCCAAACGCGCCAGCGTGTTGCCGCGGTTGAAGTGGATCTCCGCCTCCCGGGGATATTCCCGCGCGAGCGGGTCATAGAGCGCGAGGGCCGATGGGTAATCGCTGTTGTCGTACGCGCGTTGGGCTTCCAGAAATCGTCCGTCCGGCGGCTGATCCGGAAAGACCGGCGCGGGGAGCACCGCCAGCCATGCGCCCGCTGCCAGGATGGCTGCAAGCGCTTTCACGCGGGCAACCTCCGGATCGCCTGAAGCGCGCGGCCCAGCTGTTCGAGATGACCGGCCAATTCCTGTCGGAGCGACTCCGGTTGGTCCGCCGCCCCCCCCGCGTATTGGACCTGCTCGCAGATCCGGAAGATCGCCCGCAGGGTGTCCAGGTGGTCTTGGGGAAGGCCGCGGACCGTGAGCCGCGCAACGATCTCGTCCGCCGTGCTGCGCCCGGGCGCAAGCCCCATCAGGCGCCCGAAATAATCCGACAGGGTTTCCGACAAGTCGGCCACCGCCGCGCCGGTCTCTCCATGCGCCAGCAGGCGACGGGCCCGTTCGATGCCCGCGCGCGCGCGGCGGGGGGCGCGTGCGCGGCGCGCCTCCTCCGGATGCCGGATGAAATGCTCGCGCCGCCTGCCGTGGAGCCAGACGCCTGCCAGGGCCAGCGCGGGCAACAGATGGATCATCGGCGAAAGCCGTTGGCCGGTGGCCTGATGGCCCCATCTCGCAGGCGCCGGTTTCAGGTAAACCAGGTCGGCGCCCAGCGGCGACGGGGCGGCGCCCGGTCCGCGGGCCGGCGTTTCGACCACGGATGGCGTCTGCCCGCCGGGCTTGAGATCCAGCGGGAACGGGCCGCGAACGATGGTCTCGTATCGGCCGCTCTCCGGATCGAAGTAGGCGAATCGTACAGCCGGGAGATTCGTGGCCGTGAGGGCGCGGGGAATGACGACCTGCTCGAACCGCTTGACGCCGTCCCCGGCGTTCTGCTCAACCAGTTTGGCGTCGTAGGCGCGGAATTCCTCCGGCCAGGCCATCGGCGGCGGCGCGATGGTGTCGAGGTTCCCTCTGCCCTGAATCCGGAATTCGATGGTGATCGGCTCCCCGACGCGCAGCTGGAGCGGGGCGGCCTGGACATCGAAGGCATACCGCCCGACGGCCCCGGAATACTCCGCGGGCCGCCCCTCGGCCGGCACCTCCAACACGTTCAGGGCCAGCGGGCGCGCGCTGAGCGTGTGGGGACGGGTTTCCACGCGATTGAAGAAGCCGTCGAAGATCGCATCGCCAAAAAACGGGTCCCGCATGCGATCGCGCTCGCGCGGGACAATGATGTTGACGCGCAGCTTGGGCTCCAGCGCGAAGCGGCCGCTCGTCAGGGCGGTAGTCCGGGCGCGGAATCGCCGCACGTCATAGACCTGTCCCCCGACGGCCTCTCGCGTGGCGGCGAGTTCTTCGAAGCCGGACAGCGCAAGCCCGCTCGTGTCGAAATCCAGCAGCGCCACGTTCCGGTCCAGGTTGACGCCGGGCTGGGTATGAAGCTGAAGCAGGAGGTCGAACACTTCGTGGGCGTACACATGGGTCCGCGTGGCGGTGAGTGTCGCAAACATCAGTTCGTCGAGCGTGCGCGCGCGCGATTCCCCGGCGGGTCCGGTTTGCGGGAGCACCTGGATGGCCACCGGGGCGATGGTCGCCGCATCGGATCCCGTGCCGTATCGGAAGGGCCCCAGTTGGAACTCGCCGGCCGCGTGGGGGGTGAGCCGGAAAAGATAGGCCGTGTAGCCCGACGTCCGTCCGTTGGCGACTTCAAAGCGCTGTTCGGTTCCGGCGGGGACGACATCGAATCCCGACAGGGGCGGCAGTCGGGGCGCTTCGGCCCCCTGTGCGTTGCGGACGATAACCCGGCAGGTCGCCGATTCGCCCAGCCTCAGGACTCGCGGGGTGATCTCCATTTCGACCTCGATGGCCGGGGCGGAGAGGGCCGCAACACAGAGGAGGATGAGGCCTGCGATCCGCCGCGGGGCGCTGCTGGAGGCGCGGTGGTTCACCAGTCCTTCTCCACGGGCGCCGGCAATCCGGCCTCGCGCCGGATCCGGTCCGCCGCGGCGCGCGCGCGATCCCGCTGTTCGCGTTCCCGCATGGCATCCAGCAGTTGCCTGGCTTCTTCTTTGTTCATCTGCGCGGGTGCTTGTTCCATCGGGTCGCCCTGCCGCGAATCCGCGGTCTCCGCGCCCGGCCCGTCGGCATCCGGTTCCCGATCCGGCTCGCCCGGATCGGCTTGTTGATCGCCTTCCGATTGTTGCTGCTTGTTTTCCTGGGACTCACCGCCGCCGGTTTGGGGAGGTTGTTCCAGCAATTTCTTCAGGGCGATCAGGCGCCCGTCGCCCGGATAAAGTTGAAGGCCCTCTTCCACCCACGCGCGCGCTTTCTCCACGTCGTCGCCCACGTAGCGTTCGGCGCCGCGGTTAAAATAATAGCGCGAATTCTGGTCCCCGTCGCCGCCAAAGGCAAGGGCCGGCAGCAGGATCGCGATAAAGGCCGTTCGTTTCATGGGCTGCCGTCCGGATTTTCGGCCGCCTTGAGGATCCCGGATATCTGCCCCGTCCGCTCCAGGAGCCGTTCGAATTGCTTCTGTTCCGCCGGGTTCAGGGACAGCGCGGGGGCCAATTCGTCCCCGACCCGCCGGAGCGTTTCGTGCGCCTCTGCGAAATGGTGGTCCGCCACCTGGCGGCCGGCCGCCTCCATGGCGGCGGCGAGCCGCGCCAGCGCGGCGAGAAGGGCGGTCTGATGGCCGAGAGCGACTTCCAGGTTGTGGCGCGTGTCCTCGCGCCCGGGCTGGATGAGCAGCGACTGCTCCAGGCATTCGATCGCATGCGCGAGGCGGGACATCAGGTTGCTCGCGCTGCCCTGTCGCAAATCCTGCTGGACCTGGAGCAGCCGGGCCGATCCCGCGTTGTAGTAGGCCAGGCTCTGCTGGGCGAGGTCGGGCGTCCGGGTCGCCGCGATGAAATCGGCGACCGCCCGGTCGGTGTCGGCCGCGCGATGCCGCGCGACGCCGGCATTTTGGAGGGGAACGGCCGGGTCGAGGTCGCGCGCGGGCGCCGCGGCGGCCGCCGCGGCGAAGGCCTCCGCCGCCGCGGCGAATTCGCCCCGGAGAAAGAGGCGTTCGGCCCTGGCCATTTCCCCGCGCGGCCCGGCGGCCGCAGCGGTCTGGAGGATCGCGGCCCCCATCGCGATGCTGGACAGCCAGATCTTCATGCCGCCGATCTCCGGGACGTGTCGGCCGCGATGGATTCCAATCCCAGCAGCAGCAAGCCCATTGCGATGAACCATCCGGCCCGTTCCTCGTAGACCCGGGCCAGACTGGATTCCGCTTCGGCCCTGTTCAGCAGGGCCAGCTGGTTTTCGAGCAGCGCGTCCAGGCCCATCTCCCCCGGCGCGGCCCGGACATAGGCCCCGTCGGTTTCCTGCGCCAGCTGCCGGAGCGGCGCTTCGTCCAGTCTTGACAGGATGACGCGACCCTCGGCGTCTTTTTGGAAACCGGGCGAGCCGTCCGGGGCCGGAAGCGGTTCGCCCTCCGGCGTGCCGATGCCGACGGCGAACACCCTGATCTTTTTTTCGCGAAGCGCCGGAATCCACCGCGCGATCTGGCCCGCGTGGTCTTCACCATCGGTCATGAGGAGCAGCACCCGGTCCGACTCGCCCTGTTTCTCAAACACCTCCGCCGCCGTCCGCAGCGCCGATGCGAGGGCCGTCCCCCCCTGAGGGACAAGGCCGACCTGCACATCCTCGAGGCTCAAGGCGAACGCGGCGTAATCTATCGTGAGGGGGCATTGCAGGAAGGCCGTTCCCGCGAACGGGATCAACCCGATCCGGTCCCCGCGCAGGCTGCGCGCGAAATCGTGCAGGGCCCATTTGGCCTGCGCCAGGCGATCCGGTTTGAAGTCGGCGGCCCGCATGCTGCGCGAGGTGTCCAGCGCCACGAGGATGTCGAGGCCGCGCTCCGTGGTTTGTTCCCACCGGAATCCCCATTGCGGGCGCGACCAGGCGAACAGCAGGCAGGCCATGGCCACCAGCCAGAGCAGCAGGCGGAACCGCCGCCGGGCGGGCCGCCAGCCCGGCGCCAGGCGCGCGAGCGCCTCCGGTGAAAGCCAGCGCCGCAACCCGCGCATGCGGGCTCGGTAGAGCGCGCCCACCAGGAGGGCCAGCACCGGGCACCACCACAGCAGCAAGAGACCCTCTGGATGTCCGAATCTCATCTAGGGAAACCGATCGAGCCGTCCCAGGCCCAGCAGCTGTTCGGCCGCCAGGCACACCAGCGCCAGCATCAGGAAGGGCTGGAAGCGTTCCTCGTACCGCGTGAAGCGCTCGACCTGGATGTCCGTTTTTTCCATCGCATCTATCGCCGCGAAGACGCGCTTTAATCCGTTTAGATCGGTGGCGCGGTAGTATTCGGCCTTTGTCAGTTCGGCGATCCGCCGCAGGCTTGCCTCGTCTATATCCGATCGCTGGCGGATGTAGGAAGTGCCGCCGAACGGGTCCCGCACGGGAATCCGCGCGACTCCGTCCGTGCCGGCCCCGATCGTATACACCTTGATGCCGAGCGCTGCGGCGGCCAGCGCGGCATTTTCGGGCGTGAGTTCTCCGACGTTGTTCACGCCGTCGGTCAGCAGGATGACGACCTTGCTTCGCGCCGCGCTGTCGCGGAGCCGGTTGGCGGCGGAGGCCAGCCCGATGCCAATGCCCGTGCCGTCGCCGAGGTCGCCCGGCTGGAGCCGATCCAATTGCGTGAGCAGCCAGCCGTGGTCGAGCGTAAGCGGCGCAATCGAAAAGGGCATGGCGGCGAATCCCACGATGCCGATCCGGTCGTTGCTCCGCGCCTTCACAAACCGCGCGGCCACGCGCTTCGTGGCCTCCAGCCGGTTGAGGGCGTCGA
>CAYMCD010000105.1:0-11249 GCA_964388845.1 uncultured Verrucomicrobiota bacterium
AGTTGCCGCTGTTCGTCTGGTCGCCGATGAACGTGGAATACAACCCGTCCACGACTGTGACCTGGTTCGAGTCCTCGTAGATCGAACTCTCTCCAGCCGGCACGTTGAAGAGCCGGATTTCCAGTCCCACGGTTCCGTTGACCAGGTTCGTTCCGTCCATCAACCGGCCCTGGAAGTTGATGATTGGCGGAACCTGCGCCGATGCGGCTCCCGCCGCCGCCGCCAGCAGCAACGCCGACAAGCATTTCATTCTCGTCTTTATGGCGCCTCTTCCGTTCGTTTTGCTTTTCACCCGTTCTCCAGAGTCGTCTTTCCCAATACCGTGTCCTCGTCTTGCCTCACGGTCCGATGAACGTCGCCTTCGCCCGCAGGAATCCCGGCGAGACGGGTGGCGCCTGCGTGGCGGTCATGCAGCAGCCGTTGACCAGCGAGGTGCCCGGTCCGCCCAGGTCGGTCCACGGGCCGTTGACGAGGTTCGTGCTGGTCTGTGCCTGGTAAACCGCGCCGCTGTACGTGTTCCAGCCGCCGACAAATCCGGCGGGGCTGTTCGAGGCCACCAGCATCACCGGCTCGTTCGCGATCCGCGTGATGAAACCCTCGTCACTGCCGGGGCTCGCATTCTCGGGCTGAAAGGCGTTGGCGATGGGATAATTCGTCGAGAGGGTGAGGCCCGCAACGTGCACGATGCCGTTGCGCTGGACGGCCACGCCGTTGGCCTCGTCCGTCGCGTCTCCGCCGAGGTAGGTGCTGAACAGGATGCGCTTTCCGCCGGCGAGTAGTTTCAGGACGAAGGCATCGTTGAAGCCGCCGGAGGGGCGCCCGCCGATCGTCGGCAGGTCCGGGGAAAGGGTAATCCCGGCGACAAGGATGTTCCCCGCCCGGTCCACGGCGAGGGCAAGGGCGCCGTCCGAATTGTTCCCGCCGTAGAAGGTGCTGAGGGTGAGGCGGTCGCCGAGCGGCCGAATGGCCGCGATGTAGGCATCCCAGGTGTAGCCACCAAACTCGGTCTGGATTGCGTTGGTCAGCGGCAGGTCGAATGACTGCCCGTAGCCCGCGAAATAGACGTCGCCATCCGGACTCACCGCCACGCTGGTCAGGTAGTCATCGCTGCTGCCGCCGTAGTAAGTGGACCAGAGGAGGGACGTGCCCGCCGGAGCGATCTTCGTGACGAAACCATCGGAACTTCCGCCCAAAGGCGCCGGGTAGAGCGCGTTGGTCACCAGAAATTCCTCATTGCAGAAGCCGACCACATAGACATTGGAGGACGCATCCACGGCGATGCCATACCCATCGGAAGCGTCCGTTCCGCCAAGGTATGTCGAAAACACGACGCCGGTCCCCGCCGGATGAATCTTCATGACGAATGCGCCCGAGTTGGCGTTGAGGACGCTCTGGATCGGATTGACGAGGTGGAGGTTCGTCGAGCTTGTGTGGCCCGTGATGTAGGCGCATCCCGATGCGTCCACGGCTATCGCGCGGCCCTCTTCATTATTTCCCCCGGTGGGCCCGCTGAGGTAGGACGAGTAGATGAGGTTGGTGCCCTGGTTCCCGATCTTGGCGACGAAGCCGTGAGGGCCCGCGTCGCCCGGCGCGGCTTGGAATTCGTTGGTGACCGGAAAGTCGGAACCCGATTCGGCATAGCCGGTGACATAGACGTTGCTGGCCCTGTCCACGGCGATTCCGAACGCAGCGTCGCCTCCGGAGCCGCCCAGCAGGGTGGAGAAAACGATCTGTCCATTCGTGCCGATCTTGGCGACGAACACGTCCATGCCATTCAGCGTGTTGTCGAATCCGTTGGTGAGCGGGAAACTCAACGAAGCGGTCTCGCCGGCCACGTAGGTGTTGCCCTCGCTGTCCGTCGCGACGGCATGGATCTCATCCAGGCTGCCTCCGCCCATGTAGCTCGAAAAGGGCAGCGTCACCGCACCCGCGGACGAGGCTGCAACCGCCAGCATGGCCGCCATGACCCACTCCATACTCAGTTTCATTATGTTTGACCTGGAGAACATCAGGGCTGTACTTCGACGGCATACACGCGCGAGGTGGCCGATCCGGCATCGGTGACGGTATTCGTGAGCGCGTACCATGGCGGGACGGCTGCGCCGCTGGCGATGACGGTGGCCAGTTCATTCGTCACCGGTTGCGCGGGCGTGGTCGCGTAGAGGATCCGGTAGGTCTTGTTGCTGCGCGCCCGCCATGACACGTCCGCGGTCGAGCCTTTGGCGATGCGGACAATTTCCAGCAAGGCGCCGGCATCGGTCGGATCGGTGCCGGCGACCGACTCCGCGCCGTCCGGCGCGCCGTCGTCGTCGGAGTCGGCGGCGTTCGGGTCCGTCGGCGTGGCGGGGGAAAATCCGCCGCCGCCAATTTCCGTGTCGTCGGCGAGCTGATCGTTGTCGTTGTCGCCATCGGCTTCATCCGCCAGCCCGTCGCCGTCGGTGTCGAGGCCGGGCTGGAGGAAGAACGTGTTGAGGAACCCGGCCTGATTCCGGTAGCCGCCGCCCGAGGAGGCGGCGATGCCGCCGGGCTGACCGGCGGCGCTGAGGTGCGTGTACGTGCTGTTGGTGGAGCGCGTGCCCGAGCCGTCGAGCACGCTGCTCGTGTTCGTGTAATCCGCTGGAGTGCTTATCGCGCCCATGAAGATCATGCCGGAGACCGCGCGGATCAGTTTCATATGCCCCCCCTGATGATATTCACATCACATCGAAACAACGGGCTCTATGGCGGGATGTAAGCAGAAAAACACCACGCACGGACGGGTCGCGGACACGCACGCCGGACAGGAAATCACCGCCCCCCCATGTTGCCGCAGTTATAGGACCGGAAAGTCCTTATTGTCAAGGTTTGGGGGATGGCGGCATGTCTCGCTTGCTCGGCCCGATCGGAACGCCCGGCGTGCTCGCCGGGGCTCCAAGCGGCCGGAAAATCCTCGCCGCAAATTGACGCACATGTGCGCGAATATGAAACCTCTTCCCGTCCGCGGAATCTGAAAGACCCGTGCGCATTGATCCTCGGTATCCATTCGAAAGGGCGCGACCGTACCGCCTTCGTTGGAAACTTTGGCGGGGCAAGCCGGCCCCGCCGAGGGGATCGCGCCGCGCAACGAACCGCGGCCGGCGCCCGGCCGAAAAGGACCCTATTTTCCCAGCTTCAGAAGCGTTCCGAGCGCGGCGGCGGCGACGAACAGAGAGATCATCAGCCACTCGAAGCGCAGATGCCGGCCCTGGGCGGCGATAAACGCGGGGGAGCGGGCTTCGCCCGGTCCCGGCGCGAGCCGCTCGGCCGGCGGCTCGATCACCTTGTCCATGACCGGACCGAGGACCCAGAGCGCCAGGACGATAACCAGTTTCACCGTCATCGCGGACGTGAGGTGCGGACGATAGAGCCACATGCGGACACCCCCGCTGACGGTCAGGATCGCCATGCCCAGCACGATCAATCCGGTCACGATTTTCGCGACCGCGAAATACGCAGGGACAAAGGCCTGATCGCGCCGCGCGCGCAGCAGGAGGGCGACCTTGACCGCGGCCGCCCCGCCGCCCAGCGCCAGGCCCGCGAGATGCAGGTTCTGCAAGAGAAGTTGGGTTGTCATGGCCATCTCCCTTTCGTCTTTTCCCGTGCCGCCGGTTTACCGCCAACCTGCGGGCGAATCCCCACGCATCGGTTTCAGATATATCGGTCTGAAATTGCGGCGTCAAGAATCCGGCGCAAGGCCCGTGGGTCGCTTGACTTGTGGCTTGCCGACGTTGCTCCGCGATATTGTCCGCCCGGTGCGAGATGGTCTACCATGCGGATCGTGAGGGCGTTCAACATGCTGGCCGTTCGCGGACCGCTTCTGCTGGCGGCGATGGCCTGCCTGCTGGCCGGTTTGCTCGGCGGACTCGGGCGCCTGCCGGCCGCCATCGCCTTGCCCGACCCGCGGGCGAATTGGATCGCCCTGCACGGCCCGCTGATGACGGTCTGTTTCCTGGGCACGCTGATTGCGCTCGAACGCGCGGTGGCGCTGGGGCTCGTTTGGGGCTATGCCGCTCCCGTTCTATTCGCCGCCGGCGGCTTGTTGACGATCGCCGGCGCGCCGGCGACCGCGCCCGGGTGGGGCCTCTCCGCGGGATGCCTCGTCCTGGTCGCGCTCTATGTCCCGGTGGCGCGGCGCCGGCCGGCATTCGACGTGGCGGTGATGGCGGCGGGTGCGGTCGCGCTTCTCGCGGGAACCGGTTTGTGGCTGGCGGGAAGGCCGGTCTACGCCGCGATGCCCTGGTGGTCGGCATTCCTGGTGCTGACCATTCTCGGCGAACGAATCGAGCTCTCGCGGTTCCAGAAGCCGTCGCCGTGGGCGCGGCCGCTGCTCGGCCCCGCTCTCATCCTGCTGGCCGGCGGCCTCGCCGCCGGATTCGGACACATGGCGGTCGGCCAACGGCTCGTCGGGCTTTCACAACTCGCGCTTGCCCTCTGGCTCGGCCGGTTCGACATCGCGCGGCGCACGGTGCGGAAAGGTGGGCTCGCGCGCTTCACGGCCGTCTGCCTGCTCGCGGGGTACGTGTGGCTCGGCGTCAGCGGCGCGCTTTTCGCCGCGCTCGCGCCCCTGGCCGCGGGCCCGCGATACGACGCGGCGGTGCATGCGCTGTTTGTAGGGTTCGTCTTCTCGATGATCTTCGGCCACGCGCCGATCGTTTTCCCGGCCATCCTCAACCGGCCGGTGCCGTTCCGCGGCTATTTCTACGCGCACCTGGCCCTGCTGCACGGGTCGCTGCTCCTCCGCGTCGCCGGCGACCTTGCCGGCTGGATGCCGGGCCGGAGCTGGGGCGGAACGCTGAACGCGCTGGCCATCCTGCTCTTTCTCGCGGGCACGATCCTGTCGGCCGTCCTCGGCTCGTTCCCGGCGGCCAACTCCGAAAAGCGGTAGCGCCGCCGTCGCGAGCGTTTGCCGACCGCGCGAATCGTGGTAGAATGCGCGGGCAATCAGCGGGAGGTCCCATGAGCCATACGAGCATTCATCAGCACTACAGCGAAGATCACGACCGGTTGGACGGCCTATTCAGGCAGTTCCGGGAATTGAAGGCGGCGGACGGCGCGCGCGCCCGCGTGTTGTTCGGCGAATTCAAGTCCGGCCTGGAGCGGCATATCGTCTGGGAGGAGGAGATCCTTTTCCCGGCCTTCGAGAACAAGACGGGGATCACCCAGGGCCCCACGCAGGTCATGCGGATCGAGCACCGCGAAATCAAGGGATTCCTCCAGGCCATCGCCGGCAAACTGGACGCCGGCGACTTCGCGACCGACCGTGAGGAGGTGGGCCTGCTTGCCGTCCTCGGGCCGCACAACGAGAAGGAAGAGGGCATCCTCTACCCGATGATTGACCGCGTGACGGACGCGCGGGATCTGGACCACATTTACGACGAGATGAACAAGCGGCCCTGACCGGACCCACTTCCTCGGACCCTGTGCCGTCTGCGCGAGGATGGGCGATCTGGAACGGGTGTCCATTGCTGATTGCGCTAGTCTCCCGAGTCATTGATTTTCTTCGAAAGTCAGGGGAGCACACGCGCCCCATCCGGAATGTTGCGAGACGCTTCCGACGCAGGAGCCTGGGCGGCCAGTCCATAATCATCTTAGCCCCCGGCGGGACACGCGAGGGCGCGGGGGCGACATGAGTTTGGGATCACCTTGCCTCCAAACCATTCGCGGGTAGGGCGCGGCATCCTGACGCGCCGCGGCCCGGGTGTCATTTCATTTGAGTCAATTTGCCGCCCGGGCTGCCGTTTCTCCGTGCTTGCCCGTCCTATTTTCATTCTTTTTAGTCCGAATTGAGGAGAGGCGATGAGCGACTTGGGGGCGGGGCGGGAGAAGAATAGCAACCGTGCGCCGGCGGCGGCATCGGATAAAGCGCTTCAGGAGGAGCGCAATAAATTCCGGCGCATTCTCGACGGGTTTCACCAGGGCGTCTATATGGTGAACCGGGACTACGACGTCGAATACACCAACTCGGTTTTTCAGGGTTTTTTCGGCCTGCCCGCAGGACGGAAGTGTTACACGTATCTGCATGGCTTGGAAACGCCGTGCCCCTGGTGCAAGAACAGTGAGGTCATGGAGGAGGGACGCTGCGTTCACTGGGAAATCACACACCCGGTGACGGGACGCGTGTTTGCGTTGTATGACGCGCCGGTGCGCAATCCGGACGGATCCGTCTCCAAGATCGAGTTCGTGGACGACGTGACCGACCGCCGCCTGGCGGAGGCCGAATCGAAATTGCTGCACGAGATCGTGCTGGGCATCGGCGAGGCGGAGACCTTCGATGCCGCGCTGACCCACATCCTGCGGCGAATTTGCGAGACCACGGGTTGGATCGTGGGCGAGGCGTGGCTGCCCGGCGCGGATTCGCTGCAGCTGCACCCGGCCTGGTATGGGATCGGGCCGGAATTGGAGTCCTTCCGCCGGGCGAGCCTCGGTTTCCAATTCCGCAAGGGCGCGGGCCTGCCGGGCGTCGTGGCGTTGAAAAGGGAACCGGTCTGGTTTCCCGATGTCACCATCGCCGAAGTCTTCCAGCGCGTCGTGGCGGCGTCCTCCGCCGGGCTCAGGGCGGGGCTGGGTATTCCCGTTCTGTCGCGCGGTGAAGTGGTCATGGTGCTGGTCTTCCTCATGCGCGAGGCGCGCCCGGCCGACCGCCGCTTGATGGATCTGGCCGCCGCGGTCGCCGCGCAGATCGGGCATCTGGTCGAACGCAAGCGCGCGGATGAAGCGCTGGGCCGCGAACGGGAACTGATCGAATCCACCATCCGCAGCCTGCCGGGCGTATTCTACCTGTTCGATGATCAGGGCCGGTATCTGCGCTGGAACAGGAACCTGGAAACCGTGAGCGGATATTCCGCCGATGAGATCGCCCGCATGCATCCGCTTGAATTTGTTCCCGAGGATCAGCGGGAGAATGTGCGCCGCCGCATCGAGTCGGTGATGGAACAGGGTACGGCGGACGTGGAGGCGGACCTTCTTGCCAGGGACGGCACGAGGATTCCGTTCTACTTCACGGGGGTGCGCGTCCTGTTGGACGGCCGTCCGCACCTGGTCGGCGTCGGAATTGACATATCCAAACACCGCATGACCGAGAACCACCTGCGCCGGTCGCAGCAGCTCGACGCCGTCGGCCGGTTGGCCGGCGGCATGGCGCACGAGTTCAACAACATCCTGACCGTGGTCATGAGCGCGGCCGATCTGACGTCGGCCATCCCCGGCCTCCCCGCGGCCGCGAGCGAGGGTCTGGCGCAGATCAACACGGCGGCGGCGCGCGCCGCCGAGCTGGCGGAAGAGCTTCGCCGCCTCGCGCGCCGCTGATGCCGCGGATTTCGCGGTCTTGATGGGATTCCGAATTCGCGCAAAGGCGCGGCGCGTCCGGAGGCCGCGCCCCACCAACAGCCGCCGGCTATTTCCGGCATCCGGCACAATTTCCCAATGAACCAATTTCCCAATGCCCAGTGCCTATTGCCGCGCGCCGGGTATCGGTCGCATCTTCCTCGTCACGGGAGCAGGCGCGCGCGGTACTGGCGGAACGGTGCGGTGGGCGTGATACCGATCAGCTCGGAGCCGCTGGTGTTGGTGATCGTGGCGATCGTCTGCCAGTTCGTCGCATTCTCGGCCGACTCCAGCGCGTAGCGATACCCCGTTTCGGCGTCGAGGCGGACGTGGTCGTGCCCGATGGCGGCCATGCGCATACTGGACCCGCCCGTGAGCGCGCCGGGCGGGCGCGTCAATCCATGCCGCGGATGGCCCGCGCCTTCGCGCGGTACGTCGTTGTCCAGCAGGCCCTCCGGAACCGCCGGGGGCGAGGGGCTGTCCGCTCCCGGAAAGTCGGGAATCGGATAGGTGGCCGCGAGAAACAGGTTTCCGGTGATCGCGGGCCGGAAATCGTTGGCGGCGGGAGCGACGAAGTGGGGGAACAGGGTGTTGATGTGGTTGTCCGCGACCAGTTGCGCCTCGTAACAGGTCGGATGTCCGTTCATGCACCCGCCGGAATCGCCCAGGACCGGGTGGTTGGCAGGCCCGTTCCAGATCACGTTTCCCCGGATGCGCAGGTTGACGTCGGCGTACGAAGGCGAAGCGACATTCGATCCGGCCGGCGGCGTGCGCGGTCCGTGAATCGTGAAGTGCTGCCACTGGCTCTGGTAGGGGCCCGGGTTGTACACGACGTTGTTGTAGATGAAGACGTTGCGATTCGGGATGTACTGCTCTTCCGCGCCGGCCGTGCCCCAGCCGCCCGCCAAGCGGTTGCTCTCGCAGGCGGCGGTGGCGCCGTCGCATCCGCGCATGCCGTGGACGACTTCGATGACATGGCTTCGCTCGCCGACGCGGTAGAGCGTGTTGTGCGCGAGCAGGATGTTGTAGCCGCCGTTCACGCCGAGCCCGGCGCCCTCGGTGTCGTGGATGATGTTGTTGACGATCTTGATGTCGTAGGCCTCGTAGTGGAGCCAGGGCGAGGTCATGAACTCGAATCCGGTTCCCTGCCCGGCGGTGATGCCGCCGGTCCCGGCGTCATAAACCTCGTTGCCCTCGATCACCAGTTGCGCCGACCCGCCCTTCACGTAGAGCGCCCAGTCGCCGGCGTCGTGCACGCGGGAGCGCACGATGTGCCCGTGTTGCACGGCGACAAAATCAATCGCGTTGTCCTCCGCCCCGGAAATGTCGCAGCCCTCGATGTACAGGTGGCGCGACTGATTGGCCTTCAGCCCCTCGTGGCCGAGGCCGTTGGCGGTGATGAGGCAGTCGCGCAGCAGGACGTGCTCGACCAGCTCGACATGGAACCCGTCTCCGCCCGACGCGGTCTTGTTGAAGCGGACGCCGAGGAAGTAGAGGTGCGAGCAGTCGAAGATGTTCGGATCGGGCAGGATCGCGCCGCCGGGGGCGCCCTCGGCCGCGAGGATCACCGGGCACGCCGGCGTCCCGCGCCGCAGCTCCCAGTAGTTGGGCGTGTTCGTGTGCGCGCCCGGAAGCAGGCGCAGCCGGTAGCCCGTATTCGTCAGCGGCTGGTTGATCGGGATGCGGCCCCAGGCCTCGGTCACGGTGCGGACGGCCTGGTTGGACGTCGCCCCGGAGTTCGCATCGTTGCCGTTGACCGGGTCAACCCAGATGTCCTGGACCACCACCGGCCCGATTTCATAGGCGGGCGGATCCCATTCCTGGGCCAACGCCGCGTGGACGACGAACAACCACCATGCCGCGTGAATGTATCGCATGGCCATGAGTATACCCACCAGACCGGCGAACAGTATTGGGCCTTGAGAAATTGGCCAATGATCATTCCAACATGATCATTCCAACTGACACCGCGAATTAACGCGAATTCACGGGAATTTGGAACATCATCCTCGAAATCGAAATCGGTCTCGGCCTCGATTCAGCCGCCCCCCGCGACCTTGCGTCGCGGGAGCGAAAGTTCCGCCGCTACGCGGTAGCGCGATAAACTTTGGCTCCGGCGTGACAAGCCCGCCGGATGCCAAATGGGTGTTGGGTCCTCTATTGTCGTTCGAGGCGGAAAAACTCGAACGGAGCCGAGACGCTGCTCAACGTGGTGGTGACGTACGCCGCGCCGGTCGTCACGGAGACGCCGACATTGGTCCATACGTGGCCGGGCAGGTTGACGTTGCCCTGCAGCTCGAACGTGCCGTTGCTGACGACGTCCCAGATCATCACCAAACCGCCCCCGGACGTGGACAACGACAGGGCCTCGAACCGCCAGGCCTCGTCCGCCCCAATATCGGCAATCCCGTTCCGCAGGCGCGGCTCGCCGTCGAGATCCTTTGCGCCGACGGCCAGCATCCAGGCCAGGTTTGTGCCCGCGTCCACACACGGGGATTTCGCGCGGATCCGGTAATCCACCGCGTCCACGAATCGCGGGTCGTTCGTGATGTTGCCCGTTCCGTCAATCGCCTGCGGACTGCATGAAAATGTGACGACGTTCGTCGGGCCATCGTATTGGCCCAGATTGGTCGAGTTACCGGAGATGATGGTGTTCACCACCTTCGCGCCGGTGACGCTTGACGCACGAATACCGCCGCCCTGCGGCGCAACGTTGCCGGCGATGGTGCACGCCTCGATCCGGCCGTTGACAATGGCCATATTCGCGCCGCCGCCAGACCCCAGTGCGGTGTTCCGAATCAGCAGGCAATTTCGTACGGTGCTGTTACCGTTAAAGGTCACCGCGCCACCCGGCCCGTTGGCGCTGTTGTCCATGATGACGCTGTGCGTCAACACGGCGGGTCCGGGGTTGTCGAGCAGAACACCGCCGCCTTCGCTGGCGGCGCGGCAGTTGCGGATGATCAGGTTGGAGGCGGTGCTGGGCCCGAACAGCCTGAGCCCACCGCCATAGATCGCGCTAACATTGCCTGGGCTCGTGGCCGTTGCGCCGTTGGTGAGCGTGAAGCCGTCCAGCATACCTCCGCCCGTGACGAGCGCGCACCGGACCGCGTTGGAACCGGCGCCCCCGGTGTTGGGATCGTACTGGCCGACAATCGAGGTCACCAGGGGACCGTTCACGCTGGTGACGCGGATGAAGTTCGTGATCACCACGCGATTCGTCATCGCCGGAAAATTCGTAATCGTCGCGCCGCCGGTCGCATATGCGCCATTGGTGACCAGCACCACATCGCCATTCGTGGAGATGTTGATCGCGTCCTGGATCGTGACCGCCGCCATCGCCCAGTTCGTGTACGGGGGCGTGGGCGATGCGCTGTTCAGGTCCACATAGCGGATTTCGCCGAAGGACCTGGGTGCTATACAGGCCGCCGCGATCGCCAATAACAAAACCTTTCCTATCCCGAGCCCTTCGGATGAATGATCAGAATTGCCACGGTGTCGGCCCGTTCTGTCTCGTGTGGTATTCATACGCTCATAGTCCCCATTGAACTTCCTTGTGTGCCGAAAGTAAGCGCGGAACATGATGCATTACGTGATGATAGTCAACAACTAATGTCACAGGTAATGCCAAGTGGTATAACATATTGATGGCGCGTGTGTTTGGAGGCGTACCCGGCTGTTGTGGTGTGCAGGACGGGCATTTGCGACCACCGGGCAAGACGAAACAATCTGCGATTTGCTGCGGGCTGGGCGTGCGAATCGGTCGCCGTAGTGTATTGCGGCTTTGTGTTCCGGGGGCGGGGACGGTCACGAATCCGGACGCCGCAGCTTCAGCCCTGCCATGAGAGTCGGCACATGGCTGTGGGGGATGTCCTTCGCCGCGGTGAGCAGGGTGAGGGGCTTGGAACCCG
>CAYMCD010000106.1:0-11176 GCA_964388845.1 uncultured Verrucomicrobiota bacterium
TTACGCCAACACATTGCGAAAATTCACCACTGAAAACCGGGGATAGTCCTGGTTTCCCCAGACTCTTGAGGATAACCACTATTAATAGAGGATCGGCGCTGGAATCGTGTCAACCCGCACGTCACGATTCAGCGCTTGATCCGGTGCGTGCACATGGCATGGGGGCTCAGGGTGAAACGCCTTACCCCAGATCGCGGTGGGCGCACACCGCCTCGAAGGCGGCGACGATGTTCTCGAAGGGCACCTCCTCGATGGACAAATTGTAGATGAACCCGCCCTCCGGCGCGCCGAACACTTCATAGAGTCCCCGGATATAGCGATCAATCTCCGCCGGCGTGGCCCGCGCAAGGATGTACTGGCGGTCCACGTCGCCGCTGATGCAGAGCTTGCCGGCGGCGAGTTTTTGCAGGGTCGCCGGATCGTTGCAGGAGAGCTGCGGGTTAAGCACGTCCAGCCCGAGCTCGATCCAGTCCGGGATGATGTCCAATTGATGCCCGTCGGAATGCATCCAGGCCAGCGCGCCGCCGCTGTGAACGAGGTCGAACATCCGCTGGTAGCGCGGCTTGAAGATTTCGCGCCATGTCCGGGGATTGATCAGGAGCTGGCGCTGCGATCCCCAGTCATCAGTGAACCCGATCACGTCCGCGCCGGCTTCGAGACCGACGCGGATGGTGGGCAGGATCGCTTCTTCAAGCAGCCGGTCCGCCAGCGCGACGACATTGTCCGGCTCCAGGACAAGGTCCATGAGCAGATTTTCCGAGCCGCGCAGGTACTGCATCCGCTCGAACAGCGAACCGCCGCCGGCCCAGCCGACGTACCGCTCCTTCGCGCGATCCATATCCGCCCGCGCCCGCTCGCGCTCGGCCGGCGCGCAGCCGGGCACGGGCGGGAATTTCAGGTCACGCAGCTTCGACCAGTCGTCCATCACCGGAAATTTGACTTCGCCGCCATAATCCTCGCGCAGGAACACCCAGACCGATCCCCACTCGTCGGCGGTCTCCCTGTAGTAGCTGCCGTCCGGCCGGTAGTGGGCCGTATCGCGCTGCGGCAGCGCGAGGAGGGCGGGATCATAGAAATCGTTCGGGTGCTGCCGGCACAGATCGAGCACCCGCTGACCATGCCCGAACAGCGCCGTGGGCGAAATCGTGGAGGTGAACGGAATCCGATCCGGCCGCTCAAACCGGATGGTCCGCAGGACGCGTTCGCGACAGTTCATCGGCCGATCCCCCTCGCGCGCCGGCCCTCGATCGGTCCACGAGAGCCTGCGCATACGTATGATACAGTGGACATCGCGACGCTCGCACATTCCCATGGACCCCGTGCGTTGTCTATCACTCTTTTTGGGCCGGCGGCGCGGGAAGCGCCGCCGTCGAACGCCGGGATCGGCGGGGTCAGCGGGCGAGATCCGGATGCCAGGCGTCAAGGCCGCGCGCCGGATCGTACACGTCCGGCAGGGCGCGCCGCTCCACGTGGCCGTCTGCGAACGCATAATTCGCGACGCCGCGGTGCCGGTCGTGCGCGACATCCGCCACGTCGGACGGCGAGGACCAGAAATTCGGCATGATATGGTCCGCCGCGCTGTCGTTTTCCGCGACCAGGATCGTCGCGGACGGGCGCGGCACCTGCTCGCGATAGCGCCAGGTGGCGGGCTTCCCGCCGTAGTCGTCCTCCGGTCCGAGCTCATAATAGACATTCAGACCGTAACTCAGGGCGGCGGGGCGCGAATCGGTCGGGCAGTGATAGACGCCTCGCAACAGGTTGGTCCACCGCCTGTCGTCCGATCCCAGGTACTGCGCGACCGCGCGGGCCCAGATCAGCTCGCCGTGCGCGAATGCCGAATGCTGGCTGCGCGGGAAACAGCCGTCGCGCTCGTCGGCGTACAGCAGGATCGCGAAACCCAGCTGTCGGATGCGCGCGCCGCATTGCGATGCGCGGGCCCGCTCCCGCGCATCGCCCAGGACCGGCAGCAGCAAGGCCGCCAGCACCGCGATGATGGCGATCACCACCAGCAGCTCCACCAGCGTGAACGCGGTGCGCCGGCGCACAAAGCCGATGGAGCCGCCGCGGTTCACGGAAGCCGCCGCATCCGGTACACGCGATGGGCCGCGTCGAGCTCCTGCAACACCGTCAACGACCCATCCATGGCCTCGGGCACGTTGGTCACCGCGGTCCATACGGTCGAGGTGGCGGAGTTCGCCCACTCGACGCCCCAGTTGGTGACGGCCGGGTCCCACTGGATCGCCATCTTGATCACCGCGCCGAGCGCGGGGCGGCCATCCTCCATGTTCGTGAAATCGAGCGCGAACGGGCCCGTCCCGGAATCCGGGATCTCGTTCGAACTCGCCGTATCAACCAGATACGCCTCGAACGTGGCGCTCAGCGGGCCGGTTCCCGGCGGCGCCGTCACGCCGGGGTGGAACATCATGCCGCTCCACGCCCGGGCCGCCGGCGAGCCGGCCGTTCCATAGATGGGTTCCCAGGCCTTCGGCGCCGACCCGCTGTACCGGTAAAAACCGAGTTCGGCGGGACCCGACAGCTTGCGAATCCAGATGGCGGTGTTCGTCGGCAACGGATCGCTGGCGCCATCCATGACCCATCCGTACCGGCGGCTGAACGAGCAGCCCTGCGCGGAGGGATCCAGATTGGTGAACCAGGGATCGGCCGGATCGAAGCTGTCCGCCGGATGGCTCACCAGCGATGGCGTCAACTGCGGTACCGTCGCGGGCAGCATCACCTCCATCCTCCCTTCGCCGGCCCGGTAGGCGAACATCGGCATGAGCATGGCGCCCTGCATGGAAACATTGGTCAAGGTCGCCGCCTGAACGGCAAGCGGCGACAACAGAACGGCAAAAAGCAAACGATTCATCGGAAAACACCTCTCCTGTGAAGTTGGACTTGGGCGCCGGGGCCGGATGGGCCGGGCGCGTCAACGCAAACGGACGAACGATCGGATCAGGCGACCGTTCGAGGAGGCATCCGCTGCGGGAGGGTTCCGCCCCCGGGCGCCGGATATGCGGCAACCGGGAGGATATCAAGCAAATCGAGGGTCTGTATCCAGGGCGTCGCCACGTGCAGGAAATAGACCGGGCTGGGCGCCTGCGCGGCGCATTTTAAATCCGGCTTCTGTTCCTGCTGCTTCTTGATGGCCTTGCACATCGGGCACGGATGCTCGCCGTCGAACGTCATCTCCACGGCCTCGGCCATCGAGCGGTCCTGGCTGTAGGACGCCAGCATTCCCGTCCAGGCGACCACCTGCAGCATCGGCAGATGCAGGTTGGCCGCGCCCGCCAAGGCCAGGACAAGCAGGATGTGCAGAACGGAACGCATCGGGCCATTCAACCGCCCGGCGCCGCCGGTGTCAATCTTCCGGCGACCAGGATCTTCCCCGTTTTTCTTTTGCCCCCACCGGCCTTGCGCCGGTGGAGCCAGAGTTCCCCGGCTACCGGGACAAAAGGCCAATCCTGCGCGTTGTTTCCACCCGTAGCCGAACGAAACTCCTTCACCAACGGCACAAGGCCGTTGGGGTCGTTCTGCTTCGCTGAATCGGTCTCGGTCTCGGAATCGGTATCGAAACTGCGAATGGCGCGGACCTAACTCCTTCACCAACGGTACAAGGCCGTTGGGGTCGTCAATGGGCGTACCCCTTTCACATTTTCAGGCCAAGAACCGGGAAAGTTCCCACATGAAATACATTCGCGTCCGGGCCGGCGGCCGGTTAGCATCCGACACGATGAGCCACTCCATCCGCCTCCGCTACTCGGTCAAACTGTTCCTCAGCCACCTGACGGCGGTCTTTCTCGTGTCCGGCAGCGTCGGCACGTTTTTCTATCTCCGCGCGATGGACAACCTGATGCGCAGCCTCAAATCGCGCCTGCAGAACAGCGCGGCCATGATCAGCCAGAGCCTGGATGCGCGGAGCCTCGAAGCCATCCGCACGGAGACGGACGTCGAACAGCCCGCCTACCGCGACACGCTGGAAAAACTGCGCCGCGTGCGCCGCGCCAATACGGACATAGCCTTCCTTTACATCATGCGCAAGACGCCGGACGGGCCGGTGTTCGTCGTTGATTCCGACGAAACCGAGGCCCAGGCGCTCCCCGGTCGCCCCTACGAGGAGGAGAACGACCAGCTGATGCTCGGGTTTGTCGAGGCGGCGGTGGACGACGAGCTCGCGGAGGACGAATGGGGCGTCTTCCTCTCCGGCTACGCGCCGCTGCTGCAGGGCGACGGGCGCTACCTCGTCGGCATTGACATGCGCGCCGACGAGGTGACAAACAAACTCGCCGAACTGCGGATGACCGGGGTGGTCTCCCTCCTCGCGTCCCTGCTGCTGGCGCTCGCGTTCGCCCTGCTGCTGTCCCGCGGCCTGACCCGGCGCATCGCCGCCATGGCGCAGCACTGCCGCGATATCGCGCTCGGCAAGTTCGACAAGCGGCTCGAGGGGCGCACGTTCGACGAGTTCGACGACCTGGCCGGCGCCTTCAACACCATGAACGAGGCGCTGGGCGGAACCCGCGCGGAACTGGACGGCGTCATCCGCGAGCTGCGCGACGCGCGGGCGACCCTTGAAACCCGCGTCGCCGAACGCACGCGCGAATTGGAGGACTCGATCGCCCGGATGAACGTGATGCGCGGGCTGTTGCCGATCTGCAGCTCATGCAAGAAGGTGCGCGACGACAAGGGCTACTGGACGCAGGTCGAACAATTCGTGGCCGCGCGCTCCGAGGCCCGCTTCACCCACGGCGTGTGCCCGGACTGCATGGTCAGGCTCTACGGCGATATCGTCGGCGACGCGTCGCCCGACGCCGCGGGGCATAACTGATACCAAGCCGCAGCAGGCGGCAGGGTCAGCGGCGGCGTCAGCGGCGGGGTCAGAGCGGCGGGGTCAGAGAGCGGCGGGGTCAGTCCTTGCAGATTTGCAGCGCCCACTTGATTCGCCGCAGCGTCGCGTTCGTTGCCGATCGCGGCGGGTCAGACGCCCCGCAGCCTTGACGTTGGGCGGAAAGATTGACAGCCGTCATCGCGCAGGCCCGATTCAATTATTAAAGTAAATTTCGCGCCCAAGCGGGGCGAGGGGAGCGATTAGCTCCCCCTCCCACACCACCGGATGAGCGGGTCCCCCGATCCAGAGCCTTCGGCTCGGTACGGGGCAGGCTGCATCCGGCGGTTCAGAAGAGTCGGCCTGTCACGAGGCGGGCAACCCGGACTGATTCGGCGCCGGGTAGTGAAAGGCGATCCATGGATCGCGCACCGCGACCGGCCCTTGCGATTTCAGCCATGCGTCATTCATCCCCATCTGTCCGGCCTTTGTGCGGGAGAGGTGCCAGCAGTGCTTTCGGCTGAGCGATGAGCGAACGGCTTGCCGTTCGCTCACCCGATGGCGACCTGGCCGGTTTCGCCCGTGCGGATGCGCACCACCTCTTCCAGGTCCAGGACGAAAATCTTGCCGTCGCCGATGTGGCCCGTGCGGGCGCCCTCGGTGATGGCGTCAATCGTCGGCTTCACGAACTCCGCGTTGACCGCGATTTCGAGCTTCACCTTCTTGAGCAGGCTGCCCGCCTCCTTGTGGCTGCGGTAAATCGCCGCGATGCCCTTTTGCCGGCCGCGCCCCAGCACCGTGCTGACCGTCACGAGGTGAATCTCCTTCTGCTCGAGCAGGTCCAGCACCGGATCCAGTCGGTCGGGTTGAATGATGGCGATGATGTATTTCATTGAATGGCTCCAGTTGTTTAGTCGAGGACGGTGTATCCGGACTCCTTGTGCTGCGTGAGATCGAGCCCGACCCGCTCCTCGTGCTCGCTCACGCGCAGGCCGATGACCAGGTCAACCAGCTTGAGCAGGATGTAGGAGGCGACAAAGGAGAAGACCATCGTGATGACGGTCGCCTTGAGCTGGATGATGAATTGCGCCGCGGGGGCGTTGGCCACCAGCGGGTTGATGGTCGCGCTGCAGAACAACCCGGTGGCCAGCGCGCCCCAGATCCCGCCGATCCCGTGGACGCCGAACGCGTCAAGCGTGTCGTCGTAGCCCAGCTTCGGCTTCACGAACGTGACGAACACCCAGCAGATCAGCGACGAACCGAGGCCGATCCACATCGCGCCCGAGACCCCCACGAATCCGCAGGCCGGCGTGATCGCGACGAGACCCGCCACCACGCCGGTGATCACCCCGAGCGTCGTCGGCTTGCCGTGATAAATCCAGTCCACCAGCGCCCACGCCAGCCCGGCCACGGCCGTCGCGATGTGCGTGGTCACAAACGCGTTCGCCGCGATGCCGTCCGCCGCCAGCGAGCTGCCCGCGTTGAAGCCGAACCAGCCGAACCAGAGCATGCCGGCGCCCAGCACCGCCAGGGGCAGGCTGTGCGGCGGCGAAGCCGGGCCGACGCGCTTTCCCAACACCAGCGCCGCGGCGAGCGCCGCCATCCCGGCGTTGATGTGGACCACCGTGCCGCCCGCGAAATCCAGCGCGCCCCAGTCGAAGATGAAGCCCCCGCCCCACACCCAGTGCGCCATCGGCGAGTAGACCAGCAGCGACCACAACACGGTGAAGACGCAGAAGGCGGAGAACTTCAGCCGTTCCGCGCACGCGCCGATGATCAGCGCGGGCGTGATCATCGCGAACTTCAACTGGAACGCCATGAACACCAGATGCGGGATCTTCGTCCCCGGCCACGGATCGCCGCCGACCCCCTTGAGCATCAGGTACTCGAATCCGCCGATCAGCCCCCCGATGTCCGACCCGAAGGCCAGACTGTATCCGGCCACCACCCAGGTCACCGTGACCAGACACATGGCCATGAAGCACTGCATCAGCACGGACAGGATGTTTTTCTTGCGGACCAGTCCGCCGTAGAAAAACGCCAGGCCCGGCGTCATCAGCAGGACCAATCCCGAACTCGCCAGCAGCCAGGCCGTATTCCCGCTGTCAATCGCGGCCACCTCCACCGCGGCCTCCGGGGCCGCTTCCTCCGCGCCGGCCACGCCGGCCATCCACAACCAACCCACCAGCGCACAAAGCCCAACACCCACTCCAAAACCGAATCGTCGCGGCATAACCAACCCTCCCTGATGAAAGTTGATGCACGACAATGCAAGTCACATGCCAATTTGACCTATAAAACAAATTACTGTCGCATCGCGTTCACTATCTATTACTTGCAATTTACAACAGAAAATATTGCCATGATTATAGAATTACTTATTGATACATATTTGTTATACATAAACCATCATAGGTACATCGTTGTAGCTGATTTATCAAAGTCAAACATGCTCGGCTGAAGCGCCGCGGCGGACGATTGAGCGGATTGGAAATAGCGCAAGCGCGGTGCGCCTGGCATTCCGACCCGGCGCGAGACCGGCACGCATGCGGAATACTCCCCTATAACCGGGCCCGATGCGTGATTTTCACGATGCGCGATTTTCACTTGACGACCGCGCGGTGCTTTGGTGTCTTCGCGCGCACGACAGGGGAACCAGCGCCGCCACAACGGCGTACGGTTGAGATGGCCGAAAGCCAGACCCTCGGAACCTGATGCGGTTAACACCGCCGTAGGGAGTCGGCTAGTCCGTTGATCAAGCCGACCCGCACCTGGTGCGGGTTTTCTTTTTCCGGCGCGCCGCCTCTCCCGGCAGACCAGGAGAAGCAGCATGACGGACATTCAATGGTCGGCGGCGCTGGGCACCACGCCGCTCGAAATCACCGCCACGGTCAGCGCGATCCTCGGGGTATTCCTCATCGCGCGGCAGAACATCCTCGGCTGGCCGCTCGGCCTCGTGTGGGCCGGTATATCGGCCCATCTCGCGTTCAACGTATGGCAACTGGTGTCGGACGGCATTCTGTATCTCTCGTACATCCCGATTCAGATCTACTGCTGGATTGTCTGGGCGCGGCGCGGCGGGCCGTCCGCGGAGCATCCGTTCACCCCCACCTGGCTGCCGCGAAAGACCCAGTGGGTCCTCGCGTGCGCCGCCGTCGCGGCCATCGCCCTCTGGGGCTTCAGCGTATCGGCCCTGGCCGGCGCGGTGGCGTGGATTCCCGAGCCCTCCCTGCTCTGGCGCGATTCGACCACCACGGTCCTGAACTTCTTTGCGCAATTCCTTCAGGCGCGCAAACGCATGGAGAACTGGGTCGGCTGGCTCATTGTCAACGCGCTCGGCATCCACATCTATTGGGTCAAGGATTCGCCGATCTATTCCGTCCAATACGCCTTCTTCCTCTTCCTCGGCCTCTACGGCTGGTGGCAGTGGAGCAAATCCCCGCCAGCCGGGACCGGGGCGGGGGGATGACGCATGGGAAGAAATGACGAATGCTGCCCCCCTTTGTCCTTCTCCGAACCAACAATAAATGGAACCAAAAAATGAAAAACTTCCTGATCGCCCTGCTCGCCGGGCTGGCCGCGGCCCCCGCGTTTGCCGCGGATTCCGAAACCGAAACCTCGCCCTGGAGCGCCACCCTCACGGCGGGCTACGACAGCCGCTACATGCTCTACGGATACCGGCTCAACCGGCCTCTGCTGGGGGGCGACCTCTACGTCGCCTACGCGCTGGACGAGAACACGACGCTCTGGGGCGGCTCGTGGTTCGGGATCATCCCGGACGGCACCTACCGCGAGCTGGACGGGTATGTCGGCGTGGACCGCGCACTCGGCGCCGGGTTCACGGTGGGCGCGGCGGTGTCGGCGTTCCACTACATTGACGTCCCGTTCACCAAACGCGATGTGGCCTACGAGCTGGCGACGCATGTCACCTATGCGAAGGGGCCGTTTTCGCTCGCGCTGCGCGACCATCTGGACTCGCTCGCGGACGGGCACCTGCTCCGCTCCATCGCGACGTACACCCGGGCGGTGAACGACCGCCTCAGCCTCAAGGCGACGGCGGAAATAGGCTACGCGTTCGAATACTTCATCGAGGGCAACCGCGCGAACCATGCGATCTTCACGCTGGAGGCGCCCATCACCCTGTCCACGGCGGTCTGGGTCACGCCGTTTGTCACCCGCTCGATTCCCCTGGACGCCCTGGACGCCTTCGAGGAAGAGGATACGATTGCCGGCGCGTCCATCAGTTGGAGTCTGTGAAACCGCCGGCGTCCATACGCCTGGTCCTGACCGGCCCCGAATCCTCCGGCAAGAGCGCGCTCACCGCGCATCTCGGCGCGTTCCTCGGCGTGCCGTACGCGCTGGAGTATGCCCGCATCTTCCTCGAAAAACACGGCCCGTCGTACGATTACGACCTTCTGCTGGAGATCAGCCGGAAGCATGCGATCTACCAGCAGGCCATGGCGCCCGCCGATGAACCCGCGGGGATCCTCGACACCGACTTGATCAACTTCAAGATTTGGTGCGAGGTGGCCTATGGGCGCTGCCACCCTGAAATCGTCGCTGGGCTGAACCGGGAGACCCACCATGTCTACCTGCTCTGTTTTCCCGATCTGCCGTGGGCGCCGGATCCGCTGCGGGAACATCCCACCCAGCGCATGATGCTGTTCGAACGGCACCGCGCCGAGATCGAGCGGACGGGGCGGCGCTACGAGGTGATCCGCGGAATCGGGGCGGACCGCTACCGCGCGGCCGAGGCGGCGGCGCGCCGACTGCTCGCGGGCGAGGCGGCGCAGGGCGACACGCCCCGCGACCCGTGATCGGCCGATTCGCGCGTCAGCCCTGCGGGCGCATCTGCGGGAACAGGATGACGTCGCGGATGGCCTCCGCGCCGGTCAGCATCATCACCAGGCGGTCTATGCCGATGCCCATTCCGCCGGCCGGGGGCATGCCCTGCTCCAGCGCGGCGAGGAAATCCTCGTCCAGTTTGGACGCGTCGCCGCCGGCTTGCGCTTCCAGGCGGCGGCGCTGCTCCAGGGGATCGTTCAACTCGGAATAGGCCGGCGCGATTTCGCGGCCGCCGATGACCAGCTCAAAGACGTCCACCGTCGAGGGATCGTCGGCGCCGGCTTTCGCGAGCGGGACCAGGTCCACCGGCAGTCGGGTGACGAACGTCGGGTTGACGAGGGTCTTTTCGATGAGCTTCTCGAAAACCTCCTGCGTGACGCCCGTCACGTCCCACGCGGGATCGGTGGACACGCCGAGCTCGTGCGCGCGCGCATGGGCCGCCGGCGCGTCGAGGCCAAACCAGTCGGCGCCCGCGCGTTCGGTCACCAACTCCCGGTAGGTCACCTCGCGCCAGGGCGGAGTGAGATCAATGGGCTTCTCCGCCGTCCCGACCCGGAGCGTGCCCATGACCTGCCGCGCCGCGTGGCAGATGAGATCCTGGACGAGCTGCTGCATTGTCTTCCGGTCGCCGTAGGCCTCGTAAATCTCCAGCATCGTGAATTCGGGATTGTGGAACCGGCTCAGGCCCTCGTTCCGGAAGTTGCGGTTCAACTCGAAGACCCGGTCGAACCCGCCGACGAGCAGCCGCTTCAGATAGAGTTCCGGCGCGATGCGCAGGAACATGTCGCAATCGAGCGCGTCATAGCGCGTCTTGAACGGGTTCGCCGCGGCGCCGCCGGCCAGCGGCTGCATCATCGGAGTCTCGACCTCCAGGAAGCCGCGCGCCTGGAGGAATTCGCGGATCGCCCGGACGATGGCGATCCGCTGGTTGAACACCGCGCGGACGTCGGGGTTCGCGATCAGGTCGAGATAGCGCCGCCGGTATCGGATCTCCACGTCCTGGAGGCCGTGCCATTTCTCGGGCGGCGCGCGCAGCGCCTTCGCGAGCATCGTCCAGCCGGATGCCTTGATGCTGGCCTCCCCGGCGCGCGTCGTGAACAACTCGCCCTCCACGCCGATGAAGTCGCCGAAATCCAGCAGCTTGAAGGCGTTGAAGGCGGCGTCGCCGAGTTCGTCCTTCTTGATGTAAACTTGGAACCGATCCGTCCCGTCGCGGAGGTCGGCGAACACGCTCTTGCCCATCTCCCGCAGCGCCAGCAAGCGCCCGGCGGCGCGCACGCGGCGCCCCTCCGCAAACGACGCGCGGATTTCCGCGAGGGTCCCAGTGCGCTCGTAGGCCCCGCCATACGGCGTGTAGCCCAGCGCCTCCAGCCGGCGCAGGTTCTCGATCCGCTGCGCCCGGTATTCGGATTCCGTTGTGCCCAGTTCCATCGTAGACCCCTCGAAAAGCGGGCCTTTTTATCGCATCGGACGGTGCGGGCAAAGAAGAATCCGAAAAGGGCGCGCAACGGG
>CAYMCD010000107.1:0-11155 GCA_964388845.1 uncultured Verrucomicrobiota bacterium
CTCGTCATGGAGACCATCGAGGCGATCGCCGGGGAACGCGGCTCCGAAGAGAAAATCTGGGGCTCGATGATCAAACAAACCCTGCGCCGGCGGCGCCCGGGCTTCAACGAGTCCCACTACGGCTTCCGCTCCTTCAACAAATTGCTGGAGGAAGCGGCCGGCCGCGGGTTGATCACCGTGGAACCCGACGAAAAATCCGGCGGGGTCATCATCCGCCGCGTCGGCTAGGTCCGCCATGGCCGGACGCCCGCACATGCGGATCGGCATCACACTCGGCGATCCGAACGGCATCGGCCCGGAGGTCGCGCTGAAGGCGGTCCGCAACCGCCGCTGGCCGGCGGGCGTCCAGTTCGTCTTCATCGGCCACGCCGGCGCGCTGGCGGAACAGGCGGCCCGGTTCCGGCTCCCCGCCCCGCGCGCGGCCCCGCTCGAGGACCCGCCGCGCGACCGCGCGGTCTGCTGGACGGCGACGCCGCGCGCCCCGCGCTGGCGGCCCGGCCGGCTCGATCCGGCGGCCTCCTCCGCCGCGGGCGAGTGGATCCTCGCGGGCGTGGACGCCTGCCTGCGCGGCCAGCTGGACGCCCTGGTGACCGCGCCGATCTCCAAGGAGGGTTTCCACCGCGCGGGGATGGATGTACCGGGGCATACCGAGCTGCTCGCCGAACTTTGCGGCGCGCGGCGCGTGGGCATGATGCTCTTCGGCGGGCCGCTGCGCGTGGTCCTCGCGACGCGGCACATCCCGCTGCGCGCCGTGCCGGACGCGCTCACGCCGGAGACCGTGGCGGAGGCCCTCGAGCTGACCGACACCGCCCTGCCCTGGCTGGGAATCCGGCGCGGCCGGATCGCGGTGTGCGGTCTCAATCCGCACGCGGGCGAAGGCGGCGACCTCGGAACCGAAGACGCCCTCATCATCCGCCCGGTCGTCCGGGCCTTCCGGCGGCGCGGCCGCCGCGTGTCCGGTCCGCTGCCCGCGGACACCGTGTTTCACCAGGCCGCGCGCGGCGACTACGACGCGGTGGTGGCGATGTATCACGACCAGGGGCTCGCGCCGCTCAAACTGCTGGCCTTCGACCGGGGCGTGAACCTCACCCTCGGCCTGCCGATCGTGCGGACCTCGCCCGACCACGGAACGGCCTTCGACCTCGCCGGAAAAAACCGCGCGCATCCCGGCAGCATGGCCGAGGCGCTGCGCTGGGCGATCGCGCTGGCGCGGCGCAAGAATCCGTGGGCCCCGGGGGGCGGTAGGCGGTGACCGGTGCTCCGTGTCCAGCGATCGGTGTCCAGTGACACGATTGACCAGGCCGAGCGAGGTGCGCGCGTTGCTGGAACGGCTCGATTTCAAGCCGAGCCGCGTGCTCGGGCAGAACTTCCTGATAGACGGCAACATCCTCCGCATCATGCTCGACGCTGCGGAACTCGGTCCCGCCGACGGCGTGATGGAAATCGGGCCCGGCCTCGGGGTGCTCACCGGTCCGTTGCTCGAACGGGCCGGCCGCGTCGTCGCGGTGGAAAAGGACGACGCGCTCGCCGAACACCTGCGCGGCGCGCTGGGCGGCGCGGCACACCTGACCCTGCTCCACGCGGACGCCCTCGAACTCGACCTCGGCGGGCTGCTGGCGTCGGGGCTCAACAAGGTCGTCGCCAACCTTCCCTATTCCGTCGGCACCCGCATTCTCGTGGAACTCTGCCAGGCCGCCGCGCGGCCGGAACGAATGGTGGTCACGGTGCAACGCGAGGTGGCGGACCGGATCGTGGCCGCGCCGGGCGGCAGGGACTACGGAGTGCTGAGCGCGCTCGTCCAGCTCGACTACGCCGCCACCATCCACAAAGCCGTGCCGCGCGGCTGCTTCTTCCCCGTGCCGCGCGTCGAATCCGCCATCGTGCTGCTGCGGCGAAGCCCGCAAAACCCGTATCCGGCGGACCCCTCCGCGTTCCGGGCCCTGGTCAAGCGCTGCTTCGGACAACGGCGCAAGCAGCTCGGCGCGCTGCTCCGCGACGACGGCGCCATCGCCCGCGCGGGGCTGGACCCGCGGCAGCGCCCGGAGACGGTCCCCGTCGGGGGCTGGGTCCGCCTGGCCGACGCGCCGAGGAGCCGCGCGGAAGAAGTTTGATAAACCATATCAATTCCCTTGACGCGTTGTCGCGTTCCGGGCATGTTGGCACCATGGGATAGGAGGTGTCCTCCCGGTCGGGGGACCGTCCGAACCGAGGATCATGGGCTGGAGGGCGAAATACGCCGCGCGCGCGCTGTGCGCGATCGGGGCGGCCGGGCTGGCGCTGGCCGGCCCGCGGCCGGCGTGTGCGGCCGTGCTGTTCCACGAATCGTTCGCGGACGTCACCGATTGGACGGTGATCTACAACGACCAGGGCGGGTCGGCGAGCCTGACCTCCGACGGCGCCCTCGGCTCATTCTCCGTCGGCGCACCGAACAACTTCGTGGCCTTCGGCCCGGTGCCTTCGCTGGCGGCCCCGGCGCCGTTTTCCCCCTCGATATCGGCCTACCGCTACTCCCTTTATTACGATGTGGACAGCCTGACCGATTCCACAAGCTATTCGATCGAGATAGACCAGTTCGACGCCTCCACGAATTACCTGGCGACCATGTTCTCGGTCGCGCCGCAGGGCACGCTTCTGGGATCGAACCGGATTGACCTGACCGGGTTCGCCTGGAATCCATCCGCCGCGTTCATCCTGCCCAAGGTGACCGTTTACACCGGGCTGGGCAGCCAGACCGTGGTGTTCGACACGCTGGACATTGAAATGGACGTGATCCCGGAGCCGGGCAGCCTGATGCTGCTGGTGATGGGCGTGCTGGCCCTGCGCCGGCGCGGGCGCGGGGGCCTGATCCGATCTGTCGCCGGCGGAAGGGGCGTGGGGTCATGAAGCGGGGCCGCGCAGCCCTCGCGGCCGGTTTTTTCCTGGCGCTGCTGGCGCCGGCGGCGCGGCCGGACCTGATCTGGCTGGAGGATTTTTCGGGCGTCGCCGATTGGTCCATCATCTACAACGCCCAGTCGGACGCATCGAGCCTGACGAGCGACGGCGACCTCGGCCTGTTCCGGGTGCCCGCGCTCGAAAACGAAGTCGCGTTCGGTCCGACCGTGGGCGCGGCCCCCCTCGCGCCGTTCAATCCGGCGCAGGCGTCGGATTACACGATGTCGTTTGAGGTCGCCGGTCTTTCGGCCTCGGTCAGCTACGACATCCGGCTCGACCTCTTCGACGGCGCGAGCAATTACCTGTCCACGGTATACGGCGTGGTCCCGCAGGGCACGTTCGTGGGCGCGGACGCCGTCAACCTGGGTTCCTTCACGTACGCCCCCGGGACGGCCCAGATCCTCCCCAAGGTTTCGGTGTTCACCGGGCCGGATTTTCCCGACCAGGAGGTGCGCTTCGACGAAATCCGTTTCGATGTCGTGCCCGAGCCCTCGACCGCGCTGCTCGGCCTGCTGGGGCTGCTCGCCTGGCGTCGGCGCGCCGCGCGGCGCGCCGGTTGAATCGCCGCCCGGCGAGATGTTCCCACTATCGGGCCCCATGCCCAACCCCCGACCATCGGCTGCGCGCCGCGGCGCACGCGCGTCCATCTACGAGGTGGCCGGGGCGGCCGGCGTCTCGGTGGTCACCGTATCCAGGGCCTTCAACGACTATCCGCACGTCAGCGCGCGCATGCGGCGGCGGGTGTTCGACGCCGCGCGCCAGGTGGGCTACACGCCCCGCCTGGTGACGAAGCGGACCGCGCTGGCGATCATCGTGGGGCATCTCGAAAACCTCGGGGCCGGCGACTACAAGACGCGCCTGATCCAGCACCTGATCCGGGCCGCGGCGCGCGCGCAGTATCTCGTGGACTTCATCCCGATGGGCTCCGCGGATCTCGCCACGAAGAACCTGGTGGACGGCATCATCGAGGTCGGGCTGACCCAGTCGGAAATGGACGGGCTCGCCGGCCTGCCGGACGTGCCCGTGGTAGTGGTGAACAAGCGGGCCGGCCGGAAGGCCTGGCGCGCCGTCGTGTCGGACCACCGCGAGGAGGGCTACCGGGCCGCCGAGTTCCTTCTCGCGCACGGCCACCGCCGCATTGCGCTGGTCCTGGACGAGACGGAGGGTTGGGGCGTGGAGCAGCGCCGGCGCGGATTCGAGGCCGCGCTCCGGCGCGCGCGCGCGGCGGGCCGCGCCCCGGTTTTTTCGACGAGCGAGCAGGACCCCCTGGTGATCGCGCGCGCGATCCGCGACGCGGGCTGCACCGCCTGCGTGAACCTGTCCGACAATATGGGCTTCGCCCTGCTGGACGCGTTCTGCAACCGGCTCGGCCTCCGCATTCCCGACGCGCTGTCCGTCGTGGGCCTTGAAAACAGCGCCTTCAGCCCTTTCTACAATCCGCCGCTGACCACCATTGAGCAGCCGCTGGAGGAAATGGCGGACTACATCATCGCCACGATCCGCGATGCGCTGGCCGGCCGGCCCGCCGCCGCCCGGCGGATCTTCCGCAGCCGGCTGGTACGGCGGGCCTCGGTGCGGACGCTGCGCCCCGCTTGAGCGGCGCCCGCGTCCCGCCTACGGCGCCGCCGACCCCGCCCACAGTTCGCGCGCCTCGAGGAGATAGCGGCGGCAGCACTCGATCGGCGCGCGGCCGTATTCGCGACTCGGTTCCAGCGTGGTGGTCTCCGCGTAGTCGTTCCACGTGATCAGCTGAACCAGCGGCGCGGGCACGCGCGCGCCCGGATCCCCGGCCCGCCGGCGGCGCAGGTAGTCCAGGTACACGCGCCACGTCAGATCCAGCGCGGACCCCGCCCGCGTTTCCCGGCAGATCACCGAGGGCCGGATGCGGGGATGATCGGGGTCCTTGCTCCACGCCCAGGCCACCAGCGTGTTGTTGAACTCCGGCCAGACGCCGTGCATCGCGTAGGCGTGGGGCGCGGCGAGGCGCTGGGCCTCGGCGTACCAACGGCGCAACTCCTCCGCGCCGCAATTGTCCGGGTCGCTCCAGCAGCAGGGTTGATCCGGACGCACGGTCTCCGCGTCGGGTTTGACCCAGGCGTATACGCCGTCCTCGCCCGCGCCCTGCGGGGGGCCGCTCCAGATCAAATCCGCGCCGGCCGGCGCGAAGACGCGATCGAGGACGGCCCGGTAGGCGCGGCGCTCGTCGCCGTAGGGGAAGACGGTGAAGAGCGGCCGCCCGTCGCGCCGCAGGTAGGCGCCGCGCACCAGATGGTCGCGGATGTAGAGAAAATCCTCCTCGAGCCCGACCGGGCTCTTCCCCTCGGTCGGCCACTGCGCCTGCATGTCGTACGAAAGGCAGTACGCGAACGGCCGGTCCGGATGCGCGCGGTTCCACCGCTCCAGCCCGCGCAACCAGTGCAGCGTGATCACATTCTCGGCGGAATGCTTGCCGTACCAGTTGAGGATGAACCCCGCCACGCCGTGCGCCAGGGCCGTCTCGATCTGCCACGCGATGACCGCCGGGTCGCGCGAGTCGTACACGCCGATTTCCGGCAGGTGCAGGTGCGTGCGGCGGTAGCCCGCGCGGCCGTCGTTCCAGTGCCGCATGTCCTCCAAACGCGGCGGCGGCCGGCCGAGCGTCGCCGCATCCTCCGGGTGGAGCGGAAAATCGCCGCCGCGCACCGTGTACCAGGGCAGGAAATGGGCGAGCATCAGCGGGGCGGCGACGGCGCCGCCGGAATCGAGGGCGGTGTGAAAGCGCATGGCGGCATCCAACCACACATGATAAACTTTATCAATTGCTTCCCGCGCGGCCCCGTGGCACGCTGGCGGCCATGAATCGGCGCCTGCTGCTGGCCCTGTGCGGCTCCGCGCTCGCGGGGCCCGCGCCCGGCGGCGCGGCGGATCCGGCGCCGGTCCCGGTCTTCGCCCATTACATGCCGTGGTTCCGCGCGGAGCCCCTGCCGGACGGCCAGATCGAATGGGAACACTGGCAGTGGCACGGCCGCGGGCCCAAGCACGATCCGGATGAAATCCGCGCGGACGGGCGGCGCGACATCGCCTCGGTGTTCTATCCGATGGTCGGCCCGTACGACGGACGCGATCCGCGCCTGCTGGACTACCACGTCCTGTCCGCGCGCGCGGCCGGTCTGGACGGGTTCATCGCCGACTGGTACGGGCCGGGGACGCACAGCGACAACGTCTTCGGCCTGTTGCTCGAGACCGCGGAGCGGCTTCGATTCCGCGCGGCGATCTGCCTCGAGGAGAAATCGTTTTTCCCGGGTTACGCGGAGGTCCGTTCGCGCGGCGGGGCGCTGGATGAGGCGGAGCGCCAGATCCGACACGTGCTGGAGACGCACGCGAAATCCCCGGCCTACGCGCGCGTGAAGGACCGGCCCCTCCTGTACCTTTTCGTCAATCACAACCACGGCCTGCTGGGGCGGCACAGCCTGACGCCGGACGAGCTCGCCGCCCTGCGCGCGCGCTTCGACGGACGGGCCTTTTTCCTCGTGCATGGCCCGTATGACCCGGCCTATCGCGATGTCGCGGACGGACTTTTCAACTGGGTCAGCGACGCGGCCGCCCGGTCCGCCTTCCTCGGCGACACCGGGTTGGCCTATGCCGCGGCCGCCGCGGCGCCGGGGTTCGACGACACCGGTGTCTGGGGCTGGGGCAACGGACCGCGCATCGTGGACCGGCGGGGCGGATCCACCTATGACGAGCATTGGACGGCCATCCTCGCGCGACGCCCGGATGCAATCCAGGTCGTCACGTGGAACGATTTCCAGGAGGGCTCCACCATCGAGCCGTCCATGGAGTACGGTTTCGATTATCTGGACCACACGGAACGATGGGTCGAACGGCTGAATCGGCGGCCGGCGCGGCTGAAGGACAATGCGTGGCCGTACCGCCTGTTCCGGCTGCGCCAGCGCATCGCCCTCCTGCCGGATCCGGCGGTCCGCGGCGAGCTGGACCGGCACGTCAGCCGTTTCACGGAAGATTGGATGGCGGGGCGCCGCTTCGGAATGGCCTGGCGATTGGGCCGGCTGGAAAAGGCGGCGCCCGCCGCGCCGGAAAAGGAAAAACCATGAACGCGCGCATTTGCGGACTGGCCGGGATGCTGGGATTGGGCCTGACGGCGGCGGGTGCGGCGGAACCCATCGAGAGCATCGAGCTCTTTAATGCCCGGACGGCGCCCGAGGAGGCCTGGGGCTGGTCGGATGCCCGGATCCGCGACAAGGGAGACCGGCTGGTCGTCACGGAAATCAACAAGCGGGGCAGCCTTGGAAATGTCTTTCCCGAGCATCGTTTTCCCTACCACCCCCGAGCGGAAATACACCTCGATTGCCGGGAGGCGCCGATCGGCGCCTACAGTTTCCAAGTCATGGCGTTCGCCGGCGATACGCTCATTGGCGCGGCGGAGCCGATCAAGGATGCCGCGAGCGGCGGCCGGCACCGGTTCGGAATGGCCGGTCTCGCCCTCCCCCCGGAAACCCAGGCGGTCCTGTTCAAGATCTGGGTCAGCGGCGCGGAGGGCGCTTCCGTCGTCCTCGACCAGCTTCGCTACACGCTGCCGGTCGCGCCGGCGGACATCCTCTTCGACGAATCCTTCGACGACGCCGGCCCGTGGACGGCGGAACACGCGGAGATCGCCCGCGACGGGACCGGCGTCCGGATGACCCTGCGGGACGGCCGCGCCTTCGGCAATTTCCTGATCGAGCCCCTGCTCGCGCGCCGCGATGGCGCCTGGCTGCTGGTGCACACACCCGAGGTCCGCGGCGGGACCCTGACGATCCAGCTGGCCGCTTTTGACGCCGGTGGCGAATATATCGGATCCGTGGACGCGCTCCCCGCCGTGGGCGGCGGATGGCACGGCATCCGGCTGGGCCTCGTGAACTGGCCGGACGGGGCGGAGCAGTTCCGCGTGAAAATCTGGCTCTCGGGCGCGCCCGCGGCCTCGGCGCGCGTGGACCGCCTGCTGCTGCTGGACGGGGGCGCTACGGGGTCGGGCAGTACCAGTGGTCCGACTGCTCGCTGAGCGCGATATCGGTCGCCTCCAGGAACTCCACCGATCCGTCGGCGAACAGGTAATTCGCGCCGCTCGCTTCGCGATGCAGCGCGCCCGGCAACTGGTCGAGCGTGCAGAACGCAAATCCGCCCACCAGGCCCCTGTTGGCCGCGCTGTCGCCGGGCCGTTCGCCCATCAGGATGGTCCGCCCGCTGCGGGATTGGATTTCGTCCAGCGAAAGCGGGGGCTGCCCGTCGAATCCCCCGAACGGATAGCCCATGCCCGCGACGTATTTCTGTCCGCCATTCGCGGCGTAGGTGCGCGGGCCGGCGGCCAGGACCGAGCGCGTGAGGTGGGGGTCGCGCGGGCACAGGAACACCGTTTTGTTTTCGCCCAGATAGGGCAGCACCTGTGTGTCCCAGATGACGCCCCCTTCGTCAAAGGCCGGCAGGCGCGTCTGGTGGTCGGAAGCGTAGAGGAGCAGCGAATGGCCGAGCGCCCGCAGGTTCCCGGCGCATTTCGCCAGGTGCGCGCGCTCCATCGCCGCCCCGATATAGCGGAGCGAAAGCGCGGTGAGGATCGCGATCACCGCGATGACGGCCAGCAGCTCCACCAGCGTGAAGCCGCCCGGCCCTTCATTATCGGTGTGTCCGTCCACGGGTGTCTCCTCCGCGCCGGGATGACGGGCGCGCGGGCCGGCGCCATGCGTGCCGGCCGAGATGGTCCAACAGGTCGCGGAGCGGCGCCGTCGCCGCGCAACAGACGCGGTCGGCGCCGCCGTAGTAGACGAACAAGCGGTCCCGTATGACCACGTTGCCGGTGGGGAAGACCACGTTGGGGACCAGCCCCTCCCGCTCGTACGGCATCTCCGGCTCGAGGATGGGTTCCGGGGTGCGCGCCAGGATCCGGCGCGGATCGCGCAGGTCCAGGAGAAGCGCCCCCACCCGGTATACATGGTCCTCGTCCACCCCGTGGTAGAGCGCAAGCCAGCCGCGCGGGGTCTTGATCGGGGGCGTGCTGCCGCCGATCTTGAGCGCCTCCCACGCATAGACGGGCGAGGCGAGTAGTTCGTGGGCGGTCCAGTCCAGCAGGTCGCCGGCGAACGAAATCCAGATGGACGGCCGCGCGCACCCGTAGGAGCGGCCGACCCAGCCCGCGGGCCGGTGCAGCAGGACATACCGCCCCCCGACCCGCTCGGGAAACAGGATCGCATCCCGGTTGTCCACCGTGGGGCCGGTGATGGGCCCCAGCCGGTGCCACGTCTTGAAGTCCCGCGTCAGCGCCAATCCGGAACGGGTCAGATTGAGTCGGGCCGCCGCGGGGGCCTCGGCCGGCAGCGGCGGATTGTGCGCCGTCAGCGCGATGTTCTTCCGCCAATAGGCGCCGGGCGGGAAGGCGCGCGCGGCGTAGACCACGGCGAAGGCGCCGTCGAACTTTACGAGCCGCGCGTCCTCCACGCATCCGGCGTCGAACCCGTCCGCGCTGGGCCCGAAAACCGGGCGCTTCGAGACCCGTTTGAAATGCAGCCCGTCCCGGCTGCGGGCCAGCCCGAAATAGATCGGATGCGCATCGGTGTCGGGGCCGGCGCGGTACAGCAGGTGCACGGTGCGCCCGTCGTACCAGGCGCCTGGATTGGTCACGCAGGCCCCCTCCCATCGCCGCCGGCGATCCGGGACGAGAATCGGATTGCCGTCAAACCGCTCGAGTTTCATGAAGTCCCTCCCCGCTTTGATAAGCTTTATCAATTCGGGGCGCCCGCGTCAAGCGCCGGCGGCGCCGCGTTCGCGGCGGAATCCGCGCGCTACCCGCCGCGGCGGGTAGAAGTTGCGAAATCGCCCGCACTTCGGATAATGGGCGGATGAACCGGGTGATTTTCACGTGCGCAGCGCTGCTCGCCGCGGGGGGCGTCCGGGCGGAGGACCCGGTCAGCCTCCAGACCGCCGTCAACATGGCGCTCGCGCACAACCGCGCCCTGGCCCAGGGCGCCCGCTCGCTGCGCGGAGCCGACCTCAACCTCGTGTCGGCGCGCGCGGAATTCGGCTATGGCCTCCGCCCGGACGGCGGACTCGAGCGCACGCAGGACGAGGACCGCTACCGCTACGGCGTGACGCTGACAAAAAAATTCGCGGTCGGCGCCCAACTGGAGGCCGGCCCCCGGATCGAGTGGGCGGACGGCGGCGACGGCACGGACCGGCGCACACGCTGGCGCGTGGACCTGCGGCAGCCGCTGTTCCGCAACTTCGGCCCGCTCGTCCAGGGCGAGCCGGTCATCCAGGCCCAGCAGCGCGTGAAATCGGCGCGGCGCGAATTTGAGAAGCAGAAGGCCGACTTGTTGATCGAGGTCGTGGACCTCTTCGAGACACTGATCCGCCTCGAGCGCCAGATCGCCGCGGAGGAGGCCGCGCTGCAGCGGCTCGACAAGCTGCTGCGCCTGACCCGGGCGCGCGAGCGACAGGGCCGCGCCACCCGGGTGGAGACGCTGCGGGTCGAACTGCGCCATGGGGAGGCGCGGTCGCGCCTCGAGGTGGACCGCGAGCAGCTCTCCTCGCGGCGCCGCGACTTCGCGGAGTTGCTGGGCCAGCCGCCGGACCGGGTCTTCGCGCTCGATCCCCCGCCCCTGCTGGAATTGACCCTCCCCACACAGGAGGAGGCGACCCGCCTCGCGCTGGAGAACCGGCTCGACTACGCGCAGGCCCTCCAGGACCACGAAGACGCGGCGCGGGGCGAGCGCATCGCGCGCCGCGGACTGCTCCCGGACCTATCGCTGCTGGCCCGGTACGAATCGGTTGATGCGCCGTCCGGCGACGCGGCGTCGGACGGCGAGGACCTCTGGTTCGTGGGATTGAGCGGCGATTCGGACCTCAACCTGACGAGCGAGCGCGCCGCGCTGGGCCAGGCGCGCCTCACGCGCGAATCCGCGCTCGAATCCATCCGGATCCGCGAGCTCTCGATCACCCGCGAGGTCCAGCAGCAGACGACGGCCTACCGGCGCGCGCTCCAGGAAATGGGCATCGCCGCGAGGAACCACCAGCTCGCGACACAGCGGGCGCGCCTCGCGCGCCGGCTGTACGAACTCGGGCGCGGCGACAACTTCTCCGTGACGGACGCGGAGGAGGCGCTGAACGAATCGGAGGACCGCCGGCTGCGCGCCCGCGCGGATGCCTCGCTCGCGGGTTACCGCTTCCTGAACACCGTCGGCACCCTCCTCGAGCTGCA
>CAYMCD010000108.1:0-10963 GCA_964388845.1 uncultured Verrucomicrobiota bacterium
CGGGGTCTTGAACGCGCGGCGCCAGGCCGCGAGCAGGGCGGGCGCGCGCGCGCGGCGGACGGCAAAGAGCAATTCGTAATCCTCGCCGTCGCGCAACGCGTGTTCGACCGGGGTGAGGCCGTCCCTCGTCCGGCGCGCGCCGGGCGCGACCGGGATGCGCGCCGGATCTAGATCGGCCCCCGCGCGGCTCGCTTCGACCAGGTGGCGCAGGTCGGTGGCCAGCCCGTCGCTCAAGTCAATGGCCGCGGTCGCCCACCGGCCGGCCAGCAGCCAGACGCCCTCGGCGACGCGGGGTTGGAACCGCAGGTGACGCCCGTCCCTGCTGCCGCCCAGCGCGCCGGTGACAAACAGGACATCGCCCGGCCGCGCCGCGCTCCGGAGCAGCGCGCGCCCGCCGGGGAGCTCGCCGACGCCGAAGACGTGCAGGGCCAGCTGCGCGGCCCGCACCGTCTCGCCCCCCACGATGACGCATCCATGCGCGCCGGCCAGTTTCCGGAGGCCCCGGTACAGGGCCTGTACGCGGCCGACCTCCGTCTCCGGGGCGGCGGCGAGGCTCACGAGCAGGTAGCGCGGACGCGCGCCCATCGCGGCGAAATCACTCAACACGCGGCCGGCCGCCTTGTGGCCGATCCGGACCGGGTCGTCCCCCGGGAGAAAGTGCACGCCCTCGACGATGGCGTCGCACTTCAGGACGAGGTCCGTTCCGGGACGGCCCGCCACCACCGCGGCGTCGTCGCCCGGCCCGACCCGCACGCGCGGGTCGGCGATCGGACCCGCGGCGTTCAACAGGCGGATGAGGCGGCGTTCCCCGAGGGCGTGCAGCGTGCGGTGATTATTCATCGTATGAAAACCAGGATGGCGGTCGTGATGGAATTGAAGGCCGCGTGCATCGTCATGGAAACGGCGAGCGATCCGGTGAGCGCGTAGGCCGCGCCCAGCGCGGCGGACAACGTGAACAGGGTGACGAACGACGGCAAATGGCCGTGGATGACGGCAAAGAGGAACGAAGTGAGCAGGATGGCCGGCACCGCGCCGTGGCGGCGGACCAGCAGCGGGAGGAGGAACCCCCGGAAAAGGATTTCCTCGAAAACCGGCGCGATGGCGACCGCGAGCAGCACGAAGTACATCCGCAGCCATCGGTTCGGTTCATCGGCCAGAACGAAGGCGACTTCCTGCAGCGAGGGCTGGTGCCCCAGCAGGTAGAGCATCAAATGAAACAGGACCGTCAGCACGAGCAGCACGGGGAGGGTCGCCAGGAGGGCCGCCAGGCCGCGCAACAAGTCGCCCGGCGCCCCGCCCAGGGAGAGGCCGAACGCGCGGCGCAACGACACCCCGCGCCCGCGCAAGACGCCGAGGACCACGAGCAACCCCACCCCGTGGAACATCAGGCTCTGGATCAGCATCAAACCCGAGGCCTCGCCGAGCGCCCAACCATCGGCCATGCGCTGCCACGGGTGGCGGAAGGCCAGCACGGCGAGGAATCCCGCGGCCAGCGCCAGCGCCAGCACGGCCAGGTCCGCGCCCCGCAAGGGCCTCTCGGCAAGCCGCGCAAAGGCGCCCCGCCAGTCGGGTGCGGCGCGACGCCACCGGGCGATCAGCGCGATCCACACGACGATCCCGGCCAACAGGAGGACGCCGTAGATGGATCCGATCGCGCCCGCCCGCTGGAGCAGATCGTATTCCAGCGGACTGAATCCGGCGACGTCGGCCTGCGCGAGTGTCGGCATGGCGCCCCGGATCAGGAGGCCGGCGATTCCGCCGCTTCGCGGATCACGTAGATCGGCTTGTCCTGGGATTCGTGGTAGGTCCGGATCTGCATTTCGGCCAGCAGCCCCATGCTGATGAACTGGATGCAGAATCCGAGCAGCATCATCGGCGTGATGACCCAGAAGGTGCGCTTGAGGAGAAAGTCGGTCGTCACATGCTCGACGAACAGGCGGTCGAGAACGATCGCGCCGATCATCGCCACCGCGACGGCGGCGAAGATGAGCCCGATGCGGCCGAATATCTGGATCGGCCGCGTGCTGTACTGCAGAAGGAACTTCACCGTCATCAGGTCGAGCACGACCTTGAACGTGCGCGAGATGCCGTACTTCGACGCGCCGAACCGGCGCGCGTGGTGGTCCACCGCCACTTCGGCGATCCGCCCCCCCACCCAGCTCGCGAGCGCCGGGATGAACCGGTGCATTTCGCCGTAGAGGTGGACGTTCTTGATCACCTCGCGACGGTAGGCCTTGAGCGTGCAGCCATAATCGTGGAGGGCGACGCCGGTGATCCGGCTGATCAGGCCGTTGGCGATCATCGAGGGCAGTTTGCGGTTGATGAAGGCGTCCTTCCGATTCTTGCGCCACCCGCTGACGACGTCGTAGCCCTGGTCAATCTGTTCGAGCAGTTTCGGGATGTCGGAGGGATCGTTCTGCAGATCGGCGTCGAGCGTGACCACGACGTCCCCGCGCGCGGCGTGGAAGCCGGCGCTCATCGCCGCGGTCTGGCCGAAGTTCCGCCGGAACCGCAGGGCGCGGAAACGGGGATAGCGCCGCGTATTGGCGACCAGCAGTTCCCATGTCCGGTCGCCGCTGCCGTCGTCCACCAGGATGATTTCGTAGGAACGCCCGATGGTGGAAAGCGCCGCGTGCAATTTTTCGCAAAGCAAATTGACGCTCTCCTCCTCGTTGTAAACCGGGATGACGACGGATACGGCCGGCGCTGAAGAGGCGTTCTGCATCGCGCGGATAATGCGGCCACTCGCGCCGCGAGGCAACCCCGAAGGCGGCAACCCGACCGCGTCCGTTCCGGCGGGTCCGGGCCCTACATGCGCGCGAGGAGCTGCTCAACGGCCTGGCGGGCGCCCTGGACGCAGTCGGGAATCCCGACGCCGCGATAGGAGCTGCCGGCGAGCCAAAGGCCGGTCCGCCGAGCCGCCTCCTCCTCGATCCCGGCCACGCGATCCAGGTGCCCGACGTCGTACTGCGGGTTCGCGCCCGGCCAGCGGTACAGGCGGTGGAACAACGGATCCGCGCGGATCCCGAGAATCCGCTCGATCTCCGTCCGCGCCACGGCGAGCAGCTGTTCCTCCGGCCAACCGGCCATGGCCTCGTTCGCGTGCCCGCCGATGAAGACGCGGATCAACGCGCAGCCGTGCGGCGCGCGGTACCGGAATTTCGTCGAGGCCCACGTGATCGCGACGAGCGGGCGGCCCTCGCTCGCCGGGATCAGCACGCCGAACCCATCCAGCGATCGGGCCGCCGGGATATCTTCCGCCAGGTAGCCGAGCGACAGGGTCGCGGTGCCGACGAAGCGGATCGCGCCGAGCCTGGCGGCGAGCGCGGCGTGCGACGCCTTGAGCAATCCGGCCGCGACGGACGCGGGCGTCGCGAGCAAGACCGCGTCCGCCTCAAGGCCCGGCCCGTCCGCAAAGTGGACCACAGGTTTGTCGCCGCGCCAATCGAGCGCGGCGACGGGCGCGTTGAGCCGCAGGTCGCCGTCCAACCGGCCGGCCACCGCGCCCACCAGCGAGCCCATCCCGTTCCGCAGCGAGTTGAACATCGCGCTGCCGGCGGCGCGGGGCCCGGCGGGCTGCGCCGGGAGCCTCCGCACCGCGCGCGCGGCGCGGACCAGGCTCCCGTATTCGCGCTCCATGCCGAGCAGCCGGGGAAACGTCGCCTGCATGCTCAGGCGGTCGGGGTCGCCGACGAAGATCCCGCCCAGCAGGGGCCCGGCGATGCGGTCCAGGCACTCGCGGCCGAAGCGCCGGCGGATGAACGAGCCGAGCGATTCGTCCCCCGTCCCGCGGCGGCGCGGGATCAGCAGGTCGCCCGCCATGCGCAGTTTCCCCAGCGGCGAGAGGAGCGGGGTGAGCGCGAAGGGCAGCCACTGCGTCGGAATGGTGAGGCGAAAGCCGGTCGGGAAGGGCACCAGGCGGCCCCGGCGCAGCACGTAGACCTTCTTTTCGATTTCGTTGGACGGGATCAACTCGTCCCCGAGCCCCGCGTCGTGGCACAGCTGCAGGCCGGCCTTTTTTTCCACGATAAACGAGTCCGGCCCGCCCTCGACCACGAAGCCCTTTTCGCGGTCGGTGACGATCTTGCCGCCCCAGCGCGGTCCCGCCTCGATGAGCGTATAGCGCGCCGGCCACCCGCGCGCGGCGATCTCCCGCTGCAGATAGAAGGCCGCCGCCAGACCCGAGATGCCGCCGCCGATGATCGCGATCTGTTTCACGGGGTCCCGTAGGGCGGGCTATCGCGCCGTATGCTCATGCACAAAGTCAACCAGCAGGCGGACGTGGTCGGGCGGGGTGGGTTCGAGGATGCCGTGGCCGAGATTGAAAATATGGCCCGGCCGGCCTCCGGCCGAATCGAGAATGCGGGCGGCCTGGCGGCGGATTTCGCCGGGCGGGCCGAGCAGCACCACGGGATCGAGGTTGCCCTGCACCGCGGAATCCGGACCGACCGCGTCCCACGCCCGGGCGAGGTCCATCCGCCAGTCCACGCCCACGACCTCGCAGCCGGCCGCGCGCAGGAGCGGCAGGTAGCCGCCGGTGCCCGTGCCGAAATGGATCCGCGGCACGCGGCGGGCCGCGACGGCCCGTTCCAGCGCGCGGCGGGAATATGGCAGCGCGAACCGCTCGTAGTCCGACGGGCTCAGCACGCCGGCCCAGCTGTCGAAGAGCTGGACCGCGTCCGCGCCCGCGTCAACCTGCGCCGAGAGGTATGCGCCGACCGCGCCGGCCAACCGGTCCATCAGGGCCTCCCACAAGGCGGGCTCGGTATACATCAGCGCGCGCGCGCGCGCGAAATCGCGCGAGCCGCCGCCCTCGATGGCGTAACAGGCCAGCGTGAACGGCGCGCCGGAAAAACCGATCAGCGGCGTGTCCGCCGGGAGCGCCCGGCGCGCGAGGCGGATGGCCTCCAGCGTGAAGCCCAGTTCGTCCGGCGACGCGAGCGGACGCAGGCGATCGAGGTCCCCGGCGGCGCGCAGCGGATTGTGGATCACCGGGCCCTCGCCCTTGATGAATTCCAGGCGGAAGCCCATCGGCTCCAGCAGCGTCAGGATGTCCGCGAAGATGATCGCGGCGTCGAGCGAAAAGGCCCGCATCGGCTGCAGCGTGATCTCCGCGGCGACGGCCGGATCCTTGACCATGTCGAGGATGCTGCCGTGCTTCGCCTTGACCGCACGGTATTCCGGCATGTAGCGGCCCGCCTGCCGCATCAGCCACACCGGCGTGAACGGGGCCGGCCGGCGCGCGCACGCGAGGAGAAAGGGGGGCGACGGGGGGACCGGCGCGGTGGCGCGATGGAGGGGTGGGTTCATGTATCGGCGCTTCCTTCCCACCGCTTCATTACAGCACCATTCCGATACGCCGACACGTCGTCACCCCGCCCGTTGCCACACGGCTTTTCCGATGAAAAATGGGCCGAGCCGCTCGAGGAACTCGGAGGTCTGGCGCGTGGCGCGCATGGCCTGGACCATCGCCGAGAGCGGGAACAGTTCCTTGCCGACGAGGCCGATCACAAAGTCGTTGTCACCCGCGTCGAGCCCGCGGCAGTCGAGGCGGATATCGTTTCCAAAATCGCCCGCGCTGAACCGCGCGCCGAGGCTCCCGTGCTCGGCGAGGATCTCCCGCTGCTCGTCCGGCGCCAGCCGCTCGAAGGCGCCCTTGCGCCGGAGCGGATACCAGACGTGCCACGGCGCCGCGGGATTCGTCGCGCGCTGGATCGGGCGATTGAAGAGGACGTGCTCGAGATCGGCCTCGTAGCCGATGGCATACGAACGGCCCATCAGGGTGAACGCCGGACGAAGGGCCAGTTCGGAAAACGGCGGGCGCCGCAGGAACTCCCGAAGCGCCGTGACAAAGAAATTCGGCTGCTCGTCCCAGGTCAGCAATCCGAATCCGTGCGGGTCGTTGATGTCCCGGAGGAGCGTGGCGGCCATGCCGCTCTTTTCGAGCGCGGCGATCAGGCCCGGTTCCGGCGCGCCGCCCTGGAAAACGAGCAGTTGCATGAACAGGCGGCGGTCGAGGCGGATCACCTGCCCCGCCGCATCGCGGCCCTTTTCGGACAGGTCTGGAATGGACGCCCGTTCTTTCATGAAGCGGACCACGATACCGCAGGGGGGCCCGGCCTCCAACCGGAAGTTTTGACCGGACACGCTCCGGTTTTCGTTTGCCCCCACCGGCCGGCGCCGGGCGCGACGCCGGCCGGGGCGGCGCTCACTTCCGATAGGCCTCGTCAAACACGACCGTGTCCGGGCGGCGCGGCAGGGGCCGCTGGGCCGCCTGCGCGGACGCGAGGTCGGCCGCGGCGTCCGCATCGAACCACCACAGGCTGTAGGCCGTGCGCTCGTCGCCGTGCTGGCCGAGGACGGTCGGCGGCAGGCCGAATTTGTTCCAATAGAGCAGGCGGGTGTAATTGATGTTCCAGAGCAAAATATAGGGAAACTCGCGCACGAGGATCCCGTCCAGTTCCCGCAGCATGGCGTTGCGCTTTTCCAGGTCAAACTCGGCGCGCTGCGCGGCGATCAGCTCGTCCACCCGCGCGTGCTTCAGGCCCGTCACGTTCTGGCTCGCCGGGCGGTCGGCCTCCCGGCCGGACCACTGGTATTCCGGATCGCGCCAGAGCCCCCCGCCCCACGCGGCCCAGGTCATGTCGAAATTGTATTCGTCCATGTCCTTCATCCACGCGGACCAGTCTTTCTGGGCGATGTCCATTTCGATGCCGGCGTCCTTCAGGGCCTCCTTGTAGATCACGAGGAACCGGTCGGTCGAACCGTCCCGCGTGAGGAACGTGAACCGCAGCGGCTTGCCGTCCTTCTCCAAGAGGCCGGTGCGGGGATTCGCCGTCCACCCGGCCTCCGAGAGCAGCGCGCGCGCGGCCTCCTTGTCGAACGGCACGGGTTCGTGCGGACAGGGATGCTCCGGCGAATACAGATCCTCGAAGTACGAGCGGTGCAGGAAATACTGGTCGTACATCAACGTGGCGTTCATCCTGGCGCGGTCCAGCAGCAGCGCCAGCGCCTTGCGGACGCGCAGGTCGTCGAACGGCGGCCGGCGCAGGTTCATCGCGAATCCCTGAAACCCGATGGGGTTGTAGTTCCGCACCTTCTGCTTCACGATCCAGTTCCGCTCGAAGCGGTCGCCGCCGGTCTGGTTGACCCACTGGTGCGCGGTGTACACGGCGAAGAAATCCACGTTCCCCTTCTTCAGCGCGTCGAAGGCGTTGTCGCGCTCCTGGAAGTACATGAACCGGATCGAGTCGAAATTCGACACGCCGCGGTTCCGGAGCGCGCCGCGCTGCCACCAGTCCGCCCGCCGCGCCATACGCGCGTAGAAGCCCTCCTTCAGCTCCGCCAGCCGGTACGGCCCCGAGACGACCGGGAACTCGAAATTGATCTTGTTGAAATCCTGCGTGCTCATCACGTGCCTCGGCAGGACATTGAGCCCGGCGACCGTGAGCAGGTTCTTCCAGTGCGCCTCTTTCGCGCGGAAACGGATCTGCCGCTCCCCGAGCACCTCCGGCGGCTCGAACCGCTCGAGGTCCACCTTGTGCGGACCGGTGAGGTGTTTCGGGTCGAGGATGGCGTTCCACGTCCATTCAACGTCGGCCGCCGTGATGGCCCGCCCGTCGCTCCAGCGCGCCGCCGGGTCCAGCCAGACCGTGAGGGTCCGCTTGTCGTCCGACACGGCCCAGCGCGCCGCGAGGCCGGGCTCGAACTCCAGCGTCCGCGGATGCATCCCGAGCAGCGTGTCGTAGAGCGCATTGAACACATCCGCCGACAGGACCGAGGTGTCGAGCAGGTAGTTCAGGCTCCGGGGATACGGCCCGGCATAGACCACGATCTCGCCGCCCGGTTCGGCCTCCGGCGCGGCGAACGGGTGGGCCGATTCGGCCCACCCCTCGCGCGGGAACTCGTCATCGGCCGCCGCGGGCCCGGCCAACGCCAGACTCGCCAGGAAGATATATCGCTTCATAAGCTCACCATCCAGGCCGGCGGAAAACGCAATTAAGGGGACGCGGGAAGATACGCCAAATGTATGAACCGCGCATAGAGTTCCGCCAGCTTCAGCAACCCCTCATCCGAATTATGCACATGGTCAATGAAATAGCGCGTTTCGCCGGCAAAATCGCGCGCGTTGTCAACCAGCCCCACCCCCCTCTCCTCCGCCACGTCCCGAATCGCCTCGTTGTACCGCTCGTGGATGTCGAGGTGCTGCCCGTGCGGGGGGTAGAGCGCGACGTCGTTGTAGGGCTTATAGCCCATGTGCCGCACAAAGAATTCCTCCGACGGTTCATGCGGCTGCGTGCCCAGGATCACCTTGATATCGCGGTCTTTCGCGATCGCCACAAAGGTCTCGATGTTGCGCCGGAAGATTTCCTCGCCTCGCGCGACCAGTTCCTCCGGATACGGCGCGCGGCGGATCGCGCGGCCCCGCGCCGCCAGATCGCGGAATCCATGCGGTCGGAGCGCGGCGGCCAGGAACCAATACAGGCGCGCGTGTTGAAACAGGACGTTGTTCCACGTGTAGCGCTCGCTGAAATCGGGAACCGAAAAATAGCCGCTCCTGTATTTGTTCCAATAATCGGGCCGGAATCCCGGGAAATACAGCGCGGTGAGATCGTTGATGTTGTGGCTCAAGACGACCAGGTCCGGCTGCCAGGAGAGGACATCCAGCCCCAGCAGGATCAGCGAATGCGCGGTGGTGTAGCCCGAATTGCCGGCGTTGATGACCTCAATGGTCTTCCGGTTGGCGCCTTCGCGCAGGAGCCGTTGCAGGATGCCCGGGTAGTCCCGCCCGTTCATCCGGTGCGCGGTGGTCGAACCGCCGAAGCACACGACGCGGTACGTTCCCTCGGCCTTCCGCAGCGGAAACCGCCGCTTCCACGTGTCCGAAATAAAGGTCCGGCCGCCGACCGTGCGGTAGGGATCGAAGCCGAAGGTGCGGAAGGGCAGCACCGAGGGCGCCGCCTCCGCCAGCGGATTTCCCGCGCTGCTGAAGAATCCGATTCCACGCCGGTGATCGCTCGCGCGGATCAACGCCTCGCCGGCCAGCAGAGTGGCCGCGACGGAACACAGGGCCAACACAAGTTTCTTTGTCCTCGCTCGATTCATTCCGATGGCGCCTTCCGTCCGGCGGGGTGGAGGGCGCGATACTGCGGAAAGAACCGCGTCCAACACAACCCCAAAACCGGCGCGATCAGGCCTGGCGCCGGTCCTGCAGCCGCGGATCCAGCGCATCGCGCAGCCAGTCGCCGAGGATGTTGAAGGCGAGGACCAGCAGGAAAACCGCGGCGGTGACGAAGGTCATCTCCCACCAGATGCCCTGCCACAGCCGGGCGCGGGCGTTGTTCAGCATGATGCCCCAGGACGGCTCCCCCTGCACGCCGAGCCCGAGGAAGCTCATGAAGACTTCGGTGCCGACCGACGCGGGGAACCGCAGCGTGAAGGTGACGATCACGATGTGGAAGATGTTCGGCAGGATGTGCCGGAACAGGATCCGCGGCGCGCCGAATCCCAGCACGCGCGCCGCCTGCACATACGCGCGCTCGCGGTGCCGCATCGTCTCCGCGCGGACCAGCCGGCAGACGCCCACCCACGTCGTCAGCCCGATCCCGAGAAATACCCCGGTCAGGCCCTTCCCGACCACCATCGCGATCGCCAGGATGAAGAGCAGGCCCGGGATCGCGGCAAACGTGGAATAGAGCCAGACAATCACATCATCCACCCGGCCTCCGTGATAGCCGGCGAGCAGGCCCAACAGCACGCCGATCGGGATGGCGATGCACGAGGTGATGATCCCGACGTGGAACGCGATTCGCGCCCCCTGCACCAGGCGGCGGAACACGTCGCGCCCCAGGGCGTCCGTGCCCATCCAGTGCGCGGCCGAGGGCGGCTGGTACTGGCGGCCCAGATCCTGCCGTTGATATTCCGGCGTCGTGTCGCGCCACCGGTGCCACCGGTACACCGCCTCGCCGTAGCCCGCGAGCGCGGCGTACACCAGCACCACGAGGCAGGCCGCGAGGGCGAGCGGGCGGGCGCGCGGCAAGGTCCACGCGGCGCTCATGTCAGCTTCACCCGGGGATCCGCCCACGCATAGCAGAGGTCGGCCAGCAAATTGCCCAGCAGGTACAGGAACGAACCCAGCACGACGATGGCGCGCACCACGTCCACGTCGCCGTCGTTGATCGCGTTGACGCTCAGATAGCCGAGGCCCGGGATGCCGAAGAAACTTTCGAGCAGCAGGCTGCCCGTGTAGAGGAACGGCAGGGACAACACGACCTGCGTGATGATCGGCGCCAGCGCGTTGCGGAGCACGTGGACGAACAGCACCCGGGCGGTCCCCACCCCCTTGGCATAGGCCGCGCGCACATAGTCTCTGTAGAGTTCATCGAGCAGGATGGCCCGGTAGAACCGCACGCCCGACCCGAGGCCGCTGACCGCGCCGATGAGGATCGGCAGCAGCAGATAGCCCCACGACGCGAAGCCCCACACCGGGAACCAGCCCCACCGGAAGGCGAGCAGGTATTGCCCGCCCACGATCCACACCAGGTAGTTCACGCTCATCAGCGCCACCGCGCCGACGACCATCAGCCGGTCCGGCCAGCGGCCCCGGAAATACGCGCACCAGAGGCCGAGCGAAACGGCGAGCGCCGTTTCCAGCAGGAGCATGGGCGCCGCCAGCGCAAGCGTCGGCCCGAGGCCCTCCGCCAGCAGGTCGGTCACCGGCTGGTTCGCGCTGCTCGACACGCCGAAATCCAGACGGGCCAACTGGCGGAGATAGTAGAAGAACTGCGAATCCCACGGGCGCTCCACCGCGCGGCGCAGGCGGATCGAACGCAGCTCGACGGCGCGCCCCGCCGCCCATTCACGCAGGACGGCCCCCGCGTCGCCGCCCGCGGCGACCGGCAACACGACGGTTCGCCACGCGGTTTCGCCCGCCCCGCGCGCCGTCAGCCGCCACCGGTGGGCC
>CAYMCD010000109.1:0-10738 GCA_964388845.1 uncultured Verrucomicrobiota bacterium
GTGGCCGCGGAATCGGCGGGCCCGGACGCGGGCGGCGGCGGCGCAATCTCCCGCGCCGGGGGGCGGGCGTCAGGCCGGGCCCGGTCCCCCGACTGGTGGAGCTGGTTGTATTCCTCGATCAGCGGGGCCGACTGGAGCCCGAGGAAATCCGCGTACATCCGGATGAATCCGCGCGCATAGGCCGGGGCCGGCATCCGTGAAAAATCGTCGCGCTCCATCATCTCGATGTGCTGGAGCTTGATCCGCGTCTTGGCGGCCGCCTGCGAAAGCGAAATGCGCTTCCGCTCCCGGGTGGTCTTGAAGACGTGGCCCATCGTTTCCATGGGGGGGTCAGGCCTCGTCCTTGGGATTGTTTTCGGGCACCTCGCCGTCGAGGTCTATGAGGATGTCGCGGGGATCCGCGCCCTGCGCGGGACCCACGACGCCCTTCTGCTCGAGCAGATCCATGATGCGCGCGGCGCGGGTATAGCCGATGCGGAGGCGGCGCTGGAGCGAGGACGTCGAGGCGCGGCGGGTTTGCCGGATGATTTCCAGCGCCTGCTGCAGGAGCTCATCATCCTCCTCCATGTCGGGCAGGTCAACCTGCTTGCCCTCGATCTTCTCCTTGATCGCGGTTTCGTACTGCGGGGGGCCCTGCCGCTTCCAGTACTCGATGATCCGGTTGATTTCGGCGTCGGTGGTGAGCGTACCCTGGGCGCGGATGAGTTTCGGACTGCCCGGCGGGAGAAACAGCATGTCGCCCTTGCCCAGCAATTTGTCCGCTCCGGCGACGTCGAGGATGGTCCGGCTGTCCACCTTCTGCGCGACCTGGAACGAAATGCGCGCCGGGAAGTTGGCCTTGATCGTGCCCGTGATCACGTTGACGGAGGGGCGCTGCGTGGCGAGGATCATGTGGATGCCGACCGCGCGGGAGAGCTGCGCCAGCCGCGCGATCTGGTTCTCGACCTCCGCCTGCGCCACCAGCATGAGGTCGGCGAGTTCGTCCACGACGATGACGATGTAGGGGACGCGATCGGGGATTTTCTCCTCGGGCGGGATATCCGCGGGCGGCAGCTCGTCGGTGAACAGTTCCGTCTGCTGCGCGACCGGCCTGCTGTTGTACGCCTTGATGTTGCGGACGCCGACCTTGGCGAAGAGCTTGTAGCGTTTTTCCATCTCGTTGATCGCCCACCGGAGTCCCAGGCCGACCTTCTTCGAGTCGGTGATCACGGGGACGACCAGGTGCGGCAGGTTGTTGTAGCCGGAGAACTCCACGATCTTGGGATCAATGAGCATCAGGCGCATCTGGTCCGGCGTGCGGGACAGCAAGAGGCCCGCCAGGATGGAATTCATGCAGACGGTCTTGCCGGACCCCGTGGCGCCCGCTACGAGCAGGTGCGGCATGTCCGCCAGGTCGGCGACCTGCACGCGCCCCCCGACATCCTTGCCGAGGCACAGCGGCAGGGCGGCGCGGCCGCTCTGCCACACTTCGCTCTCCATGGCCTCGCGCAGGTAGACCGCCGTCGTTTTCGTATTGGGCACCTCGATGCCCACCACCCCTTTGCCGGGGATGGGCGCCTGGACCCGGACCGTCTCGGCCTTCATCGCCAGCGCGATATTGTTGCCGAGCGCGGCAATCCGCTCCACCCGGACGCCGGCGGCCGGCAGCAGTTCATAGCGCGTCACGACCGGGCCGCGCTCGACGTTGGTGACATCCACCTCGACGCCGAACTCGGCGAGGGTCTCCTTCAGCAACTGGCCACCCTGTTGGAAATCGGTATGGGTGATCTCGGGGTGCTCCTTGACCGGATCGAGGAGGTCCATGGAGGGCAGCGTCCACTGCGCGCCGCCGGACGGGAGCACCGCCAGGCTTTCGGCCGCCGCCTCCGCGGGTTTTTCGCGGCGCGCGGGCGGCGGGGGTTCCTCCTGCTCCGCGGGCGCATCGGATGCTTCGGGTTCCTGCGACTCGGCGGCGGCGCGGCCCTTTCGGCCGAACAGGCTGAACGGTTTTTTTTCCGGCTCGGTCGCCCCGGCCGGTTCCCCGGCCTCCGCTTCACCGGCCGCCGGCGATTTCTCCGGATTCGCGGCCCGGCGCCCGCGCGCGGGTTCGTCCGCGGGTTCCTCCACCGGCGCCGGTTCGGGCGCCTTCTTGCGCACCTTGACCGCCGGCTGGGACTCCGCGCTCTTCATCGCCTCCTCGAGGCGGCGCCGTTTTTTCATCACCTCGCGCTGTTCTTCCTCAAGCTGCCGCAGGCGATCCAGCCGCGCGGTGCGGGCGGCCTTCCACCGGTCGAGGCCCGCGAGGATGAGGTCCCACGCGTGGCGCAGCAGGACGCCGGGCCGGATTTCCATCATCAGCACGATGCCGATGAGCAGCATCGCGCCCATGAGGATTCCGGTCCCGATCGGGCCCCAGAGCAGGACCAGGCTCCGCCCGGTCAGCAACTCGCCGACCACGCCGCCGGGGCTCCCGACATTCAGCTCCTGCCGCCAGTTCGCCCACCCGCCGGGCTGCAGGTCCATCAGGGCGGCCACGGCCAGCAGGGTGACGACGGACCAAACGATCTTCGTCCAGATCCGGCCCTCGCGCTTGAACAGACAGACCATGCCCGAATAGGCGAACGTCAGCGGCGTCAGATAGCCCGCGATGCCGAACCCCATGAAGATGAGGAAGGCGTACCACGCCCCCATGGGGCCTATGAAATTCGCCGGCGGATCGTTCGGCGGCGACTGGAGGACCGCCAAGTCCCCCGGCTCGTACGAAAAGAGGGCGAGCAAGCTCAACAGCGCCAGGGTCAACAGGAGGATCCCGGCGACCTCCAGCCACCCGCTGCGCGCGGTTATTTTCCTCACTGCCATCCGCGCATCCTATCAACCGGGCGAACCATTGGGCAAGCGGGCGATGCAAAACAATCCGGCGCGGCGGCTCGACAAGCCCGCCGGGCCCGCCTACACTGGCATTGGCGGGATGCGCGCCCGGTCCCGGACGGAGACAGCAGTCCATGATCAAATCCATCCTGGTGTTCACCGACGGCTCGGAGGGCGGCGCCACGGCGTGCCGCTACGCGATGGCCCTCGCCAAGGGGCTCGGCGCGGAACTTGGCGGCTGCCACGTTCTCGATTCGCGGATGCTCGAGGGGCCCCTGATGGCGGATGTCTCGGGCTGGATCGGCGCGCAGCCGTTCAGCGGGCAGCTCAAACAATTTCGCGACCTCATGCAACAGAAGGGCGAGGCCGTCATCGGCGCGCTGCTGGACAGCGCGGCGTCGGAGGGCCTTGAAATCGAGGCGCAGCTCAGGATGGGCCATCCGGCCCGCGTAATTCTCGACGAGGAGCGCCGCGCGGAGATGATTGTGCTCGGCCGGCACGGGGAGCACCGCGAAATGGGCGGCGGTTTCATCGGATCCACCGCGGAGCGCGTCGCGCGCCATTCGTTGAAGCCCTGCCTCGTCACCCCCGACGTCTATGCCCCGATCCGGAAAATCCTGTGCGCCTACGACGGCAGCTCCTACGCCGGCAAGGCGCTGCACGAGGCGATCGAACTGGCCCTCGCCCTCCAGACGCCGCTGGTCATCCTCAGCGTCGCCGACGGCGCGGACCCCGGGGCCGCCCGCGAATGGGCGGAGGACGGCATCCGGATGGCCCGCGCCCACGAATGCGCGGCCGCCAACCTCGTGCTCCCGGGCCGCCCCGACCACGTGATTCCCGCCCAGGCGGACGAGCTCGGCTGCGGACTCATCGTCGTAGGGGCCTACGGCCATTCGCGCATTCGCGAAATGATCCTCGGCAGCACCCCGCACGCCCTCATTGCGCGGTCCACGAAGCCGGTCCTGCTGGTCCGCTGAGTCCGCCCGCGCCCCGCGCGCGCAGAGCGGCATTGCCTTTCCCGCCGGCCGCCGCTATCCATGGGGCATGGACGCGCCCGGACCGATGCTCTTCCCGACCGCCGTGCTGCTCGCGGCCCTGGCCGCGCTGGGGTTCTGGTTGAAAAGCTCCTTCCGGCGGGCGATCCACCGGCCCGAGCAGGACCAGGCGCTGGCCGAGATGAAGGGTCAGGTCGGCGCATTCGCCGGCCAGGTCGAAGGACTGCGCCAGACGGTGGGCCAGCTGCAGGGCCAGTTGATCCAATCACTCGACGGCACGCGCCGCGCGATGGACAGCCGCCTCGACCGCACCGCCCAGGTCATCAACGACGTCCGCCAGAATCTCGGGCAACTGGCGGAAAAGACGCAGCGCCTCGCGGAGATCGGCAAGGACATCGCCGGCCTGCAGGACATCCTGCGTTCCCCGAAACTGCGCGGGAACCTGGGCGAACTGTTCCTCGGCGATCTGCTCGCGCAGATCCTGCCGCCCGACCACTTCCGCCTCCAATACGCCTTCCGCGGCGGCGAGACCGTGGACGCGGTGGTCGTGCTCAAGGCGGGCCTCGTCGCCGTGGACGCGAAATTCCCCCTCGAGAATTTCCAGCGCGTCGTGAAGGCCGGCGCCGAAGAGGACCGTAACCTGGCGCGCCGCGGGTTTCTGCAGGACGTGAAGCGGCACGTGGACGCAATCGCCAAGAAATACATCCGCCCGGACGAGGGCACCTTCGACTTCGCGCTGATGTACATCCCCGCCGAGAACGTCTACTACGAGACCATCATCAAGGACGACGACCTCGGCGGCGACGGCGCGCTGTTCGAATACGCCCTGAAACGGCGCGTCATCCCCGTTTCACCCAACAGCTTCTACGCCTACCTGCAGACCGTGCTGCTCGGGCTCAAGGGCCTGCGTATCGAGGAAAGCGCGCGCGCCGTGATAGATCAGCTCGCCCGCGTGCACGCGGAGTTCGAGCGGTTCGGCGAGGCGTTCCGCCTCACCGGCGAGCACCTCGACAACGCGCGCAAGAAATTCGACGACGCCCAGAAGCGATTCGAGAAGGTCGAACAGAAACTCGCGCAGGTGGACGGCCTCGCACAGGGCCGCGAACCGGCCGCGCTGCCCGGGCCGTGAGTCCGCGGGGCCGCCCCGCGGCGGCGCATCAAAAGCGCCGGCCGATGGCGAGCCCGGCGGAGAGGACGGACGTCCCGTCCTCCTCGCGTTCATCGAGCAACAGGCCGAAGGCGGTATCCGCATCGTCCACCCGGTGGAGCGGCAGGATGGCGCGGGCCTGGACCAGGTCCTCCTTGTCCTCGCGCTCGGCGGTCCAGGCCACCCACCCCAGGGTGCCGACCACGAGCAAGAGGAGCCCGACGGTCCCATAGGCGTTGATGCCGGAAGACTCCGCGCGGGCCGGGGCCGGCGCGGCGACGGACAGGAGGGCGCAAACCAGGGCGGCGGCGATCCAGCGATGAGCGGCGCGCGTCTTCATGTCAAAACGCCCCAAAGAAGATGGAGGAGAAGGAAACGATCGGGGTCGTCTCGCGCAGGTCGTCAACCGTCGCGCGGAGTTCGCCCATGAGCCCATCCACCTGTTTGTAGACGCCGTCCTCCTTCACCAGCCGGCCCAGCGTGCCTTCGCCCCGGTTGATGGTCTCCGCGCTTTCCTTCAGCGCGGCCACGGTGTCCGAAAGATCGCGGTACAGGGTGTCGTCGCTGGAGAGCAATTTGCCCAGCGTCCCCTCCCCCCGCGAGAGTCGCTCGCTCACCGCGAGCAGGTTCGTGTAGAGGCTGTCCTCGGCCAGCAGACGGCCCACGGTGCCTTCGCCATCCTTGAGCCGGCGCGTCAGATCCTTGAGATTCGCCATCGTCTCCTCCAGATTGCCCAGCACGCCGCCCGATTCGAGCGACCGGCGCACGGCCCGGATGCCGTCCGTCATCTCCGCGATGAAATCGGCCGGGCCCCGCCCGACGACCGGCGCCCCCGGCGGCAACGGCGGCCTGGCCGCGGACCCCTCCTGGATCTCGACGAATTTCCCGCCCAGCACCGAGGAGGGCAGGACGGCGATGCGGTAATCCTCGCGCAGCGCCACCGGATAGTCGAGCGTCAGCGCGGCGTGGACGCCGTCGCGCCGGACGTCGAGGGCCTTGACGCGGCCGACATCCACGCCCTTCACAAACACCTTGTCGCCCTTGATCAGGCCGGTCACCTGGTCGAAGACCACGTTCAGCGAGTAGTTGGTCGAGAACACGTTGTCCTGGCTCAGGATGATCGTGAAGAATCCCAGCGCGAGAAGGATCATCGTCAGAAAGAACCCGACGGCGACTTCGAGCGACATCTGCTGCATCCGGCTGCGTTTCATATCTTCAAGTCCTCCTCCCATCCGCCGCGGCGCGTAATATACTGCGCCTCGAGGAATCCGCGAACCACTTCGTTATTGGAACGGACAAATTCATCCGGCGCCGACACCTCGACCGCCCGGCCGTTGTGCAGCATCGCGATCCGCGTGCCGATCGCCAGCGCGCTGTGCAGATCGTGGGTCACCACCACACTGGTCACGCCCAGTTGTTTGCGGAGACTGTCAATCAACTCGTCAATCGTGCGGGAGGTGACCGGGTCCAGCCCCGAGGTCGGCTCGTCGTACAGGATGATCTCCGGCCGCGTGACGATGGCGCGCGCCAGCGCCACGCGCTTTCGCATGCCGCCCGAGAGGTCGGCCGGGAACTTGTTGTATGCGTCCTCCAGTCCGACCATGCGCAGCTTCTCGCGGACGAGCGCCTCGATCTCCGCATCGCCCATCGGCGTATGCTCGCGCAGCGGGAGGGCGACGTTCTCCCCGGCGTTCAACCAGGCCAGCAGCGCGCCGCCCTGGAACAGCACGCCGAACCGCGCGCGGATCTTTTCCAGGTCCCGGCCCGTCGCCTCGCTCACGCACGCGTCGCCGACGAGGACGCGCCCGGCATCCGGCGTCAGCAGCCGGACCATGTGCTTGAGCGTGACGCTCTTGCCCATGCCGGAGGAGCCGCAGATGGCAAACGTCTCGCCGGGCCGGATCTCGAGATCGAACTCGTCCAGCACGTTGCGGTTGCCCAGCCGCTTGGTCACTTTTTCGAATCGGATCATCGGTAAAACAGGCGCGTCAGCATGTAGCCCAGGATCAGGATCACGAGGAACGAAATGATGACGGTGCGGCGGGTCGCCTGGCCGACGCCGACCGCGCCCTCGCTGGTCGCGAAGCCCTGGTGGCAGGCGGTCGTGGCGATGACCACGCCGAAGACGAAGGCCTTCAGCAGCCCGACATACAAATCCTTGTTCTCCGCGTAGAGCCGCGCGTTGTCGAAATAGGCCTGGAACGAGACCTGCAACTGCGTCGCGCCGATGACGGCGCCCCCGACGATGCCGAGGATGTCGGTGTAGATCGTCAGCACCGGCATCATGAGCGCCAGCGCGAGCAGGCGCGGAAGCACGAGGAAGCGGACGGGGTTGATGGACATGATCTCCAGCGCGGAGATCTCCTCGGACACCACCATCGTGCCGATCTGCGCGGCGATCGCGGAGCCGACGCTCGCCGCGATGATGAGCGCCGTCATGAACGGGCCCATCTCCCGCAGCATCACCACCGTCACCGCGGTGCCGATGTTCTGCTGCAGCCCGAAACGGCGCAGCTCCAGCCCGGTCTGCAGCGCGAGGATCATTCCCGTGAACGCCGCCACCACGGTGATCACGCCGAGGCTCTTGATCCCCGTGACGTAGAGCTGGAAAAACAGCTCGTGGCGGCGGCGCCTGCCGAGCGACCACGGGATGAACAAGACCGCCTCGGACAACATCAGCAGGGCCTGGCCGACGCCGCGCAGGTTGCCCAGCACCTTCCGCCCCATGCTGGCGAAGGGGTTGATCGGCGGGTCGAAAAACTCTGGCTCGCGCGTGATTATGGCGTGTCCTCCCCGGAAACCGGTTCGCCGAAGGAGAAGAAAAATAGCACGCGCCAGGCCGTATTGGAATGCCCGTGTTCGCGGCCCAGCAGGCCCTTGAGCACCGCCCAGGAGGTGCGGCCGCGTTCGCGCCGCCAATCCCAGAGTGGAAACAGCGACCAATAGCGCGACTCCGCGCCGCGGCGCTGGTCGCGGTGCAGGCCCCAGAGCACCTCCCGGTCGGTGTTTTCCGCCACGCGCGCGCTGGAATAGAGGGTCCAGAACGGCGCCCAGTTGCGCTCGACCTGGGGGCTCTCCGCGAGCGGCCAGAGGTCGAGCGCCTTGAAGCGCGACCGGTCCTCCACGCGGCGATAGGAAAAGAGCGGCCAGAGTTTGACGCTCCGCTCGCGCGGGGGCCGGTTCGAAACCCCGCTCGCGGACGAGACGTAAAACGGTGCCACCATAAAGCGATCCTGCCGTTCGCCCAGCCGCTCGGTGTGCTCGTCCCAGATGATCGGCCACAGATAAAACGTCCGCTCGTGGTTGTAGGCCTTCTTGTGCCCCCACAGCGGCCAGAGATAGAGTTTTTCCACGGGGCCGGTCTCCCGCTGGATGAACGGCCACGGCGCCAGCAGGCGGGTCCCGCGCGCGCCCGTCGCATACCTGAAAAACGGCGGCAGGACCCACCAACTCTCCTGGTTCTCGAGCCTCATGTGCCCGTAGAGCGGGAACAGCAGGAAACCGCGCCCCGCGGAGCCGCTGGTCTCGTAGCGCACATCGCTCCAGAACGGCCAGAGGACGAACCGCTTGTCGTATTGCCCCTCGCGGATCGAGCGCCCGTAGAGCGGGAACACGCGATGCCGCGCCGTGCCCTCGCCCTCCGTGCGGGAGATGAACGGCCAGAGCCAGTTGCCGGTCTCCAGGTCGTTGAGGCGGCTCGTGGAGCGGAGCGGAAAAAGGACGAAGGACACCTCATCGCGGCCGAGGAATTCCCGGATGGTCCCCCCCAGCGGAAAGATGGCGCGGTAGCGTTCCCCCTGGCGGTCCCGGCCCTCGAAATAGAACGGCAGCAGCCAGAACCGGTAGCGGCGATCCGGCTGCTTCGCCCCGTGCTTGAAGGAGAAGAAGATGAGGTAGCGCGACGCCTCCTCGTCGCCGATCGTCCGGCTGGCGGCCAGCGGCCAGAGATAATCCCTCCGCGCCTTCCCGCGCTCGGGGTCCGCCACGCTGCTGAAGAACGGGCGGAAGGCCGCCAGGCGCCAGCCTTGCGTGGATTGGGCCATCTCGAAAAAAGGGCCGGCGGCCTTCAGGCGTACGTCGCCGTTCGCATCAACGTGGCGGGACGCCAGGAATCCCGCGTCGAACGGATCGGCCCGCATCGCCTCGGCGGACGGGGCTCCGAGGCAGGCGCCCGCCCCCGCGGCGAGGCAGCAGAGGATCAGGCGCCGAGGCATTGTTTGACGACCTCGGCGATGGACTGCGTCAGGCGGTCGGTCAGTTCCCGGGTCGGCCCCTCCACCATCACGCGGCACATCGCCTGCGTGCCGGAATAGCGGACCAGCACGCGCCCCTGGTCCTTCAGCTCCGCCTCGGCCGCTCCGATCGCCCGGCGGATTTCCGGGATCGTGTCGAGATCCGGTTTGTTGCGCACATCCACGTTGATCATCTTCTGCGGCGTCACCGACATGACCGACGCCAGCGCCGAGAGCGGTTGCCCGGCGGCGCGGAGGACCGCCAGCAATTGCAGCGCCGAGATCAACCCGTCGCCCGTCGTGTGGTGCTCCAGGAAAATCATGTGACCCGAGGACTCGCCGCCGATGCACGCTTTGCGCTCCTTCATCAGCTCCAGCACGTAGCGGTCGCCCACCGCCGCCACCGCGGCCTCGATGCCGAGTTTCCGGGCGGCCACGAAAAAGCCGAAATTGGCCATGACGGTGGTGACGGCGAGGTTGTTCGCGAGCCGGCCCTGCTCCTTCAGCGCGCGCGCGCAGATCAGCAGGATGTGATCGCCGCTCAACTCGGCGCCCGTTTCGTCCACGGCGATCATCCGGTCGCCGTCCCCGTCGAACGCGAGGCCCACGTCGGCGCCGAGCGCGCGGACCCTGGCCCGCAAGTCCTCCGTGTGCTGGGACCCGCAGCGGTCGTTGATGTTCACGCCGTTCGGTTCGCAGTGGATGGCCGTCACCTCGGCGCCGAGCTCACGGAAGATGATGGGCGCGGCCTTGTAGGTCGCCCCGTTCCCGCAGTCGAGCACGAGCTTCATGCCTTCGAGACCGAGCGACTCGGGAAAGGTGTTCTTGCAGAAAACGATGTAGCGCCCCAGCGCGTCGTCAATGCGGCGCGCCTTCCCGATTTCCTCGGCCGTGGGCCGGATGTCCTTGATCCGGCCGGTGCTGATCAGCTCCTCGATCTCGTTCTCCTCCGCATCCGGCAGCTTGTACCCGTCGCGCGAGAAGATTTTGATGCCGTTGTCCTGGTAGGGATTGTGCGACGCCGAAATGACCAGCCCGGCGTCCGCCCGCATGCTCCGCGTGATGAACGCGATGCCGGGCGTCGGCATCGGGCCCACGAGCAGGACATCCACGCCCATCGAGCAGATGCCCGCCGTCAGCGCGCTCTCGAGCATGTAGCCGCTCACGCGCGTGTCCTTCCCGATCACGATCGTGTGCCGCCGCTCGCGGTGGTGCTTGCAGACATAGGCCGTCGCGCGGCCGATCTCGAGCGCCATCTCCGCGGTCATCGGCGGCTTGTTCGCCACGCCGCGCACCCCGTCCGTTCCGAAGAGTCGTCCCATGGTTCGCTCCCTAATTCGCTCCCAGCCGCGCCACCGCGTCGGCGATGCCGCGCAACCAGGCGGCGCCGAGCGCCTTGACCGGCGGCGGCAGGCCCGGGATGGCGGCGAGGTACGCGCGCCCGGCGCGCGCCGCCTCGAGGTCGCGGATGAACGCGTCGCGCCCCGCCGGCCCGTCCTCGAGTGCCGCGATCCCGT
>CAYMCD010000110.1:0-10633 GCA_964388845.1 uncultured Verrucomicrobiota bacterium
CCTCAAAACCAACCCATAAATACTTTTAGAAGAAATCAATGACTCAGGAGACTAGGGACTCGCGGCGCGGTCCTCCCGCGTTTCGGGCCCGCGAGGGGTCAGATAATTTTTGGGGGTGATTCTTGCCGGGCATGGAAATGCCCGGCCTTGGAAATCGCGGCAAGACGTGGCATAACGCCCGGCCATGCAGCGTGGATGCAACCGGGCGAGTCGTTGGATGAGCGCCGCTCCCCTCGGATTGGCGGTCGCCGCGGCTCTGCATACCCTCTACAGCGCCTTCTGCTCTTTCACCTGGTTCAAGTACGCACTCTACGACTTCGGCGTTTACACCAATATGATCTGGAATTCGGGGCGCGGGCAGTGGTTCCGCACCCTGGTGGACCGCGACTACCTGGCCACGCACCTGTCGTTCACGCTGGCCTTGCTCGGGCCGTTATTCCGGGTGTGGGATCATCCCTTCCTGCTGGCCGTGGTGCAATGGCTATGCCTGGTGGGCGGCGGCCTGATCCTGTGGGCGGCCGGCCGGCGCCATCAACTGCCGGAGTCCGCCACGGCGACCGTGCTCTTTTTCCTGGCCGGCTATCGCCTGACCCAGGCCACCCTGCTCAGTGAATTCCACGGCGTGGGCGTTTACTACCTGCTGGTGCCCTGGCTTTATCATGCGTTGTCGTTCCGGCCCCGCGCCGCCTGGCTGCCGCTGGCGCTTATCCTGGGGGTCCGCGAAGATGCGTTTATCCTGGTTCTGCCCATGCTGGCCTACTTCGCCGCGCGCGGGCGCGGGAAGACCGGCTATCTGCTGATCGGCTTGGCCGTGGCGTACGGGCTCATGGCTGTTTTCTGGCTGTATCCCGCTCTCGTCGGCTTCTCGCTGTTCGATCGCCGTCAAAACGTGATTCCGGACGAAGCCTCGGATTTTATGAAAATGTATCACCTGCGCGCCCGCCTGCAGGGCTTGATGTGGGTGCTGTTGCCTGCGGCGGCCTGGTGGGGCCGCCACTTGTTGCCGGTGCTGCTGTTTCCGCTCAGCACCCTGCTGACCGCCATGCTCAGCGGATTCCCCACCCAGCAGATGCTGGGCAGCCACTATGGCGGCGCTGCGGCGGTCAGCCTGGCCGTCGGCATGATCGAGGCGCTGGCGCGCCGGCGCGGGAACCAGCCGGCGGATCGCCCTGTCCAACGGGATTCGGCGCTGCGACTGCGTCTGGTTTTTCTCGCGGCTGTAGTTATCGCCGCGCACGTGGCCACCGGTTTCCTCTGGCTGGGCGGCAAGCATGACGACACGTATGCGCGCCCCAAATTGCGGGGCGTGCTGGCCCTGGAAGCAGCCCGCCATATACCGCGGACCGGCATCCTGCTTACCACCGAACGGCTGGCCGGCCTGTGCGCCAATCGCGCCGAAATCCTGTCCCATCGCGAATACCGCCCCGAGCGCCATCGCGTGGACCACCTTTTCCTGCAGGCGACCGGGGGCGAAGCCCTGGACGCGGATGTCCGCCGGCGACTGGAAACGGCTGAAATGGGCGTCCACTATTATGACGGCGATTATCTCGTGCTCAGCCGGGCGGCCGACCCGGACGGCAACGCGGAATTTCTCGCCTCCTATCATCTCGGCCCCATCCGGTTCATCCGCACCGGCCGGCACGCGGGGCGGAACCGCCGCATGAGCGACGGCACCTGGGTGCGCTATTGGAACGGCGACGGGCGCCTCGCGCCGGTCGAGGTGAGCTGCGATACCTATCGGCAACTGGCCCCCGGCGACTACGAACTGGTCTTTACGTACCGGGCGGCCGCTCCCCGCCGCGCGGTGTGCGGACATTCGGGGTGGGTCAGCGTGCACCCCCACAAGAGCGCTGAGCAACTGGGCCGGCACGACCTGCGTGTCGGGCACGCGGCGGACGAAACGTGGCGAACTGAACGGCTTCGCTTCACCGTGCGCGAACCGGGCCCCATCGAATTCCGCGTGACCGCCGGCGACGCGCGGTTGTGGCTGCGGGACGTACGTTTTGTGCCGGTCGCCGGGAAACCAGGAGACGCGAAGGCACGCGAGGCCCCCGCAAGGGGTCAGTCCGTGCATATGTGCAGAATGGACTTGCAAATCTTCGGGGCGAGTGAGCAACTACCCGCATGGCGCGGCATATCCGAGTGGAATATCCAGGGGCGGTCTATCATGTGGTGTGCCGCGGGGACCGGCGCGAGGCGATATTTCTGGAGCAGTCAGACCGGGAACTGTTTATGGAAACACTGGCGGAAGTATGCGAGCGATCGGGCTTCCGGGTGCATAGCTATGTGTTGATGGGAAACCACTATCACCTGCTGCTGGAAACGCCGGATCCAAACCTGGTCGCCGGGATGAAATGGTTTCAAGGGACATACACACAGCGGTTCAACGCGCGGCATCGGCAGACGGGCCATCTGTTTCAAGGCCGATATAAAGCCGTCCCTGTCGAGGTGGAGAATCCCGAGTATTTTGGGCGGGTAAGTCGCTACATCCACCTGAATCCGGCGCGTGCAGGCTTGTTGAATGGGGCGCATCCGCGTCTGGGCGATTACCGGTGGAGTAGTTTCCCGGCGTTTGTTCGGAGCGCATCGCTGAAAAGCTGGCTGGTGCGTGGCCGGGTGTTCGGTTCGGTGGAATTGCCGGATGAAAGCGAGACGTCGCGGAAACTGTACGGGCGGGATATGGAATTCCGTTCGCGCGAAGTGTGTCGCGGGGTGTCGGTACAGGAGGAAGCCGCGTGGCGAGACTTGCGGAGGGGTTGGTATGTGGGCGGATCGGATTTTGGGGAGCGGTTGAGGGATATGGCATCGGGTGCGGCGGAAGGACGCAAGCGCGAGTCGTACGAGCGGGTGTTGATGGAGAAGCATGATCGGCGAACGGCGGCCGGGTTGTTGGAAGTCGGCCTGCGGGCAATAGGAATGACGAAATCGGAGGCGCGGCTGTTGCGCCAGAACGATCCTCGGAAGCAGGGACTGGCGTGGTTGGTCAAGAGTCGTACGGTGATGGGCGATGAATGGATACAGCGCGAGCTGGAGATGGGTCATCGGAGCAATGTGAGCCGTGCTGTGAGCGCCTTTCGATCCGCGACGGACGCGACGCGACGGCGAATCAAGCGGGTAATGCACAAATGCACGGACTGACCCCTGAGCGCTCTGAGCGCTCTGACTGAGCGGAGCGCTGAGCGCTCTGAGCGGACGGAGCGGATATGAACTGCTTCAAATTAGATTCACTCCGGCCCGTCCGCTTGCGCTGCGAGTATCTCGAAAACCCGCTGGGACTGGATCCCGAACGGACGCCGCGCCCGCGCCTGAGCTGGCGGCTCGAATCGGATGAGCCGGGCCAGCGGCAAACCGCCTACCGCATCCGGGTTTGTTGCGACAAGCGAACGGTCTGGGACACCGGCGCGGTGCGGTCGGATGACACCTTGCACATCCCCTACGCGGGACGGTATCCCCTGCGGAACGGCGCCCTCTATGCATGGCGCGTTCGCGTGCGCGACGCGCGCGGTCGCTGGTCCGCATGGAGCGGTGAGGCGCGGTGGGGAACCCGCCCGGTGTGGAAGGCAAAGTGGATCGGCGAGCAGTCCGACACGCCTTGGAGTGAACGGGAATCACGCCCGTCGCCTTGCTTGCGAAAGGAATCTTCGCTTCGTCGCCCGATCCGCCGCGCCGTCGCGCATGTCTCCGCGCTGGGGCTGTGTGAGTTCTTTATCAACGGGGCCCGTGTCGGCGACCAGGTCCTCGCGCCGGAATGGACCGATTACCGCGCGCGCGTGCAGTTCCAGAGCTATGATGTGACGGCTTTGTTGCGGAAGGGCGGCAATGCGTTCGGTCTCATGCTGGCGGCGGGGTGGTATGCGGGCCGGCTGGGATTGCACTCGTGGGCCGTGGGCGGCGGCGAGCGAGGTTTTTATGGCCGGTGGCCGCGCGGTTTGGCGCAGATAATGGTGACTTACCAGGACGGGTCGGAGGAGTTTATCGGCACCGACGAATCCTGGCGGTATACACTGGATGGTCCGATCCGTGGCGCCGACCTGCTCGACGGTGAGACCTACGACGCGCGCCGCGAGTTGGCCGGTTGGACCGATTCGGGATTCGACGATTCCGCCTGGAGACCGGTCGAGACCTGTCTGGGACCGCAACTCGTTCCGCAGGCGAACGAACCCATCCGGATTACTGAACGCCTGCGCCCGACCGCCATTACCTCACCGAAGCCCGGCGTCTTCATCATTGATTTCGGTCAGAATCTGACCGGCTGGATCTCCCTGGCCCTTCGCGCGGATTCGGGGACCTGTGTGCGCCTGCGCCATGGCGAGATCCTGGATGAAAGCGGAGCGCTTTATGTCGAGAATCTGCGCAGCGCCAGGCAGACCGACACCTACATCTGTGGAGGCGGCGGGTCGGAGCGCTACGAGCCGCGCTTTACCTATCACGGATTCCGTTATGTCGAGGTGACCGGGTTGGCATCCGCGCCTGACCCCGCACAAATCGAAGCCTGCGCGGTGAACTCGGATGCGGCGGAAGTGGGCACGTTCGAATGCTCCGATCCGCTGCTCAACCGGATCATGTCGGCGATCCGCTGGACGCACAGAGGCAACCTGCACGGCATACCCACGGATTGTCCGCAGCGGGACGAGCGGCTCGGATGGATGGGGGATATTCAAGTATTCGCGCAGACCGCCATCTTCGGTATGGATATGGCGGCGTTCTTCACCAAATGGCTGCTGGATGTCCGCGATGCCCAGTCCGGCGATGGCCGATTTCCGGATCTCGCGCCGTTCCCGGGCTATGCGCACCCCTCCTTTTACGGCGCGCCGGCGTGGGCCGATGCGGGCGTTCTCGTGCCGTGGCGGCAGTGGGTGAATTATGCGGACCGCGAATTGCTGCAAACGCATTTCGATTCCGCCCGCCGATGGGTGGATCGTGTATGGGCCGACAATCCGGAAGGCCTTTGGCGTCGGAATCCCGGACGCGCCTACGGCGATTGGCTGAATGGCGATACCCTGATCATGGACGGCTGGCCCATAAAGGGTGGGGCCGTCCCGATTGACGTTTTTGCCACCGCATTTCTGGCGGAATCCACGAAGCGCGTCGCGCAGATGGCCGCGATCCTGGGGCGTCGGCGCGAAGCGACGCACTACCGTTTGCGGGCTGGCGCCATCCGCAAAGCCTTCCAACGCGCGTTCGTGTCGCCCTCCGGTCGGGTCCGGGGCGATACCCAGGCAGGGTATGCGCTAGCCCTGCACTTCGGGCTGATGCCGAAGCGATTGGAGAAGGCGGCCCAAGGCCATCTGACGCGGACGATCCGCCGGTATGGCGGGCGTTTCTCCACTGGAATCCAAAGTACGATCCGGCTGCTGATGGAAGTCACGCGCGCGGGGCGCTCCGATTTGGCCTACGCGATGGTTCAACAGAAAACGCCGCCTTCACTCGGCTATATGGTCGAGCATGGGGGCACCACGATATGGGAGCGCTGGGACGGATGGATCGCCGGGCGCGGCCCTTACGCGCCCGGCATGAACAGCTTCAATCATTATGCGCTTGGCGCCATCGGAGAATGGTTCTACCGAGTGATCGGCGGGCTCAATCCCGATGAGGGATCGCCCGGATGGAAACACTTCTTCGTGCGTCCGCGGCCGGGGGGTGACCTCACGTGGGCGCGCGTGGTTTATCATTCGATCCGCGGCGTCATTCGTTCGGAATGGCGGATCGAGGATCAGAGGCTGACGTTGGAAGTGGATGTGCCGTCCAATACTTCCGCAACGGTGCAACTGCCCGGCCGCCGGCCCGTCCGGCTTGGGCCGGGTTCTCACGTCATTCGCGCGCAAACAAAGTAGAGCCGAACGCGGCGCGGCCGATCCCCTCGGCAACACGAAGAATGATCTTCCCGGATGAGCCTTGCCGCCGCTACTTCCTCGCACTTCTGGATCCTCGCCGGCTTTCCCGCCCGGCCCTTTCCGTGTATCCCGTTACACATGCGTCGCATGCACCGGCCCATGACCCGGATTCTTGCCCTGTCGTGGCTGATGGCGTCAGCCGGGGCGGCGGAGCCGTTCGCGCCCGATCGGGTGATCGTGCAGTTTGACACCTCGCGCGTGGCGCGCGCGGCGATTCCTTCATGGATGGAGCTTCGCGAGTTCAAGCATGTCGCCCTTGCGCGCCGCGCGCGGGGCGGCCTGGGCGCGACCGCGCCCGATTTGGCGGGACCTGTGTTGTGCCGGGTGCCGGATGGCGCAACGGTCACGGCCCTGGTGGCCCTCCTGTCGGAGCGGAGCGATGTGATTTATGCCGAGCCGGATTACATCGGCGCGGGCGGGGCGGATCCGCCGGACGATCCCGATTTCGACCGGCAATGGCATCACCGGAACACCAACGTGGTTGCCGGCGTCGTCCCGGCCGATATCCGCACGCTGGCGGCATGGGACATCACCACCGGTTCATCGAACGTCACGGTCGCCGTCCTGGATACCGGATTGGTCACGAATCATCCCGAGTTCGTCGGCCGCGCCGTGCCGGGCTACGATTTTGTGAACAACGACGCCGATCCCTATGACGACCACTACCACGGGACAACGGTCGCCGGCGTGCTGGCGCAGAACGCCAACAACACGAACCGCGGCGCGGGCGTGGATCTCCAGTGCCGCATCATGCCGGTCAAGGTGCTGAATGCATCCAATCTCGGCTATTACTCGGACTGGGCGTCCGGCATCGCCTTCGCGGTCTCCAACGGCGCCAAGGTCGTCAACCTCTCCGCCGGGGGGTCCACCGCAAGCGCGACGCTGAGCAATGCGATCATGGCGGCGATCAACGCGGGCGTCCTCTTTGTGACCATCACGCACAACGACGCCTCCGGCACGGTGCGTTTTCCCGGACGCATGGCGGCGTGCATCACGGCCGGCGGCACGGCGTCGAACGATGCGCGCTACACCGCCAGCAATTGGGGAACGGGAATTGATCTCGTGGCGCCCGCGCTCCATGTGCGCACGGTGGGACGCACCAACCATATTTTTGTCGGGTCCGGCACTTCGTATGCCGCGCCGCAGGTCGCGGGGGTCTGCTCGCTGCTCGCGTCGCTGTACCCGGACATCACCCAGGACCAGGCGCGCAATCTGCTCTGCGCGGGGGCGGACGACCAGGTCGGTCCGCCCGGCGAAGACACCGCCGGTTACGACCTGTACTTCGGCTGGGGAAGATTGAACGCCCGGGCCACGCTCGACCTGGCCACCGCGTCATTCCTCGACATCGGGCAATCAGCCGGCGACGTGATGGTCACGTTCAGCGCCCCCACCAATGCGTCGGCCCGGCAGCCCTTCGTTGTCGAGACGGCCGCGCGCCCGGACGGGACGTGGGTTACGTCCGCCCTCGTCTCGATTTCGTACAGCCTCACCTCCGGCGTAGCCGAAGTCAGCGGGCCGCCCGAATCGCTTTTCCATCGCCTCCGCGTCCGCTCGCTGACGCCATGACGAGTTCCCGCAAGGACGCGAAAGACGCCGCGAAGCCCCTTCGCGATTGGGAAGAAGCGACCGGAGTCTATCCCCAAACGCTCCCGGCCCCCGGCGGGCTTGTCCCGCCGGAGCATAAGTTCGGTTCGCTGCCGCGCGGCCGCTGAACTTTCGTTCCCGCGACGTCCGCCTTCGCCCGGCTGCGGCGGGACGCACAAGGTCGCGGGGGCGGCGAAGAGGTTTGTTGATGGCCACCAGCGACCGCTGAACGGGAATCAGTATGGGCGAGCGGAATCCTGGTCGTTTCTCCCATCCGCTCAGGGTTCGCCGCCGTCGTACGCGCGCATGCCGTCCAGGAATTCGGATACGGCGGAGGGCAGTCCGACGAACACCGCGCGCGCGACAATGCTGTGCCCGACGTTGAGCGCGTGGAGATGCGGAATGCGCAGGATACCCGGGAGGTTGTCGCAGTTGATGCCGTGGCCGGCGTTGACGCGGAGACCCGCGCGGTGGGCGAGGCGCGCGCCGGCCACGAGACGGGCCAGTTCATCGTCCGCGGCCGCGCCCCGCGTTTCGCAGTAGGCGCCGGTGTGCAGTTCGATGAAGGGCGCGCCCAGCTCGGCCGAGGCTTCGATCTGGCGCGGCTCGGGCGCGATGAAGAGGCTGGCGGCGATCCCGGCATCCCGGAGCGCCCGCACGGTGGGCGCCAGCGCCGCGCGTCGGCCGGCCGCGTCGAGGCCGCCCTCGGTCGTCAGCTCCTGGCGGCGTTCCGGCACCAGGCAGACTTCATCCGGCTTGAGGCGGAGCGCGATGGCGAGGATGTCCGCCGAATTCGCCATTTCGAGGTTCAGCGGCAGCACGCGCTCGGCCGCGAGCCGCTCGACGTCGCAGTCCTGGATATGCCGCCGGTCTTCGCGCAGGTGAACGGTGATGCCGTGCGCCCCCGCCCGCGCGCACAGGCGCGCCGCGTCGAGGGGATCGGGATAGCGGGTGCCGCGGGCCTGCCGCAGTGTGGCCACATGGTCAATATTTACGCCGAGCTTCATGCTCATTGTCCCCCCGTGCCGTGTCAAAAAATATCAGCCGGCGCATCCGCGATCTTCAACTTGCGCATTTCCGGATCGTACAGCACGCACTGGTTGCGCCCCTTGCTCTTGCCGACGCGCAGGGCCAGCTGCGCCTCTTCGAACAGACCGCGCGCCGAGCCGCTGTGGTCGGGCCAGCCCGAGACCCCGATGGTCACGGTGGCCCGAAGGCCGGCCCGGCCGAACGAGGATTTTCGGATGGTGTTCCAGAGGCGCTGTGCGACGGCGAGCGCGGCGCGCGGGGCGCAGTCGAGGGCGACAAGGAACTGGTCCTCGCCCCACCGCGCGATTATGTCGCGTTCGCGCGTCTGTTTCTGGAGGAACCCGGCGAGACCCTTGAGCAGCGCATCGCCCATCTCGCGTCCGTACTGCTGGTTGTAGCGGCGCAGCACGTCAACATCCAGCAGGAGCACCGAGACGGGCAGGTCGTCGCGGCGGCGCGCCGCCACGAATTTCTGCAACACGCCGCCGAGCCGCTCGGCCTTCAGGACGCCCGTCAGGTCGTCGAGCATCGGCGCGGCCTCCCCCGGATCGCCCATGTGGGCCCTCGGCGCCGGGGTGTCCGGGGCGACGTTCGCGTCGGGCCACTGCCATCCGCGCCCGGCCGCCCGGGCGCGTTCCAGCGCCGCCTCGGCCTTCGCGTACAAGTCCGGGGCCCGGTCGCCGTCCTCCGGATACGCCGCGAGGCCCGCGAGCAGGTCCACCCGGATGGAGAGGCCCGATTTCAGCACGACCGGTGCGGCCGCGAACTCCCCGATGATCCGGCGCGCCACCTCGCTGCCCGGCGCGCGCGCCGTGCGGAGCAGCACGCCGACCTCGTCCTCCAGCAGGCGCAGGGTGAGGTCATCCGTCCGGACCAGGCCGCGGATCCGCTCCTCGATCCGCTGGATCAGTTCCTCCACCGCCTCGGCGCCGTGCAGCTCGCGCAGCCGCACCACGCCGTCCGGCGCGACGCGGCCCACGACGAACGGGGCCGGATCGCGGTGGGCCGAACCGAGCCGCTGGGCGATGTGCAACTCGAACGCCGTCCGGGCCGCCGGGCCGTGTGCGCGCGTCCCGGCGGCGCGCCGGGCGAGGTGTTGGTAGCGGAGATGGCTGGCCAGCAGCGTGAGCGCGACAAACGAAAGGGCCGCAATCAGGAACGTCTGGCCGACGGCGCCCAGCCAATCGATCGGCGGCGGCATCATATCCGTTGGGCGGCGGCCCCGGCGGTCCTCACACCAGAGTGGCGCCCGTCTGCGCGTCGAAGAAGTGGCTCTTCTTCATGTTGAAGACCAGCGAGAGCTCCTGGTTGACGTCGGCCTGCTCCGATCCGTTGACGCGCGCGATGAACGAGTGGGTCCCCGTGTTCAGGTAGAGGTACGTCTCCGCCCCCATCGGCTCCACGACTTCGATGCGGGCCTTCGCCTGGTGGTCGGGATTCGGATTCGTGACGAACAGCACGTCCGCGACGTCCTCCGGGCGGATGCCGAACACGATGTCCTTTCCGGTCAACCCGTGCAGCCGCTGCGCCTGCTGGTCCTCCAGCCGGACGGAGAACTTGCCTTCGTTGAACCACAGCGCGCCGCCCCTTTGCTCGATGCGTCCCTTGAAGAAATTCATCGGCGGACTCCCGATGAACCCGGCCACAAACTGGTTGGCGGGCTGGTCGTAGAGCTCGAGCGGCGGCGCCACCTGCTGGATGAAACCGTCCTTCATCACCACGATCCGGTCGCCCATCGTCATGGCCTCGACCTGGTCGTGGGTGACGTAGATCATGGTGGACGAGAGGCGGGTGTGCAGCTTGCTGATCTCGGTGCGCATCTGGACGCGCATCTTGGCGTCGAGGTTCGAAAGCGGCTCGTCGAACAGGAACGCCTTGGGCTTGCGCACGATGGCGCGGCCGACGGCGACGCGCTGGCGCTGGCCGCCGGACAGCTCCTTCGGTTTGCGTTCGAGGAGCTGGTGGATGCCCAGGATGTCCGCCGCCTCGCGCACGCGGGCGTCAATCTCGGCCTTCGGATAGCGGCGCAGCTTGAGGCCGAACGCCATGTTCTTGTAGACGCTCATGTGCGGATAGAGCGCGTAGTTCTGGAAGACCATCGCGATGTCGCGGTTCTTCGGCGGCAC
>CAYMCD010000111.1:0-10523 GCA_964388845.1 uncultured Verrucomicrobiota bacterium
CAGATCGGCGCCGAATCGGCCTCGGCCTCGGCCTCGGTCTCGAAATCGGCCTCGATTTACCCGCCCCCCGCGACCTCGCGTCGCGGGAGCGGAAGTTCCGCAGCTACGCGGTAGCGCGATAAACTTTGGCTCCGGCGGGACAAGCCCGCCGGGGGCCATATCGGGATCGAAAACAAGGTCGAAATCGGGATCGGTCTCGTCCTCGAAAAAGCGAACCGCGAAACATCCAGAATGTGCGAAAGGCTGGTCCAACTCGGCCGACCACCTTCGCCGAGGATCGGACACCAATATTGTGTAGGAAAGCTATGGCGGGCAATAAGTTATCCACGGCGTTCGACGCCGAGTATTGGTAGAATAATTTCCTCGGACTAACATTGGAATAATTTGTTGACCTATCCGGCCGTAGCGAGTAATCATACGACATCATTACATGATGTAAGGAGGCGAATATGAAATCAATTGCCCCGAAATCGGCTTGCTGGTTTTGCGTTGGAGCCCTGTTCGGTTCCATTTCCGTTTATGGCGATATGCACCCCAATGCGATATTCTATGAAGATTTCGAAGAGGCCACGTTGGGGGGCACGTACACGCCTCCAGCCGGCAATACTACCGGTATCTTGCCGTCGCTCGGGACAAGGAATGTTTTCATCAACGATACCGGGGAGGTGGTGGCCGGGCTGGACGGTTCGGCCAAGGCGCTCGCGGGCACCGACACAGTGACCGGCCAGTCGTTGCGGCATGTGTTTTTCAACTCGACGAGTCCGACTGGCGGGCAGGTTGAATGGTTCGTTGATTTCAGGGTGAGTGGCGCTATCACGACCGGGGCCTATCCGCTTTCGTTGCTTTTGCGGACGCCCTCCCAGAATCTGTTGCTGGTGCTGCTAAGAAACGGCAACCAGATTTACGCGACGGACAGCACCAACAGCGGGAACACGGTCCAAGCGTTCAGCGACACATTCGCCGCGGATACCGAATACCGGCTGCGCCTGGACTTGAATCTGGACGCATACAGCTACGATCTCACGGTCACCCGGCTGTCCGACGAAGTGATGGTGGCCAGCTTGACCGGGCTGGATTTCAATCATGCCTCCACGCTGCACAGCAGCGGAATTAATCGAACGGAGATTACTCTCGGGCAACCCGATTTCGGCTCGGGGACGATTGTCGTGGACAACCTGCAGGTGGTGGCCTCCGTGCCGGAACCGTCGGTGGCGTGGATTCTGGGGTTGGGCTGCTGGGCCTTGGGTCGGAACATCCTTGTCGCCAATCGCCGGGCGTCCGCGCGACGGTGTTGAGATAAGGAGAAGAGATGAAAACGGAAAACATTCAACGGGTGTCGGTCCCGCAGCAGGTTGAGGTGGCGCTGCGAATGGAGATTGCCGAAAAGCTGCGGCCAGGGGATCGGCTGGCGACGGAGGCGGATCTGGTAAAGCGGTTTGGGGTTTCGCTGCACGCGGTGCGCGAGGCGCTGGCGCTGTTGGCGAGGGAAGGCGTACTTGTGCGGCGACAGGGCCGGGGCACGTATGTTGCCGATCCGCACGCCAGCCAGCACGTGGCCTTGTGGTTGGGGGTGGACATAAACCACCCGACGGCGGACAGCGCGCACCGATTGCTGGCCCACACGCACGTTGCGCTGGTGCGGCTGGGTATTCCGGTGCGTGTGTATGTGGCGCCCGTGAAGGACAACCGGCTGGTGGATAAGTTGGCGAGCCGGGAATTGGCCGGAAATCTGCGCGACGGGCGGGTGTGCGCGGTGGGCCGTATCGCCGGCCTGTTGCCCGACGAGTTGACGGATCTGATGCGCATGGAGGATGTAGGGGTGGTGGGCGGACGGCCGAGGGACGGTCTACCCGGGCATTGCGAGGAACGATTGGTGGTACGGGCCACGATGGGGGTGCGTCATCTGGTTCAGCAGGGATGCCGGCGGATTGCGTATCTGGGCTATGTAGATCCGTCGGCGGGTTTTGAAGCTGCGGCGCTGGTGGATCGCGTGATGGCGGAGCACGGCGTGGTCGGCCGTCCGGAATGGATTTGCGGCGATTTGCATCCGACCCGCCCGGGCGCGGGGTACGACCAGTTCCGCGAAATATGGTCGGCACGTGCCGAAAAGCCGGACGGATTGTTGATTGGCGACGACGTCTACTTGCCGGACGTGGTGACCGCGCTGCTGGAAATGGGAATAGCCGTCCCCCAGCAATTGCAGGTTGTGACAGCGGCCCATGCCGGCATCAACAGTTGCCCGTTTTTCCCGGCGGCGCGGCTGGAATACGATCTGGAAGAGACGGCGCGATGGATGGCCGATCGTTTGGGTAAACTGGCGCGGGGCGAGACGGTTGCGGATGAGCCGATGCCGCTCACGCCCAAGTTGGTGCCGTATGCGCCGCGGCGGCGGGCGGGGCTCGCGGTGAACCCATGAGGCGGGTGATGCCGTGAGGCGTTGCCCGGGCCGGGCTGTCGGTGGTCGTCTCGATTAAAAGGAAAATCCCGTGATGAAACGATTGTTCCCGATTCTGCTCCTGCTGTTGTGTGCGGGTCCCGTCCGGGCCGCCGACCAGCCGGCCCTCGATCTGAAGGGTGCGCGCGTGCTGGTCTGCGCGCGCTTCCCGGACCTGTCGAATCTGCCGGCGGTCCAGCGCCTGCGCGCCGCGGGCGCGGATGTGCGAGGCGGGACGCTCGCCGAACTGACGTGGGACGTCGCCCGGCAGTATCAACTCCTGATCGTCATCGGTATGACCGTGGCTGACGAGGGGGCGGCCCCGGTGGTGGAGCGCTTCGTCGAGGCCGGCGGCGGATTGTTGTTTTTCAAGCACACACCCATTCGGAAGGACACGGATTATTACGCCGCGGAGGCGGTTCTCAAACGCTTCGGCGCGTCCGTTCCCCCTTTGGAATATCTCTCGGATCCGACGCACACCTATCACACGCCATACGGCTTCAACTTGCCGTATGCCTACACCGACGATGTCACGGCCCGGCACCCGGTCACCGAGGGCGTGCGGGCCGTCTGGTATTCGGCGGCGCAGAACATCTGGTTTCACACCAGCCCGGTCATCGTCGAGCAGCCATGGACCGTGCTGGTGCGCGGCGCGCCGACGGCCCGCACGCAGTGGGTGGGCGCCCTCAACGAGGAAAATGTACGAAAGCCGGGCGCTTTTGAGAGCGCGCCGCCGTTCATTGCCGCGCGCGAGTACGGCGCGGGCGCGATCGTGCTGATCGGCATCAGTCCGATGGAGATGTTTCTCGGGCAGGGGTTGCCGGCCTACCAGGACATCGCGCTGGAGAAGGGCGACGGCTTGCGTCCCAGCGACTTGCGTCGGCTTTACGAAAACGCGTTGAGCTGGCTGGCCGACCACGGACGGAAAGCCCCCGCGCTCGGCCAGGGCGAGCTCAAACCGGAAGAGAACAAGTGGGCGAAACCCGATGTGCCGGACTGGAGCAAGGATCCGCTGGCCGGCCAGGATCTTTGCGCCAAGCCCGTCCGCGGCGTCGTCGGCGCGCACTCGAAACTCTCCGACGGGCGCGCGGCGCCGGATGCGTTGATCCGAAAGGCTCGGGAGCTCGGCCTGCAATGGCTGGCGTTCACCGAGCGGCTGGAAGAGTTAACGCCCCAGAAATGGGAGGAGCTCCGCCAGATCTGCCGGGCGTCTTCTACGCCGGAATTCGCCGCGCTGCCGGGCCTGGACTATGCCGACGCCACCGGCACGCGCTACACGGCGTTCGGCGATTTCGAATGGCCGCCGGAGAAGGTGTTCTCAGCCGACAAGAAGCGCCTTGTGGGACCGACCTGGTGGATCGGCGCCCGCAACCCGATGCTCGGGCCGTACGACCTGAGCCACGCGCCGCTGCGCTACTGGGACCTCTCGCTGTACACCTTCCTGGCGGTCCGCACCACCATCGCCGGCCGGCAGGTAGACGATGACCGGGAAGCCTTCCGGCACTTGCAGGGCGTGCATGACGACCCGTTTCCGATGGCGGTCGAAATGGTGTATGACGAGGACCAGCTCGCCGCCGCGGCGGCGCGGATGGCCAACTTCCTCACGCTCGATGAACCGGGGCAGGTGGCGGAATTTTTCCGGACGCACAGATACCAGTCTTCGTTTCGCGGATTCGTCAGCGACGGCCCGTTGGTCACGGATTGGCGCGCGCACAACGCCACCCGCATCACCGGCGGCCAGTGGTGGTTGCCGGATACGGAGCGCTACCGGGTGAAGCTCTCCGCGCATTCGACCGCTCCGATCACCGACGTGCGGATATGGGACGGGCCGCGTTTGTTCCGGCGGTTCCGCGATGTGGCCGACTTCGCCAGGGAGCGGATGGGCGGCGAGGTCGGGAAGGGTCCGCGTTCGGGCGAAAGCGACTGCGAGCTCACCGCGAGCGAAACCAATGGAATCCACACGATCACGCTCACGATGGATCTGCCTCACGACCAGCAGCGGCAACTGTTCGCAGAAATCACGGATGCCAGCGGCAAACAAGCGCTAACCGGCGGATTGAGCATCCGCGATTGGTTGAACTACCGGAACATGTGCAGCGATCGAGGCAATTCGATTTGCAACGGCGTGCAGGTGGACGAATACGGGCCGTACCTGACGGGTCCGACCGCGCCGTACCACCGCAAGATGACCGTGTTCAACATCTTTCCCGGCTACGGCGAGCGTCTCTTCAACCTGGTGCCGCCCAATTTCGACGGCGGGATCCGGGCCGCGGCGTTCAAAATCCTGCCGCAGGTGAAAGCGCCCGGGTTCACACTCGCGCCGCCGGACAGCGCGATGGAACAGCGCATCGAGCAGCCCGTTGCATCACGCGACGGCATCTTGCAGGACGAAACCGTGATCGGCTATTTTCCGCGCAAAACCGACGCCTGGACGGCCAAGTATCCGCCGCAGGACCTGCGCGACGTGGTCATCCGATCGCGCTTTCTCGATATCGCCAAACGCGCCCACGATCCCGGCGTGGTCATGGTCGAAGGCACGCTCCGATTCAATCAACCGCAGCAGCTCGACGAGTTGCTGGTGGGCAGGGTCGCGCACACGGCCGAACCGGGGCAGAACGACCAGTTTGCGATCCGCACGCCGGCCACCAGCGTGGCCGGCGGCGTCGGCACCACGCCGTACTCCGCCCGGGCCGGCGCGGCGCCGGGCAGTTACGCCTGCGTTTTCCCTTCCCTGTGGGGAGCCTCCGGATTTATGGCGCTCGACGACGGGTATCGCCTCACGCTCAATTCGAAAAATCCGAACACGCGCCTCGGCATTGAACTCGCCGATCTGCCGCGCGCGGTAAACGCCGGCGAAGAAATCCGCTACCGGTATCTGATCATGACCGGCAGCCTTCGCGACGGGCCGAACACCGCCAACTGGGAACGATTCGCCGAGACAATGGGCCTGCGAGGCAAGCCGGCGTATGAAGTCAAGGATGTCAAAGCCGGCGGCGTGAAGGGCACGAAGTTCCTGCTCGAACTTGTCCCCGACGACGGCGGTTTTGCCGGCACGATCACCGCCGCCGACCTGCCCATCCGGCTGCCGGTTCGCGTCGCCGGCATGAATCCGAACTGGACGTTTGCCTGGTTCGACCTTGACAGAAAAGAATGGCATCCGAGCGCCGTGGACCCGGTGATCAGCCAGGGCTACTTCACGTTCGACACCCGGCGCGGCGCGCATCGCTTCTTCGCCGGACACCCGGTGCTGGCCGACAATTCCGACGTCCGCATCGGCGTGCTTTCCGACGCCCGGCGCGAGATCCGCGCAACCGTCAACAACGTCGGCGACCAGCCGGTCCAGGTGAGGATTCGGCTGAATCCCGCGCTGGGGCACGCCGAGCCGCAGTTAATCGCGTTGGCCGCCGGCGAGATGCGGGCCTGCGCCTTTCGGTGGAAGCCATGATGATGGGAACGACTGCTTCGGACTGCAAAACCGCGGACACCCGTATGGACAGAACCCGACCTCCGAACATTCTGCTCATCCTGACCGACCAGCACCGGCTCTCGGCTCTCGGTTGTTATGGACCGACGCCATGCAGCACGCCGAACATTGATCGGTTGGCGCGCGAGGGCGTGCGCTTTGAACGGGTATACACAACCTGTCCGGTGTGCAGTCCCGCGCGCGCCACGATCATAACCGGCCAATATCCGCACCGGCACGGTGTGACGGCGAATTGCGGTTCGATTCCCAGCGCCGTCTGGAACATCCCCGATCATCCGCGCATGTTGTCGCGGCAATTGTTGGGTGGGGGGTATCAGTGTGGGTATACCGGCAAGTGGCATCTCTGTCCCGAGTCGGCCTGTGTCGAATGGTTCAATCAGCGCATTCCGCATCATGTTCCCAGTACGCTCGGGTTTGAGGGGCAGGATTTCATGGGGCATGGCGGCGGCGGATTGCGTTTTGCCGCCTACCAACAGTATCTCGCCGATCAGGGCTTTACGTTCGCGCTGCAGCCGAATTCGGCCAATCCTCCGGAATACGGGTGGCCATCCTTCGCCGTCCAGGCGGGGCCGAAAGAGGCGAGCGTGGACCACTTTCTGGCGAACCACACGATCGGGCTGATTGACCGGTACCGGGTCGGCGGCCGGCCCTTTTTCATCTGGCACAATCATTGGGGACCGCATGAACCATACTATCCGGTGGCGGAGTTCTACGAACCGTACAGGGAGATGGCCATTCCGCCCTGGCCGAATTATGAGGTCCCGCCCAATCTGTTGAGCGCCCACCATCGGCCGGTCATCCATCCGGGCGCACACGCCCGGCGTTGGGATTACTGGAACGCGGCGCTGCGGCATTACTACGCCTTCACCACCCAGATTGACGACCAGATCGGACGATTGTACGCGCATCTGGAGAAAACCGGGTTGCTCGACAACACCATCATCATCTTCGCATCCGACCACGGCGAGCACATCGGAAGCCACGGCGGCCTCGTCAACAAGGGGTACTCGCACTTTGAGGAAATTCAGCGGGTGGGCCTGATCGTCCGGTATCCCGAACGCTATCGGCCGCGCGCCGTCCGGCCCGGCACGGTTAGAACGGAATTGGCGTCGCTGGTGGATTTGTATCCGACCGTGCTCGATCTGGCCGGCGTGTCCACAATCGGCTTGGAACCCCAAGGGGCCTCCCTGCATGGATTGCTGGATGGCCGGGCGCCCGAATGGCGCGACGCCGCCTTTGTCGAGTTCTACGGGCTTAGCGGGGGAACCGTCATGGTCAGTTGTCGGTGCGGCGACTGGAAGTACGGCTGGAACATGAACGGCACCGACGAACTCTACAATCTGGCCGACGATCCTCACGAGATCCTGAACTTGGCCGACGAGCCGGCGCACCGGAGCGTCCGCCGGGAAATGCTCGAACGCATCGCCATGCACATGCGAAGGAGTTTGATTGGCGATGTCCGCCATACCCAGGCCCTGGAACAATTGCGGAGCGCCCCATGAGCCGTTCCGCCCGAAGGCCGCACATCCTGATCCTGTATGCCGATCAGATGCAGCATGACCGGATGGGCTTCGTTGATGGCGTTGCGTTCACGCCAAACCTGGATGCGCTTGCCGCCGAGGGCGTTCACTTCACCCACGCGATCACGCAGCACGGACAATGCGTGCCGTCCCGCGCGGTGCTCCTCACCGGCCAGAGCGCGCACGAGTGCGGCGTCATGGTGAATTACGGCTTTTTCGGGCATCAGAACCGGCTCACGCGCAACCATCGCACCTTCGCGCATGTGCTCCGGGAAGCCGGCTACGAGACGGTCTGGTTCGGCAAGGGCCACCTCGGTTCACCGCCGGCCGAGCTGGGCTTCGATCACGGCGAAATTTACGACGAGCACACGGACGGCGCGTCCGGTGGAAGGCCGCTTAACGCGGAAGAAACGCAACGGTTGGGCTGTGACTATGTGCCCCCGTGTATCGCTACGGACTACAAGGCCACCGCGGATGCGGTGGCTTATCTGCGAAACCGGCAACCCGGCGAAGCCCCGCTGTGTTTCGTCCTGTCCCTGAACTTTCCGCACCCGCCCTTCTTTGGCGAGCGCCGCTTCATAGATCGCTTTCCATCGGCCCGCCTGCCGCTGCCGGCCAGCTTCCACTCCGAGTCCTTCGCGGACAAACCCGCCTTTGTAGCCGCCCGCGCCGCGGCGCTGCGCGCCGGCGGCTATAACGAAGCCGCCCTCCGCCAGGATCTGGCCAACTACTACTCGATGATCGCAGCCGTGGACGATCACTGCGGCCAGGTGATTGCCGAATTCAAACGACTGGGCCTCTGGGATGATACCCTTGTCCTCTTCACGTCCGATCACGGCGATATGATGGGGGCGCACCGCCTCCACGCCAAGGGGACTTATCCCTACGACGAACTGTACCGCATCCCCTGCCTGTTCAAACTTCCGGCCACCGCGTCCGCGCCCGCCCGCCGGGCGTGCGATGATCTTGTCTCCTCGCAGGCGTTCGCCGGCACGCTGCTGGCCCTTGCCGGCTTTGATGTTCCGGCGTCCTGCACCGGCGGCCATTTTGCCGCCGCCTTCCATCGCCGGCGCCACCCGCCGGACGAGAAGGTGTTCTTCGAACACTACTGCGCCCACTGGGGATTGCACCCATTCTACGGCGTCCGCACGCGCTCGCTGAAATACGTGTGCTACTATGGTGTGGACGCCACGGAAGAACTCTACGACCTCGCCGCCGATCCGTCCGAACTTTGCAACCTGGCGGCGTCGCCCCACCGCGCTGTTGACCGGAAAGGCCTGGCGGAACAAGCCGACGCCTGGTGGCGCGACACCGGCGGCCGCACCGTCGCCGACTACGAATCGGAAACATTCAAGGCCAATGAACACAACCGGTATGTGGAAGAAAGACGTGAGGCATAAGACTCATGCAGCCGCCGGCGATCAGGGAAATCATCCCAATCGTGGAGAACGAGACGCCGCCGCGGATGCAGGCTTCCCTGCGCATGAATCAGAGTAAACACTACCTAATGGTCTGGTTATTGATAGCAAGAGGTTATTTCTATATTGCCCGGTGCGATCAGGTGACTGGGGATAGGGGGGTAGAATGATAACACCATGGATTAGAATGGCGTGTGTCGCGGCGGCGTGCTGCGCCTTGGGCGTGGATCGGGCGGGGGCGGCGACGCTGACGTACAAGACTTCGGGCGGCTGGTTCAACAGCGCAACCGCGTGGGATCTGGGGTATGCGCCGGGGCCCGGCGACACCGCGCGATTCACGAATGCGCCGGGCGGGAACTACATCACCTACTTCACAACCGCTGCGACCACCAACCATGTCGTGGACAAAATTGAGGTCAAGACCTTCTCCGGCACAGGCAAGTGCCGCCTCTATTCCAATCCACAGCTTGGAGCCACGCTCCTGGTCACCAATCGCGTTGATATCTACACGGACGGGACGACGGGCAGCGACGCGGCCTGGATGATTTTGGAATACTTCACGCAGGTGGATATCACCAACGGCGCGGGCACGGCGGCGGTCGAGGTCGGCAACCGCGGCTTGTTTTCGGTTGTTGTGGGTCTGCCGACCGGGATGGGCACGGCCCGCGTGGACCGGATTGTTTCCACCAACGTGGAATCGCAATTCAAGATTCAAGGAGGAGAGCTTCAGACGCGGCGCGGGGTGGATATCCGGCAGGGCACAACCTTGAACATAGGCGAGAACTTTCCCTCGCGCTGGTACATGCTGAGCGGAACCAATTCGGTCAGCGTCACGAACAACGCGTACCTGTATCTCGGCCAATCGAGCAACGCGAGCAATTCGCTGATCGAGATCTCGGGCGCGGGCACGGTATATTCCAACCCGGCGTGCAACACATACATCGGCGTAAATGCGGACGATAATCGGATGGTGATCCGGGACGGGGCGAAGGCCTACCTGGCGGGGAACAGCCATGGCTCGGTTGGCTATTTCCTGGTTGGGCACAACGGCCGGCGCGGCCGGCTGGAGATCAGCGGCTCGAATACCTATGTGCAAATGGTGAACGGGTTCCTCGTGGCGTCGGGCAACAAGGGGACGAATGCGTACGTCGGGATCTCCGACGGCGCGGTCGTTGTCGCCACGGCCGTGGGCGTCGGCGATTTCGGCTTCGGCACCTTCGCCTCGGAATCAACGACGCTGGTGACGGGCGCGGGGACGCTGCTCGCGGGCAGCAACATGAACTTCCAGGTCGGCCAGAGCGCCGTGGCGAAAGGGCACCGGTTCATCGTGTCGAGCGGGGCGGTGGCGGTGGCGAAAAACCTGTTGGTTAGCTGGGCCGTTGGGGCGAGCAACAACCACGCGCAGGTGGAGCGAGGCGGCGTCCTCCGGATCAACAATCTTTACACCCGCTCGTCCGCCTACGGCACGATTTCCAACGTAGGCGGCGTGTACCAGTTCCGCCTCCCGGCGCCGGCGATCTTACCCGAAGGCGGGCCGATCTCCATAGAGAACGGGATCATTTCGTATTACGGCGTTTCCGCCGCGGACATCAATCGCACGGGCACGTATTTCACGAACATGACCTATTACGGGACGAACACGTTCCAGCTGGTGAACTCGTCGAACA
>CAYMCD010000112.1:0-3506 GCA_964388845.1 uncultured Verrucomicrobiota bacterium
AATACGGCTCCCTCTACATCAACAACTTGCAGATATCAATCAGAGCGCCCTAGGGTCGGTGGGGATGGCCACAAAAGGCACAGAATTCACAAAATCAGCTTTTTGAATTGGATAACCGGCGCGCCAAAAATGATGAGTAGCGCATCGCGCTGTCCAGATGCGCGGAGATATCCGAGGACCTGTGCGATGTGCTCGGGAGCGAGTGTTGTGCACGCCTTGAGTTCCACGATGAGGCTGTTGTTAACGAAAATATCCGCGAAATAATCGCCGAGAATCGTTCCGTCCTCATCCCGCACCTGAAGCGCCTTTTGCTGCTCAATCGTGAAGCCTGCTTTTCGCAGGCGGTTGGCCAGTCCGTTCTCGTAGACTTTTTCCAGATGACCGTGTCGGAGATAGCCATGCAGTGCAAAAGCCGTCTCTCTGATCTGGTCGCAAGTATGTCGCATCTGCACCTCGTTCCGCATGTTGCGCTCCTTGTGCTTTTTGTGGCTGATCTTTCGGGTGTGGCAGTCGATCAGAAGGGGAGGGATGGCCACAGAAGGCACAGAATTCACAAGATCATTTTGAGCCTTTTGTGCTTTATGTGGCTACCCCTCCGACTCCGGCAGCCGGGCGGAAAGAGGCGATGGCCACAAAAGGCACAGAATTCACAAGATCATTTTGAGCCTTTTGTGCTTTATGTGGCTACCCCTCCGACTCCGGCAGCCGGGCGGAAAGAGGCGATGGCCACAAGAGGCACAGAAAACACAATATCATTATTTGTGCATTATGTGGCCATCACGCCAGCGTCGTAAGCCGGGCGGAGAGGGGGGCGATTGTCACGCGGGGGTCGAACATGCGCTGGTCGTAGACAAAATCCTCCACCGGCTCGATCCGCCAGGGATTTCCATGGAGGGCGCTGAGCGCGCAGGCGATTTCGTGGAAGGTCCAACCGGGATTCGAATTGACCAGATAAACGCCGCCGGTCATCGCGAGGATGTCCAATAGCGCCGCCGCCGTGTCGGGCAGGAACGAGGTCGCGGGGTACCACCTGGCGCTCGCGCGGATGACGCCGTCGTTCCGCATTTTTTCATCGAAGAACGACAGCATGTTGTTGCCGCCGGCTTTGTCGCCGATCTGCCAGCCGATCCGTACGACGCGGGCGTCGGGATTGGCCGCAAGGGCCGCCCGCTCGCCGCGCCTTTTCTCGCCGCCGTACCCGTCGGTCGCGTCGGGTGCGCTTTCCGGGGTGAACGGACCCTTCGCGTGATCCGTGTAGACCATTACGGTGCTGACATAGAGGAACGGAATCCCGCGGTCCGCCGCCGCGCGGGCGAGGCGGCCGGTCCAGGCGATGTTGACCAATTGTCCCTCATCCGTCCGCCCCGTGCCGGTGGAGGGCGCCGCCGCATGAATCAGCGCGTCCGGCGCGACGCGGTCGAGATAGGACGCCGGCCCCGCCGCGTCGTCGGGCGGACACACCGCGCGATCCCACGCCGTGAACGCGGCGCCGCGCCGCGCGGCCTCCGCCCGCAGCGCCGTCCCCAGCGTCCCGTTCCCCCCCGTGACCAGCAGGTGCATGAGGTGGATGATACGGAATGAAACCGGAGAAACCCACCCCTGAATCCTCTCCTCCGGAGGGGGGACCGCCGGGGCGGGGTGGGGAATCGCTTCCAACGTCTGTAAAAACAGTTTCCGCGCGCTTCCAACGTCTGTAAATTCCAGGCTCTGTGATAAAAGGACTCCCCATGACCCGGCTCAATGAACGGCCCGAGTGGAAGAAACTTGTTTCGCACGGCAAGAGCATCAGGAAGAAGCACCTGCGCGAGTTGTTCGCGGAGGACCCGAAGCGCGCGAAGAAGTTCTCGCTGCAGGCGGGCGATCTCTTCCTCGACTACTCCAAGAACCGGATCGTCGGGCGCACGATGATCTATCTGCAGGCGCTGGCGGAGTCGGCCGGCCTGCAGGCCGCGATCGCGGCGATGTTCGCGGGCGAAAAGATCAACGCGACGGAGGGCCGCGCGGTCCTGCACGTCGCGCTGCGGAACCGGTCGAACACGCCGATTCTCGTGGACGGCAAGGATGTGATGCCGGAGATCAACGCGGTGCTGGAGCGCATGCGCGCATTTTCGCGACGCGTGCGGTCGGGCGCGTGGGCGGGCCACACCGGGAAACGCATCCGCAATATCGTCAACATCGGGATCGGCGGATCGGACCTCGGCCCGGTGATGGCGGCCGAGGCGCTGAAACCCTACAGCGACCGCGCGCTGACGGTGCGGTTCGTGTCCAATGTTGACGCGACGCATTTCGCCGAATCAACGCGCGATCTCGATCCGGAGGAGACGCTGTTCATCGTCGCGTCGAAGACGTTCACCACGCAGGAGACGATGACCAACGCGGAGACGGCGAAGGCCTGGGCGCTGGCGAAGTTGAAGGAGCCGGCCGCCGTCGCGAAGCACTTTGTCGCGGTGTCGACGAACGCGGCCAAGGTGTCGGCGTTCGGCATCGACACGGCGAACATGTTCGGATTCTGGGACTGGGTCGGCGGACGCTATTCGCTCACGTCGGCCATCGGGCTGCCGGTGATGCTGGCGATCGGGCCGGAGAATTTTGACGACCTGCTCGATGGCTTCCACGCGATGGACCGGCATTTCGCCGAGGCGCCGCCGGCGAAGAACATGCCGGTGCTCCTCGGGTTGCTGGGCATCTGGCACAACAACTTTTTCGATGCGCAGAGCCACGCGATCCTGCCGTACGACCAGTACCTGCACCGCTTCGCCGCGTATTTCCAGCAGGGCGACATGGAGAGCAACGGCAAGTACATCACGAAGAATGGCGAGCGGGTGGCGTGGCAGACGGGGCCGGTCATCTGGGGCGAGCCGGGCACGAACGGCCAGCACGCGTTCTACCAGTTGATCCACCAGGGCACGAAATTGATCCCGTGCGACTTCATCGGGTTCTGCCGCTCGCACAATCCGATCGGGGACCACCACGCGAAGCTGATGTCGAATTTCTTCGCGCAGACCGAGGCGCTCGCGTTCGGCAAGACGGCGGAGGAGTGCCGCGCCGAGGGCGTGGCGGGGGCGCTGATCCCGCACAAGACGTTTGAGGGTAACCGGCCCACGAACACGATCCTCGCGCAGAAACTGACCCCTCACGTGCTGGGCCAGCTGATCGCGCTCTACGAACACAAGATCTTCGTGCAGGGCGTGATCTGGGACATCTATTCCTTCGACCAGTGGGGCGTCGAATTGGGCAAGGCGCTCGCCAACCGCATCCTGCCGGAGCTGGAGAGTGGGTCCGAGCCGGACCTGAAACACGACGCGTCCACGAACGCATTGATCCAACGCTTCCGCAAGCTGCGCTGAAACGTTACGGGGCGCAGGGTGATTCTGGCGGACTGGCGGCCGCCGGCTGCCCGCTGACTACGCCATCGTCGGCCTTGAGGCTTTGCGAACTCTCAGTACCCGTTTGGCCCCCGGCGGATTTGTGCCGCCGGAGCCGGAGTTTGTTGCGCTGCCGCGTAG
>CAYMCD010000112.1:3606-10184 GCA_964388845.1 uncultured Verrucomicrobiota bacterium
CGATGGAACTTTCGCTCCCGCGACGCGAGGTCGCGGGGGGCGGCCCAATCGAGGCGGAGGCCGATTTCGATTTCGATTTGGCCCCCGGTGGGTTTGTGCCGCCGGAGCCGGAGTTTGTTGCGCTGCCGCGTAGCGATGGAACTTTCGCTCCCGCGACGCGAGGTCGCGGGGGGCGGCCCAATCGAGGCCGAGGCCGAGACCGATTTCGATTCCGATTTCGAGGATGAGGTTCCAAATTCGCGTGAATTCGCGCAATTCGCGGTGATGAATGACTCCCCGCGAAAGCCGCGAAAGCTCTTTCCCGTTCGCTCCCATCCGTGTACTCTTATTTCGCGACTATGACCGCCGTTTCTCAAACTCACACGTATGACCGGCGGATCGAGGAGAATCTGTTTATGCGCCCGCACGAGCACGCGATACCGTCCGCGCGAAACGCCCGCGCGCCGGGCGCCCGGTGCGGCGCCGGGTTCACGCTGATGGAGTTGCTGGTCGTCGTTGCGATCATCGGGATCCTGGTCGGAATTGTCCTCGGGGTATCGGGTTACGCGAACCGGAAGTCGGCCGGATCGCGGTCGGTGGCGGACATGGAACGCATCAAGACCGCGCTCGAGGAATACCGCATCGCCTATGGCCGTTACTTCGGGCCCGCGAACGGGACTGTGATCAGTCTGGCCGTCGGGGGCGTCTGGTTCACCAATGAAATGTCGAAGTACGTCAAGGACCTGTCGTATCTGGACCCATGGGGCCGCGCCTATCTGTATTCCAATTCGACGGAATTCGCCTATCGGTTGTGGTCGGATGGGCCGAATCAAACCAACACCGCCGACGACCTTGAGTCGGGTGTCGGATACTACTGAAGGGCAGGGGGGGACATCCGATTGAACCTAATCAAGGTGGATGGGTATGGTAACCCATTGGAAAGGAAAGAGATGAAGCCCGCGCTAACAGACTTCCTTAAACGCTCCAAGGCCTTCACGCTGATCGAATTGCTGGTGGTGATCGCGATCATCGGGATTCTCGTGAGTGTGCTGCTGCCGGCCCTGCGTTCCTCCGTGGACCGCGCGAAGAAGGCCCGCGTCCAGGCGGACGCCAAGAGCATCGAGAGCGCAATTCGCGCCTACTACAATGAGTATTCGAAGTTGCCGGTCCCCGATGCCGACCAGGGCGGGGTGGATCGCGAGTACAGCGACAGCAACTCGAAACTGGTGATCAGCCGGCTCACTACGAACAATCCGCGGCGCATCATCTTTCTTGAAGTGCCGGGCGGGGTCACCGACGGCACCTACCAGGACTCATGGGGCACGCAATTCGCCGTCGCGACAGACAACAATTACAACGGCCAGATCGCCGTTTCCGGTTCCACGGGCATGGGAACGAACACGGTCTTTGCGCCGGGTGTGGCCTACAGCGCGGGGCAGGACAAGAGCCTGAATGCGACCAACGACAACATTTACTCCTTCCGCTGAACCGCCACGGCAGACCGTCGGGGCCCGCCGTGCGGCGCGCGGCGGGTTCTCGCTTGTCGAGACGGCGTTGGCGATGCTCGTCGCAAGCGTCGGGCTCGCGGCGGTCATGGCCCTGTTGCCCACGGCGATGGACCAGGGCAAGAAGGCATCCGACGAGACCTACGCCGCCTTCTTCGCCGATGTGGTTTTCAACAGCTTCCATGCGGCCCAGCACAGCACGCAGGTCACCTGGTTCGCGCTGACCACCTACACCACCATCCCGCCGGTCACCATCAGCTCGCCGGCGAACGGCACCGACGTGTTCTGGAAAAACTCGCGCCAGATGGCCGTGCAGGCGGACGGCCTGGTCCGGACGCAGATGTTTATCGCCGGGTCCACGCAGGGGAAGTGGGGTTCCGGCTGGCCGCTGCCCAGCAATTGGGAGCAATACGACCACGCCTTCCGGTACCGGCTGCGCCTCAGCGACCACTCTTCGCGCCGCCGCCAACTCACGCTGGAAGTCTGGCCCGGCGAGTTCGGCGTGCTGACCAATGCGTATTTGTTCGCCTCGGAGTTGTTCGATTATGGCCTTTGAGCGCTCCATCCGTTTTGGGGAACGCACGCGCCCCGCTGCGCGCGGGGCCGCTTGCGCGCCCCGTGGCACCCGGGCCGGATTCACCCTGATCGAGGTGCTCGCGGCGGTGGTCATCCTGTTGCTCATCGTCCTCGCGATGGGCCGGATCTATGCCTCGACCACCAAGGCCTACCAGGAGACGATGAAACAGGCCGAGCGCGATGCCGCCGCGCGCGCGGTGATGGACTACATCGCCCGCGAGATCGGCCTCGCGATGTTCGACAACCCGAACACGAGCACCAACGCCCTGCTGACCATGCGTTACCGCGCGAACACCATGACCGGCAACTACGGCCTGGAGGGCGCGGACGAGATATGGTTCGTGTCCGCGAACAACAACCTGCGCACGAACCAGCCGCGCGATTGCGTGATGCGCGCCTATTTTGTGCAGAATTACAACGGGCTGTCGAACGCCCCCGCCAACGCGCAATACCGGTTCGCACTCTGGCGCGATTTCCAGAACGTCGCCTACGCCACCAACTCCTCGGGCATTGACTGGAACGTCTATGTCAACGACCAGGACGGCCTGGATTGGTCCGGCAGCGGCGCGAGTTTTCCGACGCGGAGCCGGGACGACCTGCTGCTCGAAAATGTCCGCACGTTCGAAATTTTCGCGTACGAGGATCCCTTCGGGACGCGCGTCCTGAGCTGGGATTCGCGCAATCCGCAGCCGCTTTTCTGCATGGATATCTACCTCGAGACCTTCGGCGAGGCGGACGCCATCCGCGCGGCCCTGCTCGCGGCCTCGCTGGGACCCGGCGACGCGCGGACCGTTGAGTTCGCCGAATCCGCCGTTCGCCGCCATTACCAGCGCATCTTCTTTCCCCTCAAGGCCGGCTACTACGACAGCTCCTATCCATGAACGCCGCCCGACATAACGCGAAAAGTCGGTCCCGCGCCGGGCTTACCCTGGTGATCGTGCTCGGCTTCCTCGCCGTCCTCGCGGTCCTCGCCGTGAGCCTGACGATCACAATGCGTATTGAGCGGCTGGCGACGGCCTCATTCGCCGACGTCACCCGCGCGCGCCAGCTCATCCACGCCGCGCTGGCCCGCGCGCTCGACGATGTTGACGCGGACATGGCGGGGCGGCTTGCGCTCTATCCGCGGGACGCTCCCTATGCGGTGGTCACGAATACGGGCGCCGTCGGCACCAACTTCCTGGCCAACGCGGCCGATCTCTTCATCCCCGGCGCGGAATACCCGAACCCCATGACGAATTCCATCCGGCTCAACGACGTCACCAACACCGACGGCCGCGTCATCGGCCGGGTGGGGTACTACGCGATCAACTGCTCCGGCCTGCTCGACGCGAACATCATCGGCGGCGTCCCGCGCGGGCAGGGGCGCGGCGGGAACGAGATTCCGATTTCCCCGTCGCTGCTCGCGGAGATCAACAACGCCACCGAATTTCTACGCCGCCGGACGAATTTCTGGAAACGCGTCGAGTCGCTGCCCGAGCTCTATTATCTCGGCTCCCAGGGGAACCCCGTCGCATTGGTCGCCAATACGCCGCCCGAGCACCTCTTCGTCTATTCCAACTTCGGGGCCGACCTGCGGCCCAATGGCGAGCCGAAAATCTCCCTCGCGGGCACGGCGGACGAGCTGGCGGCGCCTGCGCGCCGGACGAACATCGTCGCCGGACTGACCGCCAGCGGCGTGCCCAATGCGGACCAGGTCTTCGACAATTTGCTCGACTACGTGGACACCGATTCCGAACCGCGCGACCTCAACTCGTTCTGCACCGAGGCCGTGCCGATGATCAATGAGATCATCTTCTCCAACGTCGTCACCCGCCAGGTGATCGGCCTCGTGACCAACTACACGCACCGCTTCTACATGACCGTCGAAACCTGGTTCCCGTTCGGCGATCGCGGTTTCGCCAACGCCCAGATTTCGCCGGAAACGACGCCCGCCATCACGTTCCTCAATCAAGTCCCGGCCCCGTTGGCGCTGGATGCCGTCGCCCACTTCGTCGGATCCAGCTCCCCGCCCATCGCGCCCGACCACACGGCGAATTCATTCCGGCAGACGACGTTTGTGTGGGAAAAAACGACCAATGGAACGATGGGTAGCGCGCTCGCGGGCGTGCAGTTCCAGTTGACCTCCCCCCTGCGCGTCACGCTCTCGGGCACGGTGCTTGACCGCGCGGTCGCCCCGCCGTCCAACACGCGCACCGTCCGGGCCCCGATCCCGCCCGACACCTCGGCCTCGCGCATCAGCTCGCTGATGGTGGAGGATCCGCGCCTCAACCATGAGATTGCCCGCTGGACCGGCCAGATGGAGCAACCGCCCACCTACCTGAACGTGACGCCGGCACGCACGAACGCCGGGATCGCCGCCATCGGCGAGAGGCCGTCCATGATGCACGTGCGGGATTTCCCCCTGCATCAGCCAAAAGTCGGGGTCGGCCTCGGCTCGGTGACGGACCTCGGTTTTCTATCCGTCGGCCTGCCCTGGCGGACCATAGCCCTGTACAACGCGCCCGGCACCAATCTGAATCCGGTCCTCGACCATTTCGCGATTTCCACCAACAGCGCTCGGCGCGCGCTGGTGAACGTCAACACGCCCCACGGCCCCGTGCTCGCGTCGGCGTTCTATGAGCTCCCCGTCGAATCCTATCCCGGCGGCGGCGGGCCGGCCTTCACGCTGGCCGCGTCCAGGCTGATGGCGACCAACCTGCTCACCAGACTGGCGCAGTCCGCGCGGTACGAGACGAACCGGTCGATCGCCGTCCTGGGCGAATTCGACGCCGGGCTCGTGGGGTTGCTCAACGGGGCCCTGACCTCGCCGCTGCTGGCCGACGACGCGACGATCGAGTCGGTCATCCGCAATTCCGCAGACTTGTTCAGCTACCGGCAGAACCTCTTCACCATCCTGCTCTACGCCCAGTCCATCACGCTCGGCGGGACCACCGGCGCCGAACAGCGCGCGGTCGCGGTGGTCTGGCGGGACCCGGAATACGAGAACCCGACGAATCAGTTGAACAAGGCGCTGCTGAGGTTTTTCAAATGGCTGTGATACGTAGTGGAGTTGGGCCTCGGGCGTCGGGAGACGAATGCCTCCGCCGCGCCTCCGGCGGTGGTTTTACCCTGACCGAGCTGCTGATCGTTGTGATGATCATGGCGATCATGGTGGCGATCGCCCTGCCGCGGTTCGAGGACATCGGGCGCGGCGGCAAGATGCGCGCCGCGGTCAACGAGCTGCGCTCCACCATCTCGCTCGCCCGCCAGTGGGCCATTGCGAATCGTGAAGATGTTTATCTCGTGCTCCCGGACGACACCATGAACGTGTACTCGGGGTTGAGTACGAACGAATACAGCAAGGCCCTCCGCTCGTACGCGCTTTATACGCGCGGCCGGGGCTACCTCAAGGATTGGGCCTACCTGCCCGCCGGCATCTTTTTCGTGGACCAGTACAACAGCCAGCAGTCCGCCCGACCGGCCACCTGCATTGTTTCGACGAAGAATGTTTTTCGCCAGGAAACCATCTACCTCAACCCGAACAACGGCATCCCGTTTCCGGCCTCCAGCAGCGGCACGAAGACGCTCAACGCGCTGCGCCTCACCCCGCAGGGGTGGGCCGTCACGGCCAGCGGCGGGACCTTTGTGGATCTCGAATTCTACCTCGTCGAGGCCGTCGCGCTCGAAGGCTCCGCCGGCAAGGTCATCAATCTCGTCTGGAAACAAAATCCCGTCGTCTGGCAGCTCCGCGTCAATCCCATGACCGGCATCGTTCGCACCATTGATTGCAGCCAGCAATAAATGGCGCCGCGACGTACGCGTCGCGTCAGGGGACAAGCGCCCGGCGAGGTCGCCGGGTCTCCATGTTGTAGATTTTATGATGGAGCCGCGACGCCCGCGTCGCGCCTGGGCAAGCGCCCGGCGAGGTCGCCGGGTCTCCATGTTGTAGATTTATGATGGAGCTGGAGCCAAAACATGCATCCGCATCTTGCGCACCTGAAATCTTTTTCTGATGAGCCGATCGTTTTTCTAACGGTCGTGACATATAGACGCCGCGCGCTTCTAACCAACGAACATGCGATGGGCATTCTACGGGATCTTTGGTCGCGCTCGTTGGATCGCAACGGTTGGGCGGTGGGCGACTTCCTGCTTATGCCGGATCACCTGCATCTTTTTGCGCGCGGTTCGCGCTCCGCAATTTCTCTTTCGAAATGGGTTCAATTATGGAAATCCATGAGCTCTCGTCAGCTGTTGGCGATCAATAAGTTGAGCGCCCCATTTTGGCAGAAAGACTATTTCGATCGATTCCTGCGAAACTCGGAGAATTATTCTGATAAATGGCAGTATGTAGCCGAAAATCCTGTCCGCGCGGGCATGGTTGAGACGTCGGACGATTGGCCATTCAAGGGACGCATCTGTCACATCTCTTATTGATGGAGCCGCGACCCCATGATGGAGCCGCGACGCCCGCGTCGCGCCTGGGACAAGCGCCCGGCGAGGTCGCCGGGGCTCCACGTTGAAGACATTATGATGGAGCCG
>CAYMCD010000113.1:0-10100 GCA_964388845.1 uncultured Verrucomicrobiota bacterium
GCTATTTTCCTGCGGACCTCCGCCGGCACGTCGTCGAGGTGCCGGCGATTGGTGGCGGGCAGGACGATGGAGGTGATGCCGGCGCGGCTCGCCGCGAGGACCTTTTCCTTGATGCCGCCCACGGGCATGATGCGGCCCCGCAGCGTGATCTCGCCGGTCATGGCGATGTGCGACGGCACGGGCTTCCCGGTGACCAGCGAGACCAGCGCGGCGAGCATCGCGATGCCCGCCGAGGGGCCGTCCTTGGGGATGGCCCCGGCGGGGACGTGGATATGGAAGTCCGATTCCTCGGCGAATTTCGCGTCGAGCTTCCAGTCGGCGGCGTGGGACCGCACGTAGCTGAGGGCGGCGCGCGCGGATTCCTTCATCACGTCGCCGAGCGAGCCGGTGAGAATGAGGTTCCCCTTGCCGGGCATTCGGGTGGCCTCGATGAAAAGGATGTCGCCGCCGGTCGAGGTCCACGCCAGGCCGGTCACGACGCCCGGCACCGTCCGCCGCTCCGCGGTTTCCGCGTCGAACCGGATGGGGCCGAGCCAGTCGCGCAGCATCGGCGGACGCACGGTGACCGCGCGGGCCTTGCCCTCGGCGATCCGGCGGGCGGCCTTCCGGCAGAGGCCGGCGATTTCGCGGTCGAGGTTCCGGACGCCCGCCTCGCGCGTGTAGTCGCCGATGACCTTCTCGACCGTCGCGCGCGGCAGCGCGATCTGGCCGCGCTTGAGGCCGTGGTTCGCGATCTGGCGCGGGACCAGGTGTTTCATCGCGATGAAGAGTTTCTCCTGCTGGGTATAGCCCGGCAGCTCGATCAGCTCCATCCGGTCCCGCAGCGGGGGCGGCATGGTGTCCACAATGTTGCCGGTGGCGATGAACAGGACCTGGGAGAGGTCGAACGGCACGTCGAGGTAGTGGTCGGTGAAGGAGTTGTTCTGGGCGGGGTCGAGCACCTCGAGCATCGCGGAGGCGGGATCGCCCCGGAAGTCCGCGCCGAGCTTGTCTATCTCGTCGAGCATAAAGACCGGGTTGCGCGAGCCGGCCTTGCGGAGGCTCTGCACGATCCGGCCGGGCATTGCGCCGATGTAGGTCCGGCGGTGCCCGCGGATTTCCGCCTCGTCGCGCATCCCCCCGAGCGAGACGTGGACAAACTGGCGCCCGAGCGCGCGGGCGATGGACTGGCCCAGCGACGTCTTGCCGACGCCCGGCGGGCCGACGAAGCAGAGGATCGGGCCCTTCATGTCGCGTTTGAGCTTGAGCACGGAAAGATATTCGAGGATGCGGTCCTTGACCTTCTTCAGGTCGTAGTGGTCCTCGTCGAGGATCCGCGCCGCGCGCGCGATGTCCAGGTGGTCCTCGGTGGTGGCGGCCCAGGGCATCTCGCAGAGGATGTCGAGGTAGGTCCGGATCACGCCGTGTTCGGGCGAGGCGGTGGGGATCGCGTTGAGCCGGTCCATTTCCTTCCGGGCGGCCTTCTCCACGTCCGGCGGCATTTTCGCGTTCTTGATTTTCTCCCCGATCTCGTTGGATTCGACCTGCTGCTGGTCGGTCTCGCCGAGCTCCTTCTTGATGGCCTTGAGCTGCTCGCGCAGGAAAAAGTCGCGCTGGGTTTTCGAGAAGGTCTGGCTCACCTGCGACTGGATTTCGTTGCCGACCCGCAGGACCTCGCGCTCGCGGTTGAGCAGCGGGGCGAGTTTCTTCAGGCGTTCCTGGGGGTGGTCCTCATCGAGCAGGGCCTGCCGGTCCTCCAGCGTGAGGTTCAGGTTCGCGGCGATCAGGTCGGAGAGGCGCCCGGGCTCCTCGATGTTCACCACCGCGATCTTCAATTCGTCGGGCAGGGTGGGGGACATCGTGATGACTTCCTGGAAGAGCTGCGACGCGTTGCGCGCGAGCGCCGCCGTTTCGATGGAATCCTCCTCGATATCCTTGACCATGGCGTACCGGCTTCGGAGGTAGGGGCCCTCCTCGCCGTGTCCCTGCAGGCGGCAGCGGGCGATGCCCTGCACCAGCACGCGGACCGTCTCGTCCGGGAACCGCAGCATCTTCAGCATGCGGCAGACGCAGCCCTGCGGCATCAGATCCGCGATCGCCACCTGGTCGTCGGGCACGGCCCGGTGCCGCTGGAGCGAGCAGATCATGTAGCGACCGGTCGCCCCGGCGTCCTCGACCAGCTTGATGGAGCGCTGCGTGTTGACCACCAGCGGCGCGATCATGCCGGGGAACACGACGACATCGTTCAGGGGCAGGATGGGGAGGATGGGCGGCGGCGCGTCCTCGTCGGTTTCGCGCGCGACGAGGGCGCCGGCGCCGGCCCGTTTTGGTCCCGCCGGTTTGACGGGCTCGTCCGTCACGGCCCGTCTCCCACCTGGATGCGCACATGGCGGGCCCGCGCCGCCGCCGCGCGGGGCAGCCGGATCGTCAGCAGGCCGTGCTCGATGGAGGCGTGCGCGTGGGCGCCGTCAATCGGGAAGGGCAGCGGGAGGACGCGCTCAAACGGGCCGAAATCAATTTCCATCTGGCGGAACCGGTACCCCGCCGCCGTCTCGCCGCCCTGCGGATCGCGGCGCACGCCGCGGATGACCAGCACCTGGTCGTCCACGTGGAGGTCCACGGCGTCCGGGGCGATGCCGGGCAATTCGACGCGCACGAGCAGCCCGTCCGGACCCTCGAAGATGTCCGCGTTCGGCGACCACGCGGGCGAGACGGGCTCGTGGCGGGCGCTTTCCTCGATGCCCGCCAGCTTCCGCTGCAGCTGGCTCCACTGGAAGATGAAGCTGCGTTGCATGCCCCTACTGTATGGCATCCGCCCGATTTTCCAACGGTCAAATTCGCGGGGACGTTCCCCGGTCTGGTCCGCCCCCCCGGCCTCCCGCCGGCCGCCGTCCGCGCGGCTGTAGCGGCCCGGCGGCCGTCTCGAATCCGGGGGCGCGGCGGGGCAAATCGCCGTTGGTATTTCCAGCGTTCGCTGTATGCTGGGTCGGATGAAACGGGTCAAGTGGCTTGTCGTTGCGCTGGCGGTCCTGCCCGCGGCCGTGTTGCTGGCCGTGAACCAGCTCGTCAAGCTGGAGGTGCGCCGGGCGCTCGTCCGGCAGACCGGCTTTTCCATCGAGATCGGTTCGTGGGACGTGGGCCTGCTGTCCACGCGCGCGGAACTGCGGGACGTCGTGGTCCGGAATCCGCCCGACTTTCCCGAGCCGGTCGCGTTCGAGATCCGGCGCGCCTACGCGGACATCAACCCCTGGGCGCTGCTGCGGCGCGCCGCGCATGTGACGGATCTCGAGCTCGATATTCCCCGCGTGGTCGTGGTGCGGAACCCCGAGGGGGAGACCAATCTGCAGCGGATGTCGGGCGGCGCGCGCAAGCGCGGCGGCGGGAAGGACGCCCCGGCGCCCGCGCCGCCGCCGGATGAAACGGCCGGACCCGGGCCGAAGCGGGATCCGGCCCTGCGGATTGACCGGCTCCGCCTGAAGATCGGCGCCGTCGAATACCACGATTATCGCGTGAAGAATCCGCCCGGCATTACGAAGGTCACGCTGGATCTCGACCAGGAACACAAGGACATCCGGCGCGTGTCCGACATCGGCCCGCTGATCGCGCAGGGCGTCATGGAGAACGCGGCGGTGCGGCTTTTCGGCGATGTGGGGCGCAGCCTGAAGACCGCCCTTGGAGACGAGACGCTCCGCAAGGAGATGAAGAAATTCGGCAAGGACCTGAAACGGATCTTCGAGCCGTCGGACGAATAGCCCGCGCGGGGTCCGGCATCGAACGGGACGCTTTCGGGGCCGGGCCGCCTCAGCGGCGGAGCAGGTCCTTTTTCAGATCGCCCGGGCGGCGCAGGAACAGGGCGACGGCGAGCGCGACCCCGAGGCCGACCGCGAGGCCCAGAATCAATTTCCACCCGCCGCGGCGCCGGGGTGTCGCTTCGGGCGCCGCGGGGGCGGCCGGTTCGGGCGAAGTGGAATCGGCCGGCGCCGGCGGTTCCACGACGGGTGTCTGCGGCGGGCGGGGCGCGGCCAGAAAACCCGCGGCCAGCAGTTCGCCGGCCTTGGTGTCGCGCAGCTGGCGGCCCTCGCTGCCGAGGACGACCGCGATGATGCGCACGCCGTTCCGCTGCGCCGTTGCGACGATCGAAAACCCGGCCGCGCGGAAAAATCCCGTCTTGAATCCGTCCACCCCCTCCACGCCGCCGAGGAGGTTGTTGTGGTTCCGCATGATGAAGGTGTTGTTGCGGAAGCCGCGCTCCATGGTCGAGGTGTAGCGGAAAACCGCCGGGCGCCGGGCCAGTTCCGCGGCGAGCAGCGCGAGATCGCGCGCGGTGGTGACATCCGGATCCCTGTCCGGGCCGGGCGGGAGCCCGTGCTCGCTGATGAACCGGGTATTCTTCATGCCCAGCGCGGCGGCCTTTTCGTTCATCATGCGGACGAAGGCGTCGCGGGAACCCGCCACGTGTTGCGCCAGCGCGACGGCCGCGTCGTTGGCCGACTGGATCATCAGGGCGTAGAGCAGTTCGTCTATCGTGAAGACCTCCTTCTCCTTCAGATAGACCTGCGAGCCGCCCATGCGCGAGGCCTCCGCGCTGACGGTGACGGGGTCCTCCAGGCGCAGCGCGCCGAGGTCCACCCTTTCGAGGACCAGCAGCAGGGTCATCAATTTCAGCACGCTGGCGGGGTACCCGACGGCATCGGCCTTGTCTTCGAAGAGGACTCTGCCGTCGGCGGCATCCACGGCGATGGCGCCTCTGTAGGGCGTCGCGGCGAGCTGTTCGGTCCGGGCCGGGCTTGTGGTGGCCGACAGCAGCATGGCGCAGGCGGCGGCGCGGACGATGGAACGCACTCGATTTTTCCTCATGCCCCGTACCGTCACGCAGCGTCTCCGCGGGGTCAAGGATGAATAGAACCCCATCTCCGGCTCCCCATTCCAACCCCTCTTCCCATCCGCCCGCGCCGCATTCGCTCACAAAAGATTGCACCTTCAAACGCCTGTTGTATCCTCGTACCTCTCGGTCGTGTCTGGACGGCGAGGCGCGGGGTGTCGTGTGGGTATTCCGTTCACACAGAAAATGCTGATGGATTGGGCCGGGTCGGCCGTATTCCGGGACGCGCAGACGTTGTACGAGCGCGGCGCGGTGCAGGAATCCTTTTTCGAGCCGCCGCTGATCCGCGGCGCCCTCTCCTTCGGCAACCGCACCCTGACGACCCGGGCCAGGGTCCACGCCGACGGGACCTGCGAGAACCTCTGCCCCTGCCGCGACAGCACCGAGCGGGGCATCATCTGCGCCCATGTCATAGCGGCCGGCCTGGCGCTCGTCAGGCGGCACGCGGACCCGGATCGCGAGCGGAAGCACCTGGAAGAGGCGCGGAAGGCCGCGCGCCTGGCCCGGGTGGATGAGACCGCCTACGTGAAGCGCGTGACGACGCCCCAGTCCGGCGCGCAGCCGGCGCGCGTCGTGTTGAGCCTCTTCCCGGGCTGGACCGCCACCTGCGCGGACCTGTTGCGCGGCGCGTCCGGCCGGATTCCGCTGGCCTGCGCGCTGGAGTGGAAGGGCGCGCGCAAGCCGATGGACGAGGCGCCGCGCGATGCGCCGTATTTCCTCTCCAAGAAGGACGAATCCCTGCTGTTTGTCCTCGAGGACATTTGCGAGGGCCCCGCGCGGAGCCGGGTGGACGTCGGGCCGGCCGACCTGATCAACCTGCTCAACCTGCACACGGGCAAGCCCCTCCTGGAGGAGGGGCGCGCCGAGCCGCTCACGGTGAATGCCGTTCCGATGCAGTCGGTCCTGAAGCTCGATCTCGACCCGCGGACCGGCGAGCTCATCCTCGATCTCCAGACCGCGCTGCCGTTCAGCCCGAACGGGCGCCGGCCGACGTACATCGTGGCGGGCAAGGCGGGCTGGGTCTACGACGACGGCCATTTCTGGCCCCTGCAGGGGCTGCTCCCGCCGCCGCTGCGCATGGTGTACGTCGAACCCGTGCGCGTGCCCCGCGCGGCGGCGCCCCGGTTCCTCCAGCAGGAACTTGCGCTGCTTCAGCAGCATCTTGCCGTCCAGACCGACGTCTCGCTGGATCTGTTCACCATTGATCCCGCGGCGCCCCGGTTCCGTCTGGCGATCAAGGGCAGTCCGGCCTCGCTGGCGGCCACGCTGTTCGCGGAATACAACGGCCTCTCGCTGGTCGCCTCGAAACAGGACGCCGCGGGGCACTTCGCCCTTCCGGACCCCGACGATCTGCTGCGGTTTACGGTGCGCAATCCGCCCGCCGAGGCGCGCGCGCTGGCCCGGCTCGGCGAAATCGGGCTCAAGGGCGCGGTGGGCGACCAGCTGGAGCCGCTGGTCGGCTGCCGCGAGGTGCTGAACTTCCTCGGCCGCGACATGCCCGCGCTGCGCCGCGCCGGGTGGAAAATCGAGTTCGACGGGACGGTGCGCGAGCTGGCCGAATCCACGGCCTCCATCACGCCGGTCGTCCATGTCCGCGAGCAGCCGGGCCAGGATTGGTTCGAGGTGGATTTCGCGTTCGACGACGGGCAGGGCGGCACGCTCTCACCCGCCGAGGTGCAGCGCGCGCTGCTGAAGGGGGAGTCCTACATCGAGCGCAGCGGCCGCACGCTGCTGCTCGACACCGGCGCGGTGACCGCGATGAACGAGGTTTTCTCCGACTGCGCCGTCGGCGAAGGCGGCCGGCCCGGCAGCTTCCGGCTCGCCGGCATCTATTCGTCCTACGTGAAGTCCTCGCTGGATGCGCTCGACGGCGTGGATGTCGAGGCCGCGCCGGCGTGGATCGCGTCCGCGCGCCGCCAGAACCGGGAGCTCAAGATCGAGCCCGTCGCGCTGCCCGCCCCGCTCGACGGCATCCTGCGCGCCTACCAGCGCGACGGCGTGAACTGGCTACGTTTTCTGGAAAGCAACGGGTTCGCCGGCATCCTCGCGGATGAGATGGGGCTCGGCAAGACGCTGCAGGCCCTCGCCTGGCTCGCGCTCGCGCGGCGCCGGCCGGACCTCGCGGGCCGGCCGTCGCTCATCGTCTGCCCGACGAGCCTCGTCGAGAACTGGGTCGAGGAGGCGCGCCGCTTCACGCCCGGCCTGCGCGTGATGCCGATCGCCGGGAGCGCGCGCCACGAGAAGTGGGCGGACCTCGAGCGCCAGGACGTGGTCGTCACGTCCTACGCGCTGCTGCGGCGCGACATTGATCAATACGTCAGCCGCGAATTCGCGTGCCTGATCCTCGACGAGGCCCAGCACATCAAGAATCGCTCCACGCAGAACGCGATCGCCGCCAAGCGGATCCGCGCGGCGCATCGCCTCGTGCTCACCGGGACGCCCATCGAAAACAGCGTGGCCGACCTCTGGTCCATCATGGACTTCCTGATGCCGGGGTACATGGGCACGCATGAGAATTTCCGCGCGTCCTACGAGCAGCCCATCGCCCGCGGCGAACGCGACGGCGAGCTCGCGCAGGCGCGCCTGCGCCGCAAGCTGCACCCGTTCCTGCTGCGCCGCCTCAAGCGGGAGGTCGCCACCGACCTCCCGCCGAAGATCGAGAAGCTCGCCTTCTGTTCGCTCACGCCCGACCAGCAGACCGTGTACAAGGAACTGCTCGAGGCCTCGCGCCGCAGGGTGTTCGACCTCGTGATGAAGCAGGGCTTCCAGCGCTCGCGCATGGAAATCCTCAAGACGCTGCTCCGCCTCCGCCAGGTCTGCTGCCACCTTGAACTGCTCAAGCTGCCGGGGCTCGAGAGCAAAATGCCCTCCGCGAAGCTCGACCTGTTCTTCGAGCTGATGGACGAGATCCTCGACGGCGGCCACCGCGTGCTCGTGTTCAGCCAGTTCACCTCGATGCTGGCGATTCTCAGGCGCGAGCTGGACGCGCGGCAGGTGGCGTATTGCTACCTTGACGGCGCGACGCAGGAACGGCTCAAGATGGTCCACGAATTCAACGCCAACCGGGCGATCCCGATCTTCCTGATCAGCCTCAAGGCCGGCGGCACCGGCCTCAACCTCACCGGGGCGGACACCGTCATCCATTACGACCCGTGGTGGAACCCCGCCGTCGAGGACCAGGCCACGGACCGCGCCTACCGCATCGGCCAGAAGCGCACCGTCTACAGCATGAAGCTCATCACCCGGGGCACGGTGGAGGAGAAGGTGCTCGACATGCAGAAGCGCAAGAAGGCCGTCATTGACGCCACGCTCGAGACCGATGAGCAGGTCCTCGGCGCGATGAGCTGGGAGGACGTCCAGGAGCTGCTGAGCTTGTAGGACGGGGCCGTATGGAATCCACGCTTGTCCCGGCGTCGGGCGGCGTGTACATACGGGAAATTTTTCGCGCCCATGACCCACGACTGCATCGCCATCCTGGATTTCGGTTCGCAGTACACGCAGCTGATCGCCCGCCGCGTGCGCGAGCTGGAGGTCTATTGCGAAATCCTGCCGCACGACACCCCGGCCGCGGACCTGGCCGGGCGCCGGGTGGCCGGCGTCATCCTGTCCGGCGGCCCGGCCAGTGTGTACGAGGCGGGCGCGCCGGGCGTGGACCCGGCCGTCTTCGGCCTGGGCGTGCCCGTGCTGGGCATCTGCTACGGCATGCAACTGATGGCCGGCGCGCTGGGCGGCCGGGTCGAGCCGGGCGCCACCCGGGAATTCGGCCACGCCGAGGTCCGCGCGCGCGGGCGGACGAAGCTGCTGGACGGCCTCCAGGACCGCGCCAACGCGGAGGGCCACGGCCTGCTCCATGTCTGGATGAGTCACGGCGACAAGGTCGCCGCGCTGCCGTCCGGCTTCACCCTGATGGCCTCGACGGAGTCCTGTCCCATCGCGGGCATGGCGGACGAGGCGCGGCGCCTCTACGGCGTCCAGTTCCACCCGGAAGTCACGCACACGCGCCAGGGCGCCCCGATCCTGCGCCGGTTCGTGCGCGACCTGTGCGGCGCGCGGGGCGACTGGCGGATGGGCGGCTATGTGGAGGAGGCGACCGCCCGCATCCGCGCGCGGGTGGGCGCAGACCAGGTGCTGCTCGGCCTGTCGGGCGGCGTGGACAGCTCCGTCGCGGCGGCGCTCATCCACCGGGCGATCGGCGACCGGCTCACGTGTGTGTTCGTGGACCACGGCCTGCTGCGTCTCAACGAGGCGGAGCAGGTCATGGAGACGTTCGCGAACAACCTCGGCGTGCGCGTGGTCCGCGTGGACGCCGGGGAGCGATTCCTCGCCAGGCTGGCCGGCGTGGAAGATCCCGAAAAAAAGCGCAAGATCATCGGCCGCGAATTCGTCGAGGTGTTTCAGGAGGAGGCGGAGAAGTTGAAGCGGTCCGACCGCGCGGTGAAATGGCTCGCGCAGGGGACGATCTATCCCGACGTGATCGAATCCGCTGGCGTGAAGGGAAAGAAGGCCCAGACCATCAAGTCGCACCACAACGTCGGCGGCCTGCCGGAGTCGCTGCAGCTCCAACTGCTCGAGCCGCTCCGCGAGCTGTTCAAGGACGAGGTCCGGCAATTGGGGCTCGCCCTGGGCCTTCCGCGCGACATGGTGTACCGCCATCCCTTCCCGGGCCCCGGCCTCGGCGTGCGCATCCTGGGCGAGGTGAGGAGGGAATACGCCGACCTGCTGCGGCGGGCGGACGCGATCTTCATCGGGGAATTGCGCAACACGCCGTCCGCGGAGGGGCGCACGTGGTACGACGACACCGCGCAGGCCTTCGCGGTGTTCCTGCCGGTCCGGAGCGTCGGCGTGATGGGCGACGGCCGGACCTACGAATACGTCGTCGCGCTGCGCGCCGTGCAGACCACCGATTTCATGACGGCGCACTGGGCGCATCTGCCCCACGAGCTCCTGAGCCGGGTGGCGAACCGCATCATCAACGAGGTCCGCGGCCTGAACCGGGTCGTGTACGACATCAGCAGCAAACCGCCCGCGACGATTGAATGGGAATGAAACTCACCGCAGAGACGCAGAGCACGCGGAGATTTCCAACGGTTGGAAGATTTTCCGCACACATTTCCAAGGCTTGGAACTGTGGCTCTGCGTGCTCTGCGCCTCCGCGGTGAACACCTATGCCTAAACGCACGGATATCCACAAAATCATGATCATCGGGTCCGGCCCCATCGTCATCGGCCAGGCCTGCGA
>CAYMCD010000114.1:0-10083 GCA_964388845.1 uncultured Verrucomicrobiota bacterium
AGCGCACGCTGATCATCTGCAACACGAGTTCCATGCCGGTCGCGGCGCGCGAGGCCTCGGTCTACACCGGCGTGACGCTGGCCGAGTACTACCGGCAGATGGGGCTGAACGTGCTGTTGCTGGCGGACTCGACCTCCCGCTGGGCGCAGGCGCTGCGCGAGATGTCGGGGCGCCTCGAGGAAATTCCGGGCGAGGAGGCCTTCCCGGCCTACCTCGAGTCCGTCATCGCGGCCTTCTATGAGCGCGGCGGCGTGGTGAAGCTGCGCGACGGCAGCATCGGCTCGGTCACGATCGGCGGCACGGTCAGCCCCGCGGGCGGCAATTTCGAGGAGCCGGTGACGCAGGGCACGCTGAAGGTGGTCGGCGCCTTCCACGGCCTGTCGCGCGAGCGCTCCGATGCCCGCCGGTTCCCGGCGATCCAGCCGCTCGATTCGTGGAGCAAGTATGGCGGCGTCGTGCCGGACGAGCAGGTCGCCTTCGCGCGCGGCGTGCTGCGCCGCGGCAACGAGGTGAACCAGATGATGAAGGTGGTGGGCGAGGAGGGCACGTCCATTGACGATTTCGTGACCTACCTGAAGGCCGAATACCTTGACGCGGTCTACCTGCAGCAGGACGCCTACCACGAGGTGGACTCCGCGACGTCGGCGGAGCGGCAGAAATACGTGTTCGGGCGCATCCACCTGGTGTTGCGCGCCCGGATGGGCTTCAAGGACAAGGAGGCCGCCCGCGCCTACTTCCAGCGGCTCACGCAGTTGACGAGGGATTGGAACCGCGCCGCGTGGGAGGCGCCGGAATTCAAGGCGCTGGAAGCCCGTGCCGAAGAAATGCTCGCGGAGGTCGCCGCTCATGCATAAGACGTACCAGAAGATCGAACAGATCGCGGGCAATGTGATTGTCGTGAAGGCCGACGACGTCGGGAACCGCGAGCTCGCGCAGGTCCAGTCCGCCTTCGGCACATCGCTGGCGCAGGTGATCCGCCTCGAGGGCGAGCGCGCCTTCCTGCAGGTGTTCTCGGGCAGCCGCGGCATCGCCACCGACGCGCAGGTCCGTTTCCTCGGCCACCCGATGCAGGTCCCCTTTTCCGACGCGCTGCTCGGCCGCATCTTCACCGGCAGCGGCCAGCCCCGCGACCGCGGCCCCGCCATCGCGGAGAACATGACGTCCATCGGCGGCCCGTCGGTGAACCCGGCCAAGCGGATCATCCCGCGCAACATGGTCCGCACCGGCATCCCGATGATTGACGTCTTCAACACGCTCGTCGAATCGCAGAAGCTCCCGATCTTCTCCGTCGCCGGCGAGCCGTACAACCCGCTGCTCGCGCGCATCGCGCTGCAGGCCGAGGTGGACGTGATCATCCTCGGCGGCATGGGGCTGAAACACGACGACTACCTGTTCTTCCGCGACACCCTCGAGGAGAAGGGCGCCCTGGCGCGGTCCGTGCTCTTTGTCCACACCGCCGCGGACCCGACGGTCGAGTGCCTGATGGTGCCGGACATTTCGCTGGCGGTCGCCGAGCAGTTCGCGCTGCAGAACAAACGCGTGCTGGTGCTGCTGACCGACATGACGAACTTCGCCGACGCGATGAAGGAAATCGCGATCACGATGGAGCAGATCCCGTCGAATCGCGGCTACCCCGGCGACCTCTACAGCCAGCTCGCGGCGCGCTACGAAAAGGCGGTGGATTTCGACACCGCCGGCTCGATCACGATCCTCGCGGTGACGACGATGCCCGGCGACGACGTGACCCACCCGGTGCCGGACAACACCGGCTACATCACCGAGGGCCAGTTCTACCTGCGGAACGGGCGCATCGAGCCGTTCGGTTCGCTCAGCCGCCTGAAGCAGCTCGTCAACGACAAGACCCGGTCCGACCACCGCACGATCATGAATTCGATGATCCAGCTCTACGCCTCGTACCGGGAGACGCTGGAGAAACAGGCGATGGGCTTCCGGATGAGCGGCTGGGACCAGAAGCTGCTGAAATACGGCGTCCGGTTCGAGCGGGAGATGATGGACCTCGGCGTCAACATCCCGCTCGAGCAGGCGCTCGACCTCGGCTGGCAGATCATGGGCGACTGCTTCGAACCGTCGGAAACGGGCATCCCGAGCAAGATGACGGAGACGTACTGGCCGAAGAAGTAGGCACAAAGGCACAGAGGCACAAAGGGACAAAGTGGCCGAGATTAAGTCATTTCGTGACCTGCAGGTCTGGCAGAAGGGGATGAAACTGGCCTCTTTGGTTTATCGAATGTCGCACGCTATGCCGAAAGAGGAGCAATTTGGGCTTATCAGCCAGATGCGCCGTGCGGCGGTATCCGTGCCCAGCAATATTGCCGAAGGCTATGGGCGCCGGTCGCGCGCGGATTACGTCCGCTTTCTGAATGTCGCCATGGGCTCTCTCTACGAATTGCAGACGCAGGCCGAAATTGCTTCGACCATGGATTATGTGTCGGAATCCGATTTCCGTGTATTGTCAGAGGATGCCCGGGAAATCGAGCGGATGCTCTCCAGCTTGATTCGCAAGCTCTCCCTCCTCCTTTGTGCCTTTGTGCCTTTGTCCCTTTGTCCCTTCCTCTGAAGATGTCAAAAATCAAGCACACCAAGAACGAGTTGAAGGCCCAGCGCGACGCGCTGCGTCGCTTCAAGCGCTATCTGCCGACGCTGCAGCTGAAGAAGCAGCAATTGCAGATGGAGATGCGCCAGCTCGATCAGCGGTTGGAGGAAATGCGCGAGATGGAGGAGCGGACGGTCGCGGGCATACAGGCCTGGGTCCGGCTGTTTGCCGAGCCGCTCGACCTCGCCGCGCTCGTCGCGCTGGCGAAGGTGGAGACGGGAAGCGGGAACATCGCGGGCGTCAACATCCCGGTGCTGCAGTCCGTGGAGTTCGCGGATATCGAGACGGATCTCCACGGGACCCCGCCGTGGACGGACGAGGGGCGGAAGACGGTCGAGGAACTCGTGCGGACGCAAATTGAACGCGAAATCCTGTCCGAGCAGCACCGGTTGCTGGGCGAGGAATTGCGGACGACTTCGCAGCGCGTCAACCTGTTCGAGAAGGTGAAGATTCCGGAGGCGGAATCCAATATCCGCGTCATCCGCATTTTTCTCGGCGACGCGCAGACCGCGGAGGTCGCGCGCGCGAAGATCGCAAAGGGCAAGTCCGCGGAGGTCGCGGCATGATCGTGCCGATGCAGCGCGTGACCCTGCTGTGCGTCGCCCCGGCGCGGGATGCCACGCTCCTGGCGCTGCGCGAGCTGGGCGTCCTGCACCTGACGCCGATCCGCCCGCCGGAAGGCCGCGATCTCGAACAGGCCCGGGCCCGGTGGGCGCAGATCCGGCGCGCGATGGAGGCGCTGCCGAAGGGGGAGGCCCGGACACCGACCGGACAGCCGGCGGATGGGGTGGTGGACCGCATTGCGGCGCTGCTCGGTTCCCAGCGCGGCCTGCTCGAGGAACTGGAGGGCTACCGCCAGGAGCGCGTCCGGATCGAGCCCTTTGGATCGTTCGATCCGCAGGTCATGGCCGAACTGGCGGCCAGGGGCGTGCATATTCGCCTCTACCATGTGGAGCCCGGAAAGGAGCTGAAGGCGCCGGACGGCGTCTGCCTCGAAATCCTCCGGCGGGACAAGAGCGGCGTCTACCTCGCGGCGATCAGCCGGGCACCCGCGGCGCTGAACGCCTCCGAAGTGCGGGCGCCCGAACTCGCGCTGAACGAATTGGACCGGCGCATCGAGGATCTGGAGGGGCGTCTCGCCGCGTCGCGACGCGCCTTGGAAGGACACGCCGGCGACCGCCCGGCGCTGGAGGCCCTGGCCGCCGGCGCGGAGGAAGAGGTTCAATTCCTGGAGGCGCGCGAGGGAATGGGCGCCGCGGCGCCCGTCGCCTACCTGGGCGGCTACTGTCCGCGCGAGAGCGTGCCCGCGCTCCAATCGGCGGCGGCCCGGCATGGATGGGGCCTGCTGGTGTCGGACCCGGAGCCGGGCGCGGCGGCGCCGACGCTCATCCGGAATCCCGCATGGGTGCGCCCCATCAAGGCGGTCCTGGATTTCATCGGCGTGCTGCCCGGATATGAGGAAATTGACATCAGCGCGGCCTTCATGTTTTTCCTCAGCATCTTCTTCGCGATGCTGGTGGGGGACGCCGGCTATGGGCTGATCTTTCTCGCGCTCACGTTGTGGGGCCGATCCAGGATGCCGAAGGCGCCCGCGTATCCCTTCCACCTGCTGTACATCATGAGCGGATTCACGGTCGCGTGGGGCGCGCTCACCGGCGCCTGGTTCGGGGCCGGACACCTGCCCGCGGCGCTGGACGGCCTCAGCGTCGCCTGGCTCAAACAGCCCAAGAATGTCATGTTCCTCTGCTTCCTGATCGGGGCGGTGCACCTGACCCTCGCGCACGCGTGGATCATCCTGCGCGCGTGGAACAGCCCGAAGGCGCTGGCGCAACTCGGCTGGATCGGCAGCACGTGGACGATGTTCTTCATGGCGCGCAACCTCGTGCTGGGCCAGCCGCTGCCGGGCTGGCTGGGCGCCCTGTTTGTCGCGAGCGTCGCGCTGATCGTGTTGTTCATGACCGCGCCGCGCGATTTCAAATCCGAATGGTTCAACCACGTGATGTTGCCGCTCAACCTGGTCAGCAATTTCGTGGATGTCGTGTCCTACATACGCCTCTTCGCTGTCGGAACGGCGGGCTTTGCGGTGGCCTCGTCCTTCAACAAGATGATACTCGGCGGCGGCGTCGAGGGCGTGCTGGCCGGTCTGCTGGCCGGCCTGCTGCTCTTCCTGGGACACGCCTTGAACATCACCCTGTGCGCCATGGGCGTCCTGGTCCACGGCGTGCGCTTGAACACTCTGGAATTTTCGTCGCACATCGGCATGGCGTGGACGGGTCTCCCGTACCGGCCCTTCCGGCGGGTGCGGGCGGAAATGAAAGAACACGAGGCCTGAAATTCTCACTTAAGGAGACCGAGAAATGACACCGGAACTGATGATAGGTTGGGGCAAGTTTGGCGCCGCCGCGGCGCTGGCGTTCGGCGCGATGGGGTCGGCGCTTGGGGCCGGGGCCGCGGGCCCGGCGGCGGTCGGCGCATGGAAGAAATGTTTCGCGCAGGGCAAGGCGGCGCCGTTCATCCTCGTGACGTTCATCGGCGCGCCGTTGTCGCAGACGATCTACGGCATGATCCTGATGAACAGCATCGCGGAGGCGGTCGTGAAAACGCCGGCGAATTTTCCGATGATGATCGCCGTCGGCATTTTCGGGGGCGTCGCGATCGGGATGTCCGCGTGGTTCCAGGGCGTGATCGGCGCGGCCGCCGCGGACGCCCAGGCGGAAACCGGGAAGGGCTTCGGCAATTACCTCATGGGGCTGGGCATCGCGGAAACCGTGGCGCTGCTGGTCATGGTCTTTTCAATGATGGCGATCGGCTAAGAGGAGAGAGGAGAACCGGGGGCGGGGAATGGCCATATAGGGTGTCGCGTTATCCCGGCAACCTCCTCCCGTCTCCCGGTTTCAACCTCCAAGGATTCCCATGGACCTGCAGCATCTCTTCGCGGAACGCATCGGCGGCGCCGGATTCGGCGCCGGCAACGAAATTTACAAATTCGAGAAGATCAAGCGCGCGAAAGCCGCGGCCCGGGCCGCGCGCCCGCAGGTTGAGCTGCTCGACTTCGGGGTGGGCGAGCCGGACCGGATGGCGCCCGCCGCCATCCGCGACGCGCTGAAGCGCGCGGTGGACGATCCCGCGAACCGGGGCTATGCCGACAACGGCATCCGCGAGTTCAAGCTCGCCGCCGCGGAATACATGCGGAAATTCTTCGGAGTCGCCGACCTCGATCCCGACGCGGAGATCAACCACAGCATCGGCTCGAAACCGGCGCTCGCGATGCTGCCCCTGTGCTTCGTGAATCCGGGCGACGTCGTGTTCCAGACCGTGCCCGGCTATCCGGTCATGGCGACCCACGCGAAATACCTCGGCGGCGAGGTGGTGAAGCTGCCCCTCAAGCCGGAAAATGGATTCTTCCCCGACCTGAAGGCGATTGATCCCGGCCACGCGAAGCGCGCCAAACTCTTCTATGTGAACTACCCGAACAACCCGACCGGCGCCGCGCCGACCGAGGCGTTCTTCGACGCGCTGATCGCGTTCGCGGAGCGGCACCGGATTCTCGTCGTGCAGGACGCCGCGTATGCCACGCTGAATTACGGGAAGCGCCTGTCGCTCCTTGCGCGTCCCGGCGGCAGGGATGTCGCGATTGAGCTGCACTCGATGAGCAAGAGCTACAACATGACCGGCTGGCGCCTCGGATTCGTCGCGGGCGCGCGCAAAGCCGTGCAGGCCTTCGCGGAGGTGAAGGACAACTGCGATTCCGGGCAATTCAAGGCCATCCAGCACGCCGCCTGCGCCGGCATCGCCGACATCGCGCTGTCGGAACAGATCCGCGAACACTACCGCCGTCGCCTGTCGAAGCTGGTCGGTGTGCTGCGGCGCGCGGGATTCGACGCGGAAATGCCCGGCGGCACCTTTTTCCTCTACACGCGGGCCCCCGTGGCGGCCGGGGACACCCGGTTCGCGACGGCGGAAGATGCGTCGCAGTACCTGATTCGCGAATGGTCCGTCTCCACCGTGCCGTGGGACGACGTCGGCTCCTTCCTCCGCTTCTCGGCCACGTTCGAAGCAAAGGACCTGGCCGATGAGGACCGCGCGCTGGCGGAGCTGGAAGACCGGCTGCGCAAGGCCTCGCTGCGTTTCTGAGGCCCCGAATTATCTCCGCGCCCCCGCGCCCTCCGTGGTAGGGTAAAGCCGTCATGAGCAAGAAACTCTTCAGCGCGAAGCCGGGCCGGCAGATATCGGTGTTCCTGGAGAACCGGCCCGGCACCCTGTCCGCCGTGATTGACGCGCTTCGGGAGCAGGGAATCAACATGCTGGCGCTCTCCCTCTCCGAGGGCCTCGACATCGGGTACCTGCGGATCATCGTGGACCAGCACGAAAAAGCGGTGGCGGTGCTGAAGAAGGCCGGGCATCTTGTCATCGAGCGCGAGGTCGTGCTGCTGGCGGTGGCGAACGAACCCGGCGGATTGGCCAGCGCGATAGACGTCTGGGCCAGGGCCGGCGTGAACGTCGAATACGCCTACTCGGCGGACGACGCGCATCCGGACCAGAGCCTGATCGTGGCGCGAGTGAACGACATCGAGAAGGCCATCCGCGCCCTCCGTGTCTGACGCGGACGGAGGCCCGGCGGGGATAGCGTCCGGTCCTTGCGGGCCCGTTGCGTTCACTTCTTTGCGCTTGTCATGGGCGGGATCCGGACACATCTTCGTGTCTCCCATCCAGGGGCCCTTATGAAACGGCGCGCGTTCCTGAAAAAGACCCTGCCGGCGGCCCTCGCGGGCGGCGTGCTCGCGGGCTGCCGAAACGAGTCCGCCGCGCCGGCGGTGATCACCCATCCGCGGATTGACTGGCGGCTCGCGTCGAGTTATCCGCGCAGCCTCGACACGCTGTTTGGCTCGGCGGAATATTTCTGCAAACGCCTGGCGGAGCTGACGGACAACCGCTTCCTCATCCGGCCCTATCCGGCGGGCGAGTTGGTGCCGGGCTTGCAGGTGCTGGATGCCGTGCAGCAGGGCACGGCGCAGGCCGGGCAGACCGCCGGGTATTACTACACCGGGAAGCATCCGGCCCTCGCCTTTGAAACCACCATGCCGTTCGGCCTCACGATGCGCCAGCAGATGGCGTGGCTGACGCGCGCCGGCGGGCTCGACCTGATCGCGGGCGTCCTGTCCGATTTCAATATCATTCCGTTTCACGGCGGCGGGACCGGCGCGCAGATGGGCGGCTGGTTCCGGAAGGAACTTGCCGATATGAATGGACTGCGCGGACTGAAAATGCGCATCCCGGGCACGGGCGGCGAGATCATGAGCCGGATGGGCGTCACCGTGCAGGTCCTCGCCGGCTCGGACATCTACATGGCGCTGGAACGCGGCGCGATTGACGCCACCGAGTGGGTGGGTCCCTATGACGACGAGAGACTCGGTTTCCACAAGATCGCCCGGCACTATTACTATCCCGGCTGGTGGGAGCCGGGCGCCGCGATCTCGATCTATGTGAACCGGCCCGCGTGGGAACAATTGCCGGCCGGCTACCAGGCCGCGTTTCGCGCGGCGCTCGCGGAGTCGAATCATTTCATGTTGACCGCCTATGACGAACGGAATCCCGCGGCGCTCGCCCGCCTGCTCGCCCAGGGTGTGCAATTGCGACGATTCCCGGACGAGGTGCTGGTCGCGGCGGAGAAAATCGCCATCGAAACGATGGAGGACCGCGCCGCGAAGGATGCCGCCTACCGGCGCATCCATGAACACTGGCGTCGCTTTCGCACCGACAGCTTCCGCTGGTTCAACACCGCCGAACAAAGCTACCAATCGTTCGCCTTCGCGCGGGTCTGAGGTCGCGCCGATGAATGGCGAACCATGACCCGCCCTGTTCCAGACGGCCCCGCCACCCCCGGGATCGCGCGGCGGGTCCTTCCGCTCCCGCTCGTGGACGCGCTCCTGCTGGCGGGTCTGGTCGCGTTGCCGCTCGCGTGGTTTTTCGACCCGCTGCGCATCACCTGGGGACCGATCCACACGCGGATGAGCTGGAGCTGGAAGGCGTGGATCCTGCCCGTGGTTTTTCTGGCGCTGCGCGCCCTGTTGCGGCGGCGCGGTTTCGCGGGCGGCCTCTTCCGCGCCGCCGCGATCAGGAAGGCGACCGCCTCCTGGCTGATCACCTGGGGATTCTTCATGGCGATCGAGGGCGCGCTCGCGCTGGCGGGTCTCCATCCGGCGGCCGCGCCGCCGATCGTCATCCACGGCAACGAATCGGTGGATACCCGGGTGTACGACCGGGACCCCAAGGTGGTCCACGATCCGGAACTGCTCTGGCGCTTCGCCCCGGGCCGGCGGTGGGACGGCATCACGATCAACCAACTCGGCTTCCGGGACCGCGAATTTACCGCGGAAAAGCCCGTGGGCATGCGCCGGGTGATCGCGATGGGCGATTCATGCACGGCCCAGGGCCACCCGCCGTACAGCGGCGAGCTCGACCGTCTGTTCCAGGCGCAACCCCCGACCCCCGCGCGATGGGAGGCGGTCAACACCGGCGTGTTCGGCTATTCATCTCTGCAGGGGCTCCGCCAGTTCCAGAACACCGTGCGCCATTTTTCTCCCGATGTGGTGACGCTCTATTTCGGCTGGAACGACCACTGGATCCATGACCGGCCCGACGACCTGCGCCTCGCGCGCCGCCTTCATCCCGCTCATGCGGCCGTTGTGGACAGCCTCCAGCGGCTCCGCCTGTTCGGGGTTCTCTCGCGGGTCATGAACCCGCCGGCGCACGCCCCCCGGGCGGACGACCGGAAAACTTATCGCGTGCCCCCCGGATTGTATGAGGCGACGCTGGCGCGGTTTGTTGAGGAGATTCAAGCGATCGGCGCCCTGCCGGTGTTGATCACGGCGCCGCGCCGGGCGCTTACGCAAACCCTGGTGAACTCGGGCCACGCCCGGAGCCCGGAGGAAGCCCAGCGCGTGCACGACGAGTATGTCGGCATCACGCGGGCGGTGGCGGCGGCGCGCGGGGTGCCCCTGCTCGACCTCGCGGCCGCGATGGCGGGGCCGGAATACGACGCGATGTTTTCGCGGGACGGCATCCATTTCCGCCAATCCGGCCTGGCGCACATCGCCGGACGGATCCACGCCAAGCTCCTCGAATTGTCCGCATCCGGGCAATGGGATTGACGGCGCCGCGCGCGGTGGAAATTTCCAACGTCTGGAAAAATGGCGCGCGGCGGCTTCCAACGTCTGGATATTACAGCGTCTGTAAAAACCACCGCGTCGCGACTCCAAGTGAGAATGAGGCAAAAAGCGAGAATATGCGGTAACAGGCGGAAATCACGATCTATTTATCGACGGCGCGATTATATGCAGAACGAGAATTTATCGGGCTTCAGGGCAATGGTCTCGGGAAAATGAGAATATTGTCAACGGCCTTCAGAGCGCCCCTAGCAGCCTGTCGGACTTTACAGACCCGCGATGGGTTTAATAGCGTTGGCGGAT
>CAYMCD010000115.1:0-9708 GCA_964388845.1 uncultured Verrucomicrobiota bacterium
GACCGGCATCGCCCACGCCGCCGCGCTCGGCGCCGGATGGATCCTGACGATGGACGCCGACGGCCAGCACGATCCCGCCGACCTGCCGGCCTTTCTCGCCGCCGCGCGGCGGCCGGGTGCGTCCGTGCTGGTCGGCAACCGCATGGCGCACCCGGCGGGCATGCCGCTCGTGCGGCGCTGCACCAACCGGCTGATGTCCTGGCTGCTCAGCCGGACCATGGGGCAGCGTGTGCCCGATACGCAGTGCGGCTACCGGGCCTACCGGCGCGACGTGCTGGACCGGTTCCACACCGACAGCACGCACTTCGACGCCGAGTCGGAAATCCTCATCCGCATCGCCCGGGCGGGCATCCGGATTGACGCCGTGCCGGTCCGGACGATCTACCGCGACGAGCGGAGCAAGATCCGCCCGCTCCGCGACACACTGCGGTTCCTGCGCATGTGGCGGCGGTGCCGGAAACTTCCAACGTCTGTAAAAGCACCCTGAGGCGGCTTCCAACGTCTGGAAATTCCACGCCGCGCGGCGCGGGGCCTCCGGATCAGAATGAGGGGGAAGCGACCGGTGACCCGTATTCGGTGTTCAGGGGCGCCGCGCCCCGCACGCGCGGCGCGCGTGCTCCCCGTAGATCAGGACAATACTTTCGAGAAATACCCTATTCCGCCGCGACGATTTTCCGCAGCGGATTGGCCTTCGACTGGAGATTGTCGAGCGCCGTGATGATCGCGTACCCCGCCACGCAGAGGCCGAGCGAGAGCCAGAACTGGCCCGTCTGCACATCGGGCCAGACCACGGCCTCGCGGATGGGGATGATTTCCCCCTTGGGATTCGTCGCCGTCTCAAGGACCTGCCGGAACGGCCAGATTTTCCAGAGCGAGCCGACCATGAACCCGACCAGCAGCGTGATCGTGACGCGGCGGAAATGATGGAGCAGCCATGTGAGCACCCGCGAAAACGCCATGATGCCGATCGCGACGCCGAGCGCAAACGGCAGCAGCGTCACCACGTCGAGCCGTTTTACCGCCTCCATGACGAACCGGTATTGCCCGAGGATGAACAGCAGAAAAGAGCCCGAGATCCCCGGCAGGATCATCGCCATGATGGCGATGGCGGCGCACCAGAAGAGGGTGAGCGGATCGTTGGGCATGTCCATCGGCACGAGGCGGACGATCTTGTATGCGCCGACCGCGCCGAGCGCGCAGGTGGCGAGCATCGCGGCGCTCCACTTCACATGCGTGCTCACGGACACGATGGACGCGAGCACAAGCCCGAAGAAGAAGGCGAAAAGCGGGACCGGATGGTGGTCCAGAAGCCAGGTGATCACGTGGGCCAGCGAGACGAGGGTCCCGCCGAGACCGATGCCGAGCGACAACAGGAATTTCCAGTTCACATGGTCCAGCGCTTCGCGCAGGCGGAAGCGGAGCAGGAGTTTCACCAGCTGGATGTTGAACGATTTGATGGACGCGAGCAGCTCGTCGTAGATGCCGAGGATGAACGCCATGGTCCCGCCCGAGACGCCGGGCACGACGTCCGCGGCGCCCATGGCGACGCCCACGCCGGCGATCCCGGCATAGTCGGAGAGGGTCCTGGTCTTTCTGGTCGTGGTCGGGTCGTCCATACGTGCGGGCCTCGGTGAGCGCGTCATTCAAGCGGATGCGGCCATGCGGGCCAAGCAAAAACGGGTCAACGGAGGCGCTCGATGGCGAGTTCGCGGATGCGGACCGGCTCCTCGCCCGCGTAGACGAAGGCCAGCAGGAAGGGGTGATTGGCCGGGATCTCCACGTCCATCCGCATCGGATGCGCCGCGCGCATGTCGGCGCGCGCGAGCTCCGTTCCCTCCGGACAAGCCGCGACCCAGTAGCCGGCGTGCCCCGTTGCCGCGGCCCCGGTTTCCGCGTCAATGTGGATGGCGTAGGCGCCGGGCGGCAGCGGGAGTTTCGGGCCGTAAAAGACGATGCCCTTGCGGTCGCGCTCGGGCCGGTAGCGGACCTCGCCTGAAGCGAGGTCAATGTGGCCGGCGTGGAAGAAGCACGGCGCGGGGATTCGGATGGTTTCACCGGGCGCGGGCGCGGGCCACCGGCCCGCGCCGAATTTGGCCACGTCCGCCTCCACCCATCCGCTCGCGCAGGAAAGTTCAAGGCCGACCGTGGCGGTGTCGGTCCAGGCGCCGGCGGGCGCCTCGATCCATGTCCACGGCGCGGAATGGACGGGCTGGTCGAGGGGTTCCATCGGCGCTCCGTCCACGCTGCGCGCGAGGCGCAGCGTTCCCTCGCCCCGGAGGCGCAGCCACCAGCGGGTGTCGGGCGGGGCGATGCTGGTGATCGGCTTGAGGGCGAGGCGGGCCGGCCCCTCGAGTCGGACGAAGGATCCGGCGCTCGCGTCATCCGCCTGGCGGATGGCGGCGTTGGTCAGCAATTGCCGCTCCAGTTCGATGTTTCGCGGGGGGAAATGGAATACCCAGTCCGCTCCGATTGCGGCGGGGTGGGGCGCCGCTTCCGGCAGAATGCGGAAGGCCCAGGTGGACCCGTCCTGGCCGAGGAACGCGAGGCGCGGGTGATTGAGCAGCCGGGCGAGGGCGGTGGCCACCGGGAAGGTGCTGACCTGTTCGGGGTACATGTCCTCGTGCAGCACGAGGTGGCCGATGCCGCGCGCGAGCAGCGCGTCGAGCTGCGCATCCGTCGCGGCGCCCTGGGTCAGGCCCTTGTAGCGCTCGAAAACATCGCGGACATATTCCCGGGGGACGTAGGGGCGGTATCCGTTCACCATGCGGATGCGGTAGAGCGAGGCGTAGTACTGGTAGACCGAGGTCTGGTGCGAATCGCCCGGCCAGAGGGGCAGGATCAGCGCGCGCGGTTTTTCGCCGCGGTCCCCGGCATCGCGGGCGACGGCGGCGTAGGCGGCGTTGCCGGAGTCCATGAGGCTGAGGACCGGTTTGACCTGGAAGAAATATTCCGCGAAGAGCACGGCGCCCAGCGCCAGGGCCAGTCCGCGCGCGCCGCGCGGGCGCAGGCGGTCCGCGAGGGCATCGGCCGACAGGGCCATTGCCACGGCCAGGAGGGCGGGCAGCAGGAGGAAGATCTTCGCCGGCTGTCGGATCATCTCGTAGCCGGGCACGAAATCGCGCGCGAGGCGGTAGACCAGCCCGCCCGGTGGGCCATTCGGCCCCAGCGCCAGCCAGACGATGAAGATGGTCGAGAGCCCGAGCGCGCCCATCAGGACCGCCTTGCGGCGGGATTCCGGCCGGCGATCGCGCCGCGCGCGCAGGAGGAGCAGCGCGCCGCCCGCGAGCAGCAGCGCGGCCGCCGCGAACCCGAAGTAGATGTGGTAGGAGACCTCCGTCTGTTTCCAGGTCCACAAGCCGTGCGGGTGCGGGGCGTACAGCAGGACCTCGTTGACGGTCCGGCCCCCGGCCGTATGGGATTGGCTCACGTGGCGGGTCCCCGACTTGGTGTGCAGGAAGGCCAGCAGCGCCAGCAGCAGGACAGGCGCCAGCGGGCGCGCGAGCCGGAACCACGCGGACGGCGACCGGAAGGCGAACGCTTCGCGCTGCGAGAAGGCGATCAGACACCAGAGCGGAATGGCCAGGACGCCGAAAAAGACCGCGTGCGTGTCGGTCAGAGCGGCGGAAAAAATGGCGAGGCCGGCGAGCCATCCGCCCGAGGCGCGCCCGTCGCGCACGGCCCGGTCCAGACCCAGGAGCAGGAGCGGGACGAGCGCCATCCCGAAACCCGCGGGGCTGCCGCCCATCAGCTGGATCCACTGGTAGGGGAAGAGGATCGCGAAGGCCGCCGCGAGGGCCGCGCTGGACTCCCGCGCGCTGTAGCGCCGGGCCAGCAGCCACGCGGACCAGCAGCCCAACCACAGCACCACGAGGCACATCGCATTCCACGCGATGACGCGGTCGGTCGCCCCATACAGCAGGGCGTAGAGGAGCGAAAACGGAAAATAGTAGGAGCCGGGCCGGTAGCGCTCGGTGTCGTCGCCCGTGTTGAACTCGTAGAGGTTGTAGAAGAACGGGGTCTTCCCGGAGAGATAGTCGCTCGCGAGCCACAGGTAATAGATGAACTGGAGATGGTCGCCCGCCTGCATGTGGATGAGATTGTGCTCGAACCCATCCCGCTTGGATGCCCCGACGGGTATGGCCTCGCCGAACCGGGCCGGCAACGGCCACGAAAGCGGCAGCCAGACGGCGACGGTCAGCGCCAGCGCGCACAACATGCGGTGCCAGGGTTTCACGGGGAGCCTCCCGCGCCGGGTCGGGCGGTATCCGGCGCGTCCCGCACATATACTTCGATTTCCGCCACGCTCCAATGGCGATTGGTGAGCGGCGTTTCGATTTCGATCCGGATCCCGTCGGCGGGGGCGCCGCGCAGGCGGAACGTCCGGGTCGCGCGACCGTACCGCGGATGGCCGCGATCGAGGTGGAATTTATCGAGCGCGTGCGGGACCTTCTCCTCCACGATCCGCCATCCGTCCGGCGTGTGCAGCTGCAGCCGGTAGGACTCGGGCGCGTCATGGTGGTGGGGCCCGTGATCCAGGATCAGCCGGTTCAGCGCGTGAAGAGCGGGCCAGCGCACCTCGATCCACTCCCCGCCGCGCATGGGGTGGGTGGTGGTCCAATGGGTCCGGGGATCGCCGTCCGCCGCCACTTGGGCATCGCGCTCCGCGGGGCCGCTTCGCAGGCGCCATCCATCCGGATCGAGCCGCCGCGCGGCACCCTCCTCCGGGTCGGGTTGGAAATCGTGATAGACACGGAACGCCCCCGCCGTGGCGACGGTCGCGCGAACGCCCATGACGCGCAGATGGCGTTCGAAGACGGACGGTTTGAGGAATCGGATCCGCTCCGTCAGCACATAGGCGATGCGCGGCGCGCGCCAGACTTCATCAACGAAGGGGTGGGGCCAGTGGGGAAAGCGCTCGTTCTGCGGCTGGGCGCAGAGGACCTCGCCGCCCGATTCGAAGGTCAGCCGGTAGGCCGCGCCATACGAGGCGATCGCATGCCGGATGCCCGCGTCGCGCAGCGCGGCGAGCGCCGGCGCGGTGTCGGGCAATTTCGCGACCCGCTCGGCGAAATCCGGCGCGCGCCAGGTTGTCCAGAGGCGGTGCGCGGCGCGCAGGTTCACGGCGAACAGGAGGCAGGCGAGCGCGAGGACCGGCGCCCGCAGGCGCGGCCATCGCGTCGCGAGGTTGACGATGAGATAGGGAAACACGAGAGCCGCCGGAAGCAGGTAGCGGTAGCTGGCGCTCGTGGCGCGTTCGCTCGCGGCGTAGACGACGAGATTCAGCGCGAAGATCAGCCAGCAGGCGTCCGCGCCGTGCAGCCGCCGGCGCGTGAGGCCGGTGCTCCGGCGTCGCGACCACACAAAATGCGCGGCGAAGAGCGCCAGCAGCGCCAGCACGGCGGCGGCGGCCGCGTTTTGCCACGCGGCCCATGCGGAGGGGAGCGCCGTTTCGTCGGGGAATGGCGGGATGCGCCAGCCGAGCGCGCCTTGCAGCGCATGGGTGAGGCCGGGATTCCAGAGGCGCCGGACCAACTCCCCCGCGCCGCGCGCGCCCTCGGCGGCCGCATGCGCGCCGGGCATGCGCACGCGGGCGATGACGTGCGGCAACAGGCCGAGAAACAGGCCCGCGCCCAGGCTGGGGAGCGCGCCGCGCCAGGATCGGCGCGGCGTTGCCGACAGCGCCCAAAGCGCGGCGGGGATGAAAAACAGGACCGAGAGCTGGTGGCCGGCGTAGGCGAGGCCGCCCATGAACCCGAGGGCGGCAAAACCGGCGGGATGCGCTCGTTCGGAGAGCCGGCCGGCGAGCGCGAGCATGCCGAATCCCATCAGCGCAACCGCCGCATAGCCGGGCATCGAGTAGGCGCTCTGCAGCATCAACACATAACTCGACGGCGCGAGCAGCAGCGACGCGCCGGCGAGGAGCAGCCCGCGCGAGGCGATCAGGCGGCGGAGCAGGTGGAGCTGCAGCGCGAGCGCCATCAGGTGAAGCAGCGCGATCGGCAGGCGCGCGCCCAGCGCCGTCGGCGGGAGAACCTTCGCCAGCGGCGCCAGCAGGTAGGATTCGAGGGGAAACAGGTACGGCTGCGCCATGAACAGCAGGGGCCGGTCGCCGTCCGCGATCCGCTGCGCGAGGAGCATCGAGATGCTTTCGTCGCTGCTCGGCGGAAGGATCGCTGCGCTCGTGAGGAAGAACGCGGCGCGCAAGCCCAGCCCGAGGATCAGCAGGAGGGACAGCGCCGGCAGGAGAGCGAGGCTGGTTTTTCCAGGTTGTGCGGTGTCGCGTGAGTCGGCCATAAATTGGGAGTGTAATTTCAGAAACGTTTCTGCACAATCCTGACTCGTTTTTTCCGGATTGCGCGCGGGGCGCATGAATCCCGCGGATGGAGACCAGTCCTTATGAACACACAGCAGATAGCGAATGTAATCCGCGGCCTGTCCATGGACGGTGTCCAGAAAGCCAACTCCGGACACCCCGGCATGCCGCTCGGCACGGCGGATTTTGCGACCGTTCTCTTCCTCAAATTCCTCACGTACGATCCCGCCGACCCGCAATGGCCCGATCGAGACCGCTATGTGCAGTCCGCCGGGCACGGCTCGATGCTCTTGTACAGCCTGCTGCACCTGGCGGGGTATGACCTGCCCCTGTCCGAGTTGAAAAATTTCCGGCAGTGGGGAAGCCGGACCCCTGGCCATCCGGAGTCGCACCTCACCCCGGGCGTCGAGACGACGACGGGCCCGCTGGGGCAGGGGTGCGGGAACGCGGTCGGCATGGCGCTCGCGGAGGCGATGCAGGCGGCGCGGTACAACAAACCCGGACACACGATCGTGGATCACTACACATACGTGCTGGCCGGCGACGGCGACCTGATGGAGGGAATTTCGCACGAGTCATTTTCCCTCGCCGGACATCTGGGCCTGAACAAACTCATCGTGTTCTACGACAGCAACCGGATCACCATCGAGGGATCCACCGACCTCGCCTACAGCGATGACGTGCGCAAGCGGTTCGAGGGGTACCGGTGGAATGTCCTGGAGATTGACGGCCATGACCACGCCGCGATTGAAGCGGCCCTCCACGCCGCGCGCGCGGAGTCCGCGCGCCCGACCCTCATCATCGGCCACACGACGATCGCCAAGGGCAGCCCGCACATGGCCGGAAGCGCCGAGTCGCACGGCTCGCCGCTGGGCGGCGACGAGGTGCGCGCCACGAAGCGGAACCTGGGTTTGCCGGAGGGTGAGGAGTTCTGGGTTCCGGACGAGGCGCGCGCGGCCTTTGATGCCCGCCGCGCCGCCGGCGCCGCCCGGCGCGCGGAGTGGGAGGGGCGGATGGCGCGCTACCGGGAGGCGTTTCCAGCGGAAGCGCAGCAGTGGACGGCGGGTCTGGACCTCGCGCTGCCCGCCGATCTCGAGTCGCAGCTGCCGGTTTTCCCGTCCGACAAGCCGCTGGCCACGCGCGCCGCGTCGGGGCGCATCATCCAGGAGCTGGCGCGCCGGCTCCCCTGGCTGGTCGGGGGATCCGCCGATCTTGCGCCCAGCACGAGCACGCTGATCAAGGACGCCGCATCCGTGGGCCCCCGCGCGTACGCGGGACGCAACCTGCATTTCGGCATTCGCGAGCACGCCATGTCGGCCATGATCAACGGAATGTGCCTGCACCGCGGATTCGCGGCCTATGGCGCAACCTTCCTTGTGTTTTCCGACTATTCCCGCCCGGCGCTTCGCCTGGCCGCGGTGATGGAGATTCCGGCCATCACGGTATTCACGCACGACAGCATCTTCCTGGGCGAGGACGGGCCGACGCACCAGGCCGTCGAGCACCTCGCCGCGCTTCGCGCGATTCCGCGGATGACCGTGATACGGCCGGCGGACGCCAACGAGACGACGTACGCGTGGCTGGCCGCGTTGCGCCGGCGGACGGGGCCGACGTGCCTCATTCTGACCCGGCAGAATGTGCCCGTACTCGATCGGAAGGAATGCGCCCCGGCGGCGGGCCTGCTGAAAGGCGCCTACGTCTTGTGGGAAAGCGCGACCCAACCGGACTTGCTCGTGCTCGCCACCGGCTCCGAGGTGGCCGTCGCCCTTGCAGCGGCCCGGCAGATCGCCGGCGAAGGGCGCGCCCGCGTGCGCGTGGTCAGCATGCCGTCGTGGGAACTGTTCGAACGCCAGGACCGGGCGTATCGCGATGCCGTGCTCCCGCCGGCCTGTGGGCGGCGCGTTTCCGTGGAGGCGGGGATCTCGATGGGCTGGGCGCGCTATATCGGCGCGAGCGGCCTGGGGATTGCCCTCGACCGGTACGGCGCGTCCGCGCCGGCGTCCGTGCTGGCCGAGCAATTCGGGTTCACGGCGGCCCAAGTGGCCGGGCGCATCCGCGCGCATCTGGACCAGGCGTCATGATTGACCTTCACATGCATTCCATATTCTCCGACGGGTCCATGACCCCGGAGGAGCTCATCGCGGAGGGGGTGAAGTCCGGGTTGAAGGGCATGGCCCTCACGGACCACGACACCGTTGCGGGCGTGGCCCGTTTCCTGGCGGCGGCGGAGCAGGCGGGCATGCCCGCGCTGACCGGCGTGGAAGTCAGCGCGGATGTCGAAACCGGCACGCTGCACATCCTCGGGTACGGCATTGACGTCCAGAACCGCATGTTGCAGGAGCACCTGCGCTGGATCCGGGAGGGCAGGGACGAGCGGAATCGCGAAATCCTGCACAAGCTGAACCGGATGGGCATTCGCATCACAATGGAAGAGGTGTCCCGCTATGCCGGCGCCGACGTGGTCGGCCGCCCCCACATTGCGCAGGCCTTGATCGCGGGAAATCACGCGCGCGACAAGCGGGACGCCTTTGACCGTTTTCTCGCCAGGGGCAAACCGGCGTATGCGGAGCGGCGCCGTCTCGAATCGGGGTCAACCCTGGAATTGATCCGGCTGGCCGGCGGCGTGCCCGTTGTCGCGCATCCCTTCACGCTGAAGCGCGCGCCGCGCGAGTTGAAGCAGTTTTTTTCGGACCTCAAGGGGCAGGGCCTGGGCGGCATCGAGGTCTATTATTCCGAGCACACCGCCGACATGCAGAAGGCCTTTGCCGCCCTCGCGAAGGAACTCGGACTGCTGATGACCGGTGGAAGCGATTACCATGGCGCCATGTCGCCGGGCATCCACATGGGAAAGGGGACCGGCTCGTTGAACGTGCCGGACGCGGTATATTCCGCCCTTGCCGCCGCGATCGCGCAAAAGAAATAGAGCGCTCGCGCATTTTTGCTTGTTCTTCCGCGCCCGTATCGTATTCTCGCCCTACCTATTTGACTGCGGGGTGGAGCAGCCAGGCAGCTCGTCAGGCTCATAATCCCGCTGAGCGGGATCGTTGAGACGCGGTGTACGGCTGCTACGTCATCTGGAGCGACTGCGGGAAGCGATTCTACATTGGTGTCTCGGAAGATGTGGAAGCACGGGTAGCTGTCCACAACGAAGGCCGCTCGAAGTGGACAAGCCGCTTTGCCGGCACATGGCGGTTGGTTTGGCAGAGGCGGTTCGAGACCCTTGGTGAAGCGCGGCGCTTCGAGAATGAGTTGAAGCGCCAGAAGAACGGGAATGGGTTTTACGAGTTGACAGGATTGAGTCAGACGGCATATTCGACCAGAGACTAGAGCGACAGTGAATTTTGACTGCGGGGTGGAGCAGCCAGGCAGCTCGTCAGGCTCATAATCCCGCTGAG
>CAYMCD010000115.1:9808-9873 GCA_964388845.1 uncultured Verrucomicrobiota bacterium
GACAGTGAATTTTGACTGCGGGGTGGAGCAGCCAGGCAGCTCGTCAGGCTCATAACCTGAAGGTC
>CAYMCD010000116.1:0-9717 GCA_964388845.1 uncultured Verrucomicrobiota bacterium
GCCCCCAGAACGCCCGCGCGCGGCGACGCCGCGTTTCCAACGTCAGTAAAAACTCCGCGGCGGCGCTTCCAACTTCTGGAAATTCCAGCCGCTGTAAGAACGGCGCGCGTCAGGAGGTGCGGGCGAGGATGTGGTCCGCGAGCGCGGCGAGCGGTTCGACCGGGCCGGGCAGGGCGGTGAGCCCGGCCTTCGCCTCCGCGATGAGCGCGGCCGCGCGGCGCCGCGATTCCGCGATGCCGTGCATCGCCACGTACGTCAACTTTCCGCGCGCCGCGTCCGTGCCGGCGTTTTTCCCGAGCGCGGCGCGGTCCGACGTCGCGTTCAACAGGTCGTCGGCGATCTGGAAGGCGATGCCGGCCCGTTCGCCGTAGCGGCCGAGCGCGTCCACGTGTCCGGCGGGCGCGCCCGCGGCGATCGCGCCCATGCGCACGGCGGCGCGCAGGAGGTCGGCGGTCTTGCGCAGGTGGATGTAGTCGAGGCGCGCGGCGTCGGGCGGCCCGCCCTCCGCGGCGATATCCTCGACCTGCCCCGCGATGACGCCCTGGCTGCCCGCCGCGCGCGCGAGTTCGAGCGCGAGCGCGCAGGGCGCGTGCGGGGGCGGGGCGGGGCATCCGGCGAGCCATTCGAAGGCGAGCGTGAGCAGCGCGTCGCCGGCCAGGATGGCATTCGCCTCGCCGAACCGGATGTGGCAGGTCGGCCGGCCGCGGCGGAGCGCGTCGTCATCCATGGCGGGCAGGTCGTCGTGGATCAGCGTATAGGTGTGGAGCAATTCGACCGCGGCGCCGGGCGCGAGGGCGGCGTCGGCGGGATCGCCCGCGGCCTCGGCGGCGGCCATGGCGAGGATGGGGCGCAGGCGCTTGGCCTGGCCGAAGAGGCTGTAGCGCATGGCCTCGTGCAGGGCGGCGGGCCGCGTGCCGGCGGGCGGCAGGCGCGCGTCGAGAAACGCGTCCACCCGGCGCCGGCGCTCGTCGAGATAGGCATGGAGCTCGAACATGCGGGCACGGTAGCGGGCCGCCGCCGGTTCCGCGAGGATTCAATTCTGTTGAATGGTTGGGTATTGCGCAGTGTTGCGGCGCGGCCCGGATATCGCCCCGCCCGGCCCCATCCGCCATCGGCCATGGCCGCGGCTCGCGGTTTGACAGGGGGCGCGGCAACTTTTATTCTCCCGGTCTGGTTTTGATTGTTCCCATGCCCACCTACGAATACGAGTGCGCCCGCTGCGGGCACGAGTTTGAGCGCTTCCAGCGGATCAGCGAGCCGCCGGTCAAGCGCTGTCCGAAGTGCCGCGGCGGGGTCCGCCGGAAGATCGGGACCGGGGCCGGCCTGCTGTTCAAGGGCAACGGTTTTTACATCACGGATTACCGCAGCGACGGGTACCGGAAGGCCGCGAAGGCCGACAGCGGAGGCGCCGCGGCCCCGGCCGCGAAGGGCGCCGCGCCGGCCGCGAAGCCGAAATCAAGCGCCGGAAAGCCGGCCGCATGACGGCCGCGGTCAAGTGCCGGGCCTGCGGAACGATCAACAACATCGGCCGCATGTTCTGTGTGCGGTGCGGACAGCAACTCTCGCCCGGCGATATCCGGCCCGTCGCCCGGGGCGGCGGCCCGGCCCGTTTCGTCCGCCTGCTGTTCCTTCTGGCGCTGCTGGCGGCCCTCGTCCAGATGGCGCGGCCGGTGCCCGGGATCGGCCGGCCGGGGACCACCGCGGAGGGCTTGCAGTGCGCCCGCCGGATGGGCGAGCTCGAAGCCTTGACGCAGGCGGGCCGCGCGGGCGAGGAGCGCTTCACGGAACAGGAGGTGAACGGGTATCTTCACCACCTGCTGACCAATTCGCCGAACCGGGTGACGAGCGGCCTCGTGCGGGCCGAGCTGGAGACGTTCCGGGTCCGGCTCGGGGACGGCGAGGCGGCGCTGGTCTGGGTGGTGCGCCTGGGCTTTCTCCCCCTCTCGTACGAGGTGGCGGGCCGCCCGGCGATCGGGCCCGACGGTTTTTCGTTTGAGGCGCGGCGCGTCCGGGCGGGCCAACTGCCGCTGCCGGGCCGGGCGGGCGCGTGGGCGGCGTCGCGGCTGTTCCGTGTTTTTGCGAACCTCACGCGGGAAAAGAAACTGCTGGATGGGCTGGCCGAGGTGCGCGTCGAGGCGGAGGCGGTGGTGGCGCGCACCGGGGAGACCCGCTGACCGGCTGAAAGGAATGCGATGAAGGACAAACAGGAATTCTATGGGTTGCTGGGCGAAATAGACGGGAGCGATTTCGCCGAGTACAACCGGATCATCGGGGACTACGATTTTTCCCGCTACGTCCTGAAGGTGACGCGCGTCTCCGTCGAGCCGGACGACACGGCGACCCTCTTCGTCGTCCGCGTGCCTTCGGCGGTCGCCGGGTTCCCGCCGAACCTGTACACCACGGCGATCCGGCGCACCGCGCTCGAGGACCTGCTGGTCCGCAAACTGGCGGAGGCGATTGCGCGGGTCGCGGCGTATGACGACCAGGGGCTCTCGCGCCGGCGCCTGTCGGTGGCGACGCCGGGCCAGAAAATCCTGCCGCGCTCCGCGCTGGTGATCTCCGACGATTTCATCGAGGCGCGCCTCACGGTCCAACTGCCCGCGCGCCGGGGTCAGATTCTCGGCGAGGAGGCCCGCCACGTGTTCTTCACGGAATTGCCGGCGGTGGTCAACGCCGCGCTGATCTTCTGCAACCTCGATGAAATCGAAGTCAATCGGTTCGTGGACCTCATGGAGGACGCCGATGCGATCCGCCAGATCCTGCCGACGCGCGGCCTGGTCGGGTTTGTCGGGGAGGGCTCCTTCCTGATCCGGCTGGACCACTCCGACCGCCCCGACTACGACCGCGATGTGCCCTTCGTCGTGCCGGAGGAACTGCTGGTGGACATCGAGGTGCCCAACAAGGGGCAGGTCCGCGGCCTCGGCATTCCGACCGGCGTGACGGTGGTCCTGGGCGACGCCTATTCGGGCCGGACCGAGCTCATGAAGGCGCTCGCCGCGGGCATCTACAACCATGTGCCCGGCGACGGGCGCGATTATTGCATCACCATGCCCGACGCCGTCTATGTGGCGGCGGAGGACCGGCGCAGCGTGCAGCGGGTGGACGTCAGCGCGTTTGTGCGCAGCAATCCCGCGGGCCGCGATGTCCGGCAGTACACGACCACGCACGCGGACCCCTGCGCCGCGCAGGCGGCCGCGGTCGCGGAGGCCCTGGAGGTCGGCGCGCGTGTCCTGCTGTTTGACGAGTCGGATTCCAATTCGGGGTTCCTGTGCCAGGACTCGCGGCTCAAGGGACTTTCCGCGGGCGCGGGCCAGCGGCTGATCCCGCTCTGCGCGTGCGCGCGCCACATGGTGGATGCGCTCGGCATTTCGATGGTCGTCGCGGGGGATTCGTCGGTGACGGAATTCATCCCGATCGCCGACACGGTGCTGCGGATTGACGACTTCCAGATCGCGAACGTCACGCGGGAGGCCAAGCAACTGGCCATCCAGCCCTCCGACATCAAGCCGGACGCGGAAGCCCTCGCGCGGCTGGTCGAATATTCGCGGTGGATCGTTCCGAGCAGCCTCGACCCGAGTTCGGGCCGCCACGACGCCGTCGTGGGCGCCGAGTCCATGCGCACGCTGCGCTTCGGCACGCACTCCATCAACTTGAGCGCGATCGCGCAGCTGGGCGACACCTACCAGACCGAAACGATCGGGCTGATCCTGTACTACGCCAAGAACCGGTATCTCGACGAGGGCCGGCCGATCCGCGAACTGCTCGACCTGGTGGACCGCGATTTGAGCACGGAGGGGTTGGAATGCCTCACGCGCGAGCTGCGCGGGGACCTGGCCCGGCCGCGCCGCTATGAGATCGCCGCGGCGCTGAACCGCCTGGTCGCGCTGCGCATCTCCCGCGCGGCGGATTGATCCGGCCGCCGCCTCCATGAAACTGGTGGTCCAGCGCGTCCGCCGAGCCCGCGTCGCGGTGGAGGATCGCGAAGTGGCGTCCATCGGCGCCGGCCTGCTGGTCCTGTGCGGGGTGGGGCGTTCCGACACGCCGGCCGACCGCGCGTACCTCGCCCGCAAACTGGCGAACCTGCGGATCTTCGACGATGCCGGCGGCAAGATGAACCTCGGTCCCCGCGAGGCGGGCGCCCAGTTCCTCGTCGTCAGCCAGTTCACCCTGTATGCCGACACAGCGCATGGCAACCGACCGAGCTATCTGGACGCCGCGCCGCCGGCGGAAGGCGAGGCGGGCTATGAGGCGTTCGTGGGGCTCCTCCGCGAGGAGGGCTTTGAGGTGCAGACCGGCGTGTTCCGCGCGCATATGCGGGTCGAATTGGAGAATGACGGGCCCGTCACGCTCATCCTGGAGAGCCAGGGACGGGAGCGGGCGTGAGCGCCCGCGCGCGGGTGTTTGTGTGCCTGGGCCTCGCGGCCGCCCCGCTCGCGGCGCCGCCGGTCGGCGCGTCGGACCTGCCGCCGCAGGATCGGCTGGCCCAGCCGCGGAGCATGTTCAGCCCGTCGCGCCGTTTCGTGGTGGCCGGCCTGCCGCCGGCGCGCGGCATGGAGTGGGCCGTTTGGGCGGACGAAACGGCTGAACGCATCCAACGCGTGCTGGGCGCCGTCCCGTTTGACCGGGGCGACATCGTTGAAATCAACGTATCGGAACAAACCGGGGCGGAAGCCTCCGTCGAGGCGCGACAGGAATGCGCGGACGGGCGCATCCGCCAGGTCCTCGCCATCGAGGGCGGGGCCGCGCCCGACCGGGAGCAGGCGGAAGAATCGCTGGGGAGCCTGCTGGTCAGCCGGTATATCCAGGCCTACCAGACCGCGGCGGCGCGCTGTGAAGCACCGGCGCGCGCGCCCGACTGGCTGGTGGTCGGACTGGTGCACCGGACCCGGGGCGACACGCGCCGGCGCGACATGGAGATCGGGCTCCGGCGCTGGTCGGTCGGCGACCTGGAGCCGTTGGACACCCTGCTCGAACTGTTTCACCTCCCGCCGGGGCGCTGGCCGCAGAAGGCGGACGCAACGCTGCTCGTGCAGTGGATTCTCGATTCGCCCCGGGGCCCGGCCCTCCTGGCCGAGTCGTTCAGGGCGGAGGGCCAGGGCCGCCGCCCGGATGTTAATTGGTGGGCCGAACGCCTCGTCGGAGCGCCGGATCCCCGAGCGGCGGAGCGGGCGTGGGACCTCTGGCTGGCGCACCAGCAGGGCGCCCGCCGCCATGTCGGTGCCGGCGACGCCGCGCCGTTGCTGTCTGCCCTCACGCTGCCGGCCGAGGAACTGGACGCCGTCCGCGGGCCCATGTCGCTGGCCGGCGCGCCGGTTTCAGCCCTGATCGCGCACCGGAAGGCGCCCTGGGCGCGGCAACTGGCGGTGCGATTGGCCCTCCGGATCCGCTTGTCGGCCGTCGGCCAGGAGGAGCAGGTTGCCGCCCTCGCCGAAACCGCCGCGCAATTCCTGGAAGCCGTTGCCCGCGCGAAATCCCGCCGCGCGATCAACGCCCTATGGAAAACGACCGAATCCCGCCACCGCGCGATGGAGCACCAGATGGAAACGCGCCGGCGCTATCTGGACCTGGTCGAGGCGCGGCTCGAGGTCGGCCCGGAACCCGTGGACGCCGCGCAACTGTATCTGGACGCCGTCGAGCGGCGCCTGTCGGAGCCCTGACTTTCACCGTGCAATGGGGGCGTGATCGAATTAGGGTGTAGGCCTGTTTGGAGAATCTGATCGCATGGCGAAAAACATGAGGAAGCCTGTCGCGCGCCGCACCACGGTGGGGGCCGTGGACCCGGACGTGCTGGCGTTCACGGCCGGCCGCGATGTCGCGCTCGATCGTGCGCTGGTCGAGCACGATTGCCTGGGCACCGCCGCGCATGTGACCATGCTCAGCCGGTTGCCGGTGAAACCGGCGCTGGTCGGCAAGACGGAGTGCGCCCGCATCCTGGCTGAACTGCGGCGGATCGTCGCTCTCCATCGCGCCGGCCGGTTCGTGATCACGCTGGAGGACCAGGACGTTCATCTGGCCGTCGAGCGCATGCTGACGGCGTCGCTCGGCGACACCGGCAAGAAGGTGCACACGGGGCGCAGCCGGAACGACCAGGCGGCGCTCGACCTGCGCCTGTTTGCCCGCGCCGAATTGCTGGACACCCTTTCTGAAATCGCCGCGCTCGCCGAAGGCCTGCTCCGTTTTGCCCGCGCGCACCGCGATGTGCCGATGGTGGGGCGCACGCACATGCAGCCGGGCATGCCGAGCTCGGTCGGGCTGTGGGCCTCGGCCTGGGCGGAGGAGCTCGCGGACGGCATGGAGTTGTTGCTCGCCGTGTACGACCTGAACAACCGGTCCCCGCTGGGCGCCGCGGCCAGCTACGGCGTCCCGCTCCCCATTGACCGCGCGTTTGTCGCGCGGCTCCTGGGATTCCGCTGCGCCGCGCACAACGTGCTCTATGCCAACCAGGGACGCGGCCGGCTCGAGTCCATCGTCCTCGACGGGATGAGCCAGGTGATGCTGACCCTGTCCCGTTTCGCGCAGGACCTGCTGTTGTTTTCCATGCCGGAATTCGGCTACTTCACGCTGCCCCCCGCGTACTGCACGGGCAGCAGCATCATGCCGCAAAAACGGAATCCGGACGTGCTCGAACTCGTCCGGGCCAAGGCCGCGCGGGTCCGCTCCGCCGCTTCGGCCGTCTTCGATATTTCGCGCGGGCTCCCGTCGGGCTACAACCGGGATGTCCAGGAAGCCAAGGAACCGTTCATGGATGGCATCGCCACCACGCGGGCTTGCCTCCGCGTCCTCACCGGATTGACCGGCGGCCTCGGGATCAACCGGGCGGCGCTCCGGCGGGGCTTCACGCCGGATGTCTTCGCGACGGATCGCGCGCTGGAACTGGTCCGCGAGGGACTGCCCTTCCGCGACGCCTATCACCACGTGAAGGACCACCTCGACGAACTGGCGAATGTGGATCCCCTGTCGGCAATCCGTCGGAAAACCCACGAAGGCGCGCCGGCCGGTCTCGATTTTGAAAAGATGCGCTCGCGCATCGAAGTCCCCGCGCGCAAGGCGCGGGCGGAAAAACGGCGACTGACCAAAATCGGCGCCGCGCTCCTTTCTGGCATCCTTTCTGCTGGATAACCGTCGTCGCCGCCCATCGGCTTGCGACCCGTGTCCGCCGCGTTGGAGCGATGCATCCAACCGACTCAACTATAACGGGTTGCGTTGTGTGTGCGGCGCGATCGGATTCGCCATGGAAAGCACAAAATTGATGCGACGGCTTGCGGAAGATCGTTTGACCACGGTGATCTTCATTATTGCGACAGCTGTTGGGCTGGCGGTCGGCATTCTTTTTATCGCCGCAAATTCGCCCGCCGCGTATCTGCCGTATGTGGCCGGCATCGCCGTCGGAATCGCCTTCCTGTCCGGCGCGGCGTTCGCCCTGCGTGGCCGCAGGGGCGCGGCGCCGGAAGCGGGGACGATCGAGAAAATGCAGGAGGAATCGGATAGCGCCCGGATCCGCACCGCGGCGTGCCTGGCTACGCAGATCGCCCACGAAGTCCTCAATCCGGTCGCCGCTATATCCGGCTCCGCGCAGCTGCTGGGGCACCTGACCCGCAAGGCGCGCCATGGCGATCTGCGCAGTATTGAATTGCTCGATCGCGAGCGGGATGCCCTCTGCCGTTCGATCGTCGAGGAATCCGCCAGGCTGGACGGCATCGTGTCGCGCTTCCTGTCCTTCGCATCCCTGTCCGAAGAAAATGTCCGGCAGGCCATGCAATTCGATGCCGCGAGACCGGTGACCCCGCCCGTCGAGAAATCCGAATCGCCGCTCGCCGTGCGTTAGAGGTTATGGGATAGCCACTAGTCCTTCGCGTCCGTATACGATATATCGCCGTGCTCGCAATCCGGGTGCGCCCCTTGCCGGGCCGCGCCCGCGATTCCTCCGGGCACTTCGCCGGATTTGAGAAACTAGGAATCCGACTTAACGGCTTTCGTTTTTCAGAATACGATATGCGCTGCACGTCGCTGTGCGATGGGGCAGGGTTGGTTTGGCGTTCAGAAGTCTTTGGAGCAGATTCCGGCTGGGGCGGCTTGGCCCGGGCCGATGCGGCGCACCCGCCCGGCCTTTCCGGGCAATTTGAGCCGGTAACTTCATTAAGGACAGATTGGTCCAACAGAATGCTTGGTTTAGGCATTGTAAAAGGCTTGAATAGGGCTCGGGAGTATTCGTGTGGCGCGCATAATTCTAGTGGATGATGAGCCGAGCATTCTCAACGTGCTGAGCACGTTGATGAAGTCAGAAGGTCATGATTTTGTCGCCGTCCGGGGCGGGGAAAAGGCCCGAGAAATCCTGCTCGCCGAAAATTTCGACCTGATGATCAGCGACATCCGGATGTCGCCGGTGGACGGGTTGCAGCTTCTCAATATTGCGCACCGGGAGCGCCCCCAGATGGCGGTGATCATGCTGACGGCGTACGGCTCTGTGGAGACTGCGGTCCAGGCGATGAAAGACGGCGCGTTCGACTATGTGACAAAACCGTTCAAGGTGGACGAGTTGCTGCTGACGGTTCAGCGAGCGCTTGAATTCACGCGCGTCAGGAATGAGAACGACGACTTGCGTCAGCAATTGGACGCCCGCTACCAGTTCGAGAATATCATCGCGGAAAGCCCCCTGATGCGCCGTGTATGCGAGATCATCAATCGCGTGGCGCGCACGGATGCCACGGTGTTGATCACGGGGGAAAGCGGGACGGGCAAGGAACTCGTGGCGCATGCCATCCATGCGCACAGCGCGCGGAAGGGCCGTAAGTTCCTGCCCATCAATTGCGCGGCGCTGCCCGAGCCCCTGCTGGAATCGGAACTGTTCGGCCACGTGAAGGGCGCCTTTACCGGCGCGGCCTCCACGAAGGAGGGTCTTTTCGAGGCGGCGCCGGGCGGGACCATTTTCCTCGATGAAATCGGGTCCATGCCCGGGGGCGTCCAAGCCAAGCTGTTGCGCGTGTTGCAGGACCGGCAGGTGCGCAAGGTCGGGAGCAATGAGTCAACCCAGGTGGATGTCCGCGTCATAGCGGCCACCAACGACCGCCTCGAAAAGCTGATCTCAGAGCAGCGTTTTCGCGAAGACCTCTACTACCGGCTGAACGTGATCCCGATCGAGATCGCCCCGCTCCGCGAACGCCGGGAAGACATCATGCCGATGGTGCGCCACTTCATCCGGTCGGAGATCCGGGATCACCGGGAATTGCCGGTGATCGAGCCTGAGGCGCAACTGGCGCTGGAGCGGCACAACTGGCCGGGCAATGTGCGCGAGTTGCAGAACGCGATCCGGCATGCGCTGGCGTTTGCCTCCAACGCGGTCATCAAGCGCGACGATCTTCCGGCCAAGGTGCTCGATGCGACGGCGAACCAGGCGGGAGCCGGTCCCCGGACTGAGGACCTCAAGGGCCACTCCCTGCGGCACTTCATGCGCGTGAAGGAACGCGAATATCTATCCCACGTCCTGGATAGCTTTGACGGGGACAAGGAAAAAGCCGCGAAGGCCCTGCGCATCAGCCTCGCCACCCTGTACCGGAAGCTGCCCGGCGACGAAGGGTGATCGGGTTCCAATCTCCCCGTCGCGCCGATGAAGAAGTTGGAGCCGCGACGCCCCCGTCGCGCTTGGGGCATACGCCCGGCGGGGTCGCCGGGTCTCCATGTTCAGGATTCTATGCTGGAGCCGCGACGCCCCCGTCGCGC
>CAYMCD010000117.1:0-9517 GCA_964388845.1 uncultured Verrucomicrobiota bacterium
CCTTTCCTTTCCCACACCACCCCCGTAGGTGTCCACTAATTCGGGGGAACTCCACTCTGGTGCAGGGCCACGTCGTATCCCGTCGGCCAAGTGGCGCGAGCTGATCAAGAAGGTATGGGAAGCCGACCCGCTCACCTGCCCGCGCTGCTCGCAGGAGATGAAGATCGTCGCGCTCATAGACGACCGCGAGGTGATCGAGCGCATCCTGCGCCACCTGGGCCTATGGGAGCAGGGCGTGCGGGTAACGCCCGCCACCGGCCCACCCCGGCAAACGGTTATCGAGCCCTGGCTCGACGACCCATTCCCGGACTACGACACCGAGCCGGTGACGATGTACGCGAGCAACTGACCCATCGCGGCGGGACCGGACTGCCTCTCCTTCGCGCCTGGACCCGCCAAACGCCGTCGCTCCGGGCCGTCCGGGGCATGCCCCGGACGGCCCGGAGCGTTTCGCCCTCGATCTTGTCTTCCCACGCCCGTTCTGGCAGTGTCTCCACCATGAAATCGCGCATTCAGGCTGCCGAGGCCGGGCGGGTGCCCGCACCAGCCGAAAAGCGATTTCCTATCAGAAACAGGAGCCCCCGGGCCTCGGCTCACCTGCTTCGTTGGCATCAACTCGCGAATGTGGCACACCGTCCACCTCAGCTTGGGGAAGCTGAAGAAATCCGATTCGGGCTGCATGATCAGCTTGTCCGGCGGTGGAGGGAACCCCGTCATCCAACCAATTCTCACCGGGTCGGATTCCTCGGCGCTCAACGGCGTGACCGTTTGCGCCGGGATTTCATCCAGAGCGGGCAGGAAGGCAAGCAGCCCGATAAGGACCGCCACGGCAGGTTGTTTAACACGCAGCATTCTTGCCCCTTTCATCATTCTTGGCGAACGTCACGCCTCACCGGATTCCGTCATTTATGGGGTCACATTTATGGGGTCAGTCATTTATGGGGTCAGTCCGTACATTTGTACACAACCCGCACAGCCCTCGATCCTCCAGATCCTTTGCTAAAACGACGCTCTCTGTTCATATGTACGGACTGACCCCCCCCTGCGTCGATCGAGAGGGCGTACGGCCGCCGGTGCGGTTCAGGAGGGTGTTCTGGCCGGTCAACCATGGCGCGGCGCCTTTCCGTCGGGCAAGGTCAGGGCGCGGGCTTCTCGATGACGCGCAGCAGGGAGTTGGTGACGCCGTCGACCACCTTGACCTCGGCGTTGGCGGGATCGAGCAGCCACGCCCCGTCCACCACCAGCTTGTATCCGTATTCGCCCCGCTTCATGAGCGCGGTGGCGCTCCATCGGCCCTCGCCGGTATAATGCATGGGCAGCGACTTGGGATTCCACGCGTTGAATTCGCCGGCCACCGACACCGCCTGGACGCCGGGGCGGTGGAAGTTGAATGTGACTTCGGACGCATCGTCGATACGCGAGGGCTCGCGCCGGGGCCGGTCGGCGGGATGCCGTTTTTCCGGTTGGACCACCGAGTCGTACGCGCCGAACAGCGGATCGTGCATGGTTTCTCCGTTGGCGGGATCGACGATCCAGTTGTTGTCGACCACGAACTTGTATTTTTGGGGGTAGGGGAACAAGTCGATCTCGGCGTACCACCAACCGTCGTCATCGCGCCTGCGCAAGGGGTGACTTTCCGGGTTCCAGTTGTTGAATTCGCCGGCGACGCTGACCCGCTTGGCGTAGGGATCGTCCAGCTCGAAATAAACCGGAACGAGGTTGGTGGGGGCCATGTCGGCCGGCGACATGCGGGAGGCGAGCAGGGCGGCGACATCCGGGTGCTGGCGGGTCACCGCGCAGTGCCAGGCGGTCAAGCCGGAGGCGCGCCGGGCGGGGTCGGCGCCGCGATCGAGCAACAGGCGGACCACCGGGAGATGGCCCTGCCGGGCGGCGAGCATCAACGTGGTCTCCTCGTCGAGCGTATGCCGGAAGTCGGGATCGACCCCGCGATCCAACAGCAGGGCGACAAACTCGATCTTGCCCTGCCAGGCGGCCTGGTGCAGGACCGGCCATTGTGGCATTCCGCGGGGCAACGAGGGGTCGGCGCCACGATCGAGCAGAAAGGCGAGGTTGGCGAGTTTGCTTTCGTACGTCGTATAGTGCAGGGCGGTGGCGCCTTTTTCGTTGGTATCGTTGATTTCGGCCCCGTATTGCAGCAGCAGGGCCAGTTGATTGGTGTCGCCTTGGTAGGCGGCGCGCATGAGGGGCGTTTGACCATCCGGCAGCGGCGTGTTGGCGTTGGCCCCGCCCTCCAGCAGATGTCGCACGATGGCGTGGTCCTGCTGGTGGATGGCGATGAGCAGCGGCGTGAAGCCATCCCGGGCGGCGAGTTCGGCATCGGCGCCGGCTTGCATGAGGGCGGGAATATCGATCGCTTGTCGCAAACTCACGGCCAGCAACAGCGGGGTCTCGCCCTTGCCGTCATCCTGGGTGGTGCGGGCGTTGACGTCCACGTTGCGGCGGGCCAGCCAGGCGATGACCTCGGGATGGTGATGGCGGACGGCGCGATGCATGAGGGTTTCGCCCCGGGCGTCCCGCCAGGCCAGGTCGGCTTCGCCGGCGATCAGCATGTCCAGGGCGGCGGTGGAGCCTTGTTCGATCGCCAGGGTCACGGCGGTCTGGTCGTGGCGGTTGGTTTGATTGACGGTGGCGGCGTCGAGGGCCAACGCGCCGACCGCCGCGAGGTGTCCGCCGCGGACGGCGTCCATCAATGCGGTGCGATCCTGCCGGTCGAATGCCCGCGGGTCGGCGCCGCTTTCGAGCAGCGGCGGAATCAAGGCGGCATGTCCGCCCCGCGCGGCCAGATGCAGCAGGGTGGCGCCGTACCGGTTGGTCGCGCCGGCGGCGGCGCCCCGGGCCAGCAACCATGTTGCCGCATCCCGTTGGCCGTGCTGGACGGCGACGGCCAGCGGGGTCATGCCGTCGACGCCCGGCGCATCGAGCGGAAGACCCTGCGTTTCCAGTTTCGCCAGCACCTCGGTGAAGCCCATCAGGGCGGCGAGCGGGAGGGCGGTCATGCCTTGGCCGATGGCCAGGCGGGCATCGGCGCCGCGTTGGAGCAGGGCGAGGGCGGCCGGTTCGTGCCCGGCGAGCAGGGCCAGATGCAGGGCGGTCGGCATGCGCTCGTCGGAGCGTTCGTCCACGGCGGCGCCGCGTTCGCGCAGCGCGTCGATCATGTCGACCCGGCCGAGCATGGCGGCCAGTTGCAAGGGGGACAGGCCGGAGAAGGGAAACGCCGTCAGGCGTTGCCCGGCGAAGGCTTTGTCCAAGCTGATCGTGTCGCCGCGGGAGATCATCGCCGCCACCGGGTCGGTGTACACGATGTGTTGAAGGCCGAAGGATTCCAATACGTCGAGCGCGGCGGTTCGCGGCTCGGATGTTTCGGGCGTGGCGGCGGCGGTTCGGGCCAGGGTGGCGAAGGCGGCGAGCAGGAGCGCGAGGGCTCGGCGATGGAAACTCGGCGGGTTCATGGTTTCGCCTCCCGTTCCTCCACGAACGCGTCCCAGTGCTTCCGGCAGGTCTCGCAAATATCCCCTTCCCGCTCATCCAGCTCGTCGAGCGAATGCATGTAGGCGTACGCGCAGAATGGCGAGGTGCAGGCTGGGCGGGCGGCCGCGCTCATGATCGACCAACTGGCGGAGTTCCGCATGCGCCGCTGGAACAGGGGGCGATTTTCGTGTTTATCCCAGAACGCGCCGGTGAAGCGGGCGGTGGAGAAGATCGCGAAGGGGCTGGCGCTGGAACTGAACACATAGTTCGCCTTGCCCATGAACAGGTCCAGTTCGGTGATGGCGATCACCAGTTCACCGGGCTCGGCCATGCGGACCTTGCGCAGATCCTGAATCAAGCGTTGCGCGTCGTACTGCGATTTCCGGGCGAAGGCGGCCCGGGCTTCCCGCAACCGTTCCACGGCTTGTTCCCCGGCCTCGGGGTGCAACCGAAAGGCCGCTTCGATCACGGCGAACTGGCGGTCCGGGTCCGGGTCGGCGGCCAACGTAAAATCGAAATCCAGGCCCAGCAACGCGGCTTGCGCGGAGGTGAGGTTGCCGGTGACCGAGCTATAGACCCGGTTCATCCAGCGGGCCTCGCCGTCGCGTTCGGGGAGGCCCGGCGGGATGGGCTGTTCGACCAGGCGGACGGGGACGCCGAACTGGCGGTTGAGTTCGCGGGCCAGGTCGTGATGTACCGCGTAACATCCGGAGGTGCTTAAAACGACGAGGGTGACGCGGGCGCCGTCGAGGGGCTGGTCGCCGGCGTTCCACCACGCGTTCGTCGCGGTCGGCATTTCCCACCGCGGGTCGAGCCGGGCCAGGCGTTCCAGGGTTTCGCGCGCCTCGGCCAGGCGCGCGACGGTGGCGCCTTGTTCGAGGGCCGGTTCGCGTTCGCCCCGCGCCAACAGCAGCTCGGCCAGGGTCAGGCGGTAAGTCACCTGGCCGGCATCCACCTTCAGGGCGAACTGGAGCATCGGGATGGCCTCGGGGCCACGGTTTTCCGCGATCAGGCGATCGACGAGGCGGTAGATGGCGCCGACATCGCGGCGCGCCTGGATATATCCGCTGCCCATCATGTCGCGGACCTTGGCTTCCAGCTCGGCGGTGGTCTGCTCGGGCGGTTCTCCGGCGTCGGACTCGTTTCTTTTGGCCAGCGCCTGGATGAAACGGAGGTCGATCAACCGCCACGATGACCGGTGTTCGCGCCAGGTCAAATTGACTTCCGTATTGGCTTTGACATGGGAGGAAATCAGCGACTGGCGGGCCTCCCACACCCAGGTTCCGTCCTCGATGTACACTTGGGAGAGGCGCGCCGGACCTTTACGGACGAGGTTCGTCGCCGGACCAAGCTGCAGGAAATAGGTCTCCCATTCGCGGCGGGACGACGAGGTCATGGTGTCCCAGAAGCCGGCGTCGGCGAGGGTTTGCAGGCCGTCCCACGACCACCGCTCGGGTTTGGTCAGCAGGTGTAGGTCCAGCCATGTGGCCAGGCGCGACTCCACGTCCGCCGCCGGCGCGGCGGCATGAGCGGGCATCGACCAAGCGGCCCACGCCAGGAGTAAAACAATCCCGCCAATCTTACGGTGTGTGCTCATAAATCGGTGACGCGTTGGCACATCCTAATCGGCCGCCACGGGGCTTTCAATCGCGCGTTTATGGTTTACGTTTATGGGGTCAGCGTTTATGGGGTCAGTCCGTACATTTGTACACAACCCGCACAGCCCTCGATCCTCCAGATCCTTTGCTAAAATGACGCTCTCTGTTCATATGTACGGACTGACCCCACCCCCCTTGTTGCTGACGGCCTGTTCGTACTTCGGGGTCAGACTCTAAATATTCACTTTTGATTCTATCCATGTCTTGGAAGATCGCGAGTTCTCCATGAGCCGCTCCTGTCGACGCTCGCAATATTGAATATTTAGAGTCTGACCCCGTACCCCGACACAGATACCCTTTGTTCTGCGATCTTATGATGCCCATTTCAGGGCCAGCTTCTTCCCTGAATGGGCGCACTCGCGCATCGGGAATGGGGTCGGGGAATGGGGTCGGTCCGCACATAGTTGCAAGTCGTTGCCGCCCACCTTCACGGCCTGAGCGCGATGATCTTTCCACCCTGCGAGACGTAGATGGGCGTGCCGTGCATTTTCGCGGTCTTGCGGGTCGCCTTGGCCGCCCGGATGAGCGCCCGGCCAGCAGCGGTGAGCGGGGGCGACGGTTTCTTGGTTTTGGTGGCGATCATGGTCCCTTCTCCTGAAGTACGGGTTTCTCGCCCGAATTATCGTAAACCTCCCATGCGTCGGCAAGGGTTCGATATCGGGAAAAATTTTGCCAGCCCCGCGCATAGCGGGGGAGTACGTCCGCACGCGGTACGTGATGACCGCCCTGGCGGACACGGGTGGCACACGCCGCAGGGCGAGCGCGGGGGAGTTGAGGCGTAAAAAGAGGACTTCGATACGGTACCCGTTCTTTTTCCAACGACGAAGGCGATCGAGATGGCCGAGCCCGCTCAGCGTGGTTTCAAACGCAAAGCTGGTGCGAGCAGCAGCCAGACGGTCCAGTTCGGCCAGAAACAGGCGTCCCGCAGCCAAGGCCGCACGTTCCGGGCGGAAGGGGGAAAGCCCTCCAGCGATGAGGTCGGCGTTCACGTAGTGGAGGATTCGAGCAGCGCGGGTCAGAAATTCCCTCGCAAACGTCGTTTTGCCGGCGCCGTTCGGCCCGGCAATGATGATGCAGCGTGGAGTTGTGGTGCTCATGATGGTTGCTGATAAGAGGCGGCTCGTATCGAGCGTGCATAGTAGGGGGAGCCGCGCGGGCATGCAAAACAAACCCATCTGAACGTACTCGTTGATCTCAAGTGCACGGGTGAGTCGAGAGCATTCCCACTCGCTGTGCAATTCGGCAAGGGCGGGAAAAGCCGCCTGACGATGATCCCGGCGAAGCTGGCGGCGGCGCTGCGGGCGCACCGGGAACTGATCCGCGAGGTGTACAAGCGCGATCGGGAGGCCGGGCTGCCGGGGGTTGAATTGCCCGAAGCGCTGGAGCGGAAATGGCCGAAGGCGGGGGAGAAGTTCATCTGGTTCTGGTTCTGGCCGTCGCGCGCGCTGATGCGGGACCACCGGAACGGAATCGTCCGGCGGCATCACATCCTGGATGTGACGTTCCAGAAGGCGATCCGCGAGGCGGTGGAGCGGGCGGCTTTTGATAAACGCGTTTCGCCGCACACGCTGCGCCACAGTTTCGCCACGCATCTGCTGGAGAGCGGGGCCGGCATCCGCGATGTGCAGGATCTGCTGGGGCATGCGGATATTTCCACGACGCAAATCTATCTGCACACGGCGCGGCACACGGGCGTGGGGATCCGCAGTCCGCTGGAGACGGTGTGAGGGGCGGGGGCGGGGGCGGGGGCGGGGGAGCGGAGGGGAGCATTCAGTGACCAGTGACCAGTGAGCCGGTGACCGGTGAGCAGGATTCAGTGATCAGAGTCCAGTGACATGCGTATTGAATTGAGCGCGGGGGAAATTGGCGTATAACAGGCGGCCATGCGGTTGCCGTTTTCATTGTTTCTCGCGTTCAAGTACATGCGCCCGAAGCGCACGTTCCAGTCCATCATCACGATCATTTCGGTCCTGGGCGTGCTGTTGGGGGTGGCGGTGCTGGTGATCGTCCTGTCCGTGATGAGCGGGTTCGACGACATGTGGCGCGAGAAGATCCTCTCCTTCAACGCGCACATCACGGTGAGCGGCTTTGAGGTGATTGAGGACGCGGACGGGCTGATCGCGGACATCGAGGCGACGGAAGGGGTGGCGGGCGCGGCGCCGTTGGTGCAGGGCCTGGTCTTTCTGCAAAAAGGGGACCGCGTGCACACGCCGATCGCGCGCGGGATTGATCCGGCGCACGAGCGCAAGGTGAGCCGGATTCCGGAGCACATGGTGCGCGGCGAATTTTCCGTCGCGGACGACCAGATTGTGATGGGCATGGACCTGGCCCAGCAGGTGGGCGCGTCGGTGGGCGACACGGTGCTGGTGTATTCGCCGCAGCGGTTCACGGAGGCGGACGAGGTGTACCTGCCGGAGGAGTTCACGGTGGCGGGCCTGTACGACCTCGGCATGTGGGAATTCGACATCGGCTTCATCCTGACGTCGCTGGATCGCGCGCGCGACCTCTACAAGCTGGAACACGGGGTGCACGCGATCCAGGTGATGGCGGACGACCCGTTCGAGGCGGAGCGGGTGAAGCGTCGCCTGCTGGAGGCGTTGCCGCCGATCTACCAGGTGACGACCTGGATGGAGCAGAACCGCCAGTTGTTCGCGGCTCTGCGGGTGGAGAAGAACATGATGTTTTTCCTGCTGATCATCATCACGGTGGTCGCGGCGTTCGGGATCACGAACACGCTGATCACGGTGGCGGTTCAGAAGACGCGGGAGATCGGGCTGTTGAAGGCGCTGGGGTTCTCGAATCGCAGCGTGATGGGGGTGTTCATCTGGCAGGGCTGGATCGAGGGGGCGATCGGCACGGCGCTGGGCGTGGGGGCCGGGCTGCTGGCGCTGCGGTTCCGGAACGACCTGCTGGACCTGCTGTCGAGCCGGTTCAGCATGGAGCTGTTTCCGAAGGAGCTGTATCACCTGAATGAAATCCCCGCGACGGTTTCCGCGGGGGACATCGGCATTGTGTGCGGCGCGGTGCTGGCGATCTGCACGCTGGCGGGCGTGATTCCGGCCTACCGGGCCGCGCGCCTCGACCCGGTGAAGGCGCTGCGCTATGAGTGAGGCGCCGGTCCAGGTCGAGGCGCGCGGTCTGCAGAAGGCGTATGCGCTGGGGCGCGTGCGGATCCCGGTGTTGCGCGGCGTGTCGCTCGCGGTCCGGCGTGGGGAGCGGCTGGCGATCACGGGCGCAAGCGGGGCGGGCAAGAGCACGCTGCTGCACGTGCTGGGGGGGCTGGACCGGCCGGACGGGGGGCAGGTGTTGTACGAGGGGCGCGACGTGTACGCGCTGTCCGCGGCGCAGCGGACGGATTTCCGGGCGGAGCGGGTGGGTTTCGTGTTCCAGTCCTATCACTTGTTGCCGGAGCTGGACGTGCTGGACAACGTGCTGCTGCCGGCACTGAGCCGGGCGGGCGCGCTGCGGCGCATCCCGGAGTTGCGCGAGCGCGCGCGGCGGTTGCTCGACCGGGTGGGGTTGTCGCACCGGCTTGCGCATCGCCCGGTGGAGGTTTCGGGCGGCGAACAGCAGCGCGCGGCGCTGGCGCGCGCGTTGATGAACGAGCCGGCGCTGCTGCTGGCGGACGAGCCGACGGGCAACCTGGATTCCGCGACGGGGCAGCAGGTATTGGACTATTTGTTTGCGCTGACGGCGGAGAGCGGGCATACGCTTGTTCTGGTGACGCACAACGAGGGCGTGGCGGCGCTGTGCGACCGGCAGCTCCACCTGCGCGACGGGCTGCTGGCGGAAGCGATGGGGTGATCGCGGCGGGCCGGGCGCATGGGCGCAAGCGCCGGGGGGGGCTCAATCGGGCGGGCCCCATGAAATCGGGCAAGGAATCCGGACATGAAAATCTATCTCAACGGGAAACTGGCGCCGGAGCGGGACGCGAAGGTCTCGGTGTTCGACCACGGGTTGCTCTACGGCGACGGGGTGTTCGAGGGCATCCGCGCGTACAACGGCCGCGTGTTCATGCTCGGCGAGCATGTGGACCGTTTGTACCGCTCGGCCCAGGCGATTGCGCTGACGATCCCGATGACCAAGGCGCAGATGGCGCGGGCGGTGGTGAAGACGTGCGCCGCGAACCGGATCAAGAACGGGTACATCCGCCTCGTGGTGACGCGCGGGGTGGGCGAGCTGGGCCTGAACCCGTATCTGTGCAAGGCGCCGCAGGTGATCATCATCGCGGCGGCGATCCAGCTCTATCCGCGCAAGCTCTACGAGACGGGGCTGTCGGTGATCACGGTGGGCACGCTGCGGAACCACGTGGAGGCGGTGAATCCGCGCATCAAGAGCCTGAACTACCTGAACAACGTGCTGGCCAAGAT
>CAYMCD010000118.1:0-9431 GCA_964388845.1 uncultured Verrucomicrobiota bacterium
CCTCAAAACCAACCCATAAATACTTTTAGAAGAAATCAATGACTCAGGAGACTAGTACCCGTGCTCGGGCCCCGGATACGCGCCCTGTTCGACCTCGTCGCGGTACGCGGCGAAGGCCCGCTGCATCGCGCCGCGCAGGTCGGCGTATTTCTTCGCGAACTTCGGCGGCTGCGCCGTAAGGCCCAGCAAATCGTTTACCACGAGAATCTGCCCGTCGCATTGGGGCCCCGCTCCGATCCCGATCGTCGGCACGCTGACCGCCTCCGTGATGCGGCGCGCGGTGTCCGCGGGCATGCCCTCCAGCACCAGCGCGAACACGCCCGCCTCGTCCAGCGCCCGCGCGTCGCGCAACAGCCGCTCGATCTCGTTCTCCGTTTTGCCCTGCACGCGGAAACCGCCCATCGCGTGCACGCTCTGCGGCAGCAGGCCGATGTGCCCGAGCACGGGAATGCCGTTCTCCACCAGCGCCTTCACGTGCGGCACGCGAATTTCTCCGCCCTCCAGCTTCACGCCGCCAACGCCCGCCTCCTTGAGGCAACGCCCCGCGTTCGTCACCGCCTCGGCGACGGACGCCTGGTAGGTCAGGAACGGCAGGTCGGCGATCACCATCGCGCGCGGCGCACCCCGGCGCACGGCGGCGCTGTGGTGGAGCATCTGGTCGAGCGTGACGGGAAGCGTATTTTCGTAGCCGAGCACGGTCATACCGAGCGAATCGCCGACAAGGATCATCGGGATGCCCGCCTCGTCCATCAGCTGGGCCATTGTAAATTCGTACGCCGTCAGCACGGGGATCCGCTGTTTCCCCTTGAGCGCGCGGATCCGGGGAGCGGTCCACTTCGTCGTCACAGCGGCGCCCCCGCAACTTTTTTTACAGACGTTGGAACATTTTCTGACATTTTTTACAGACGTTGGAACTTGTCAGCGCATGCCGGGGAGCTTGAATCCGCCGGGCAGGGATGGAAGGGCGAACTTCTTCAGGCCGGCGGGCAGTTCGAATAGCGACGCGGGCTGCGGGCCCTTTTTTGCGTTCTTCCAGTCAATCTGGATCTTGCCGTCCGCGCTGCGCATCCGGACCGGCAGCCCATCCCGCGCGTTGAAGTAATAGAAGAGCTCCCCGTCCCCCTTGATGCCGAACTTTTCACAGTCCACTCCGCCGACCGTCTCGCGGCCCATCGACTCCAATTGGTCGGACCGGGTCCACGCGCGCCGCGAGGGATCCTCGTCCTGGTCCAGCGTCTTCTCCATGTACATGTTGCCGGGCATCAGAACCCAAAGGGCCTTCTTCGCGCTGTTGACGATGCTCACCATCGGCGGGCCGCCGGGAATCGTCATTTCCGTCCGGAGGTTTCCACCGTCCACGAAAACGCGGCCCTGCATGGCGCGTCCGTTGACGTTCACGAGCTGGTCCGCGCTGAACTGCTCCGCCGGCTTCACCGCCGCGAAGGCGGGCAGCGCCGCGCAGAGGAAGAGCACAACCGCGAATTTTCGCGAATGATCGCGAATTGCAGAAGCTTCCGGAATTGCTGACCTCATGGACTTGACCTCCCCGTTCGCGCAATTTTGCGGTTTATTTTCTTCGGGCCATCGCGCGGCGCGCGTCGCGGTCGGCGTCGCGTTTCTTGATCGTTTCGCGTTTGTCCTCGAACTGCTTGCCGCGACCAAGGCCGAGCTCCACTTTTACCTTTCCGTTGCGCAGGTGCAAGTTCAGCGGGATCAGCGTATGCCCCTTGATGGCGGTCTGGCCCACGAGCCGTTCGATTTCGCTTCGGTGCAGCAGCAGGCGTTTGGGGCGCTCCGGCTCCTGCAGGTCCGCGGGGCCGTGGGAGTAGGGCTGGACGCGGACCCCGTAAAGAAGGACCTGGCCGCCCTCGATGTCGGCGTAGCCCTCCTGGAGGCTGACCTCGCCCGCGCGGATGGACTTCACCTCGGCGCCGCGCAGCTCGATTCCGGCCTCCAGTTTCTCGACGATGAAGTAATCGTGGTGCGCCTTGCGGTTGCTGGCAAGGATCTTGATGCCCGACGTTTCTCTGGGTGCGGATGTCATGGCGCTCAACCGATGGCCCCGGGAATGACGGATGAAGACATCCGAACGACTGATATCCGGAGGTTCGTCATTCGGATTTTCCGCCCATTCGTCATTGGAGCGGAAGGGCCTGCGCCGGCCGCTCCGGACTAAAGCGAAATGATGCTGTCCGGCGTGGCCGGACGCGCCGGGGCGGTGAAAGCGATCTCGGCCGTCAACTTGCCTTCCGCGATTTCCTTCAACGCGATATCCATCGGCGGCTGGTTGAGGTTGTCCGGCTTGACCAGAGGACGCTGACCGGCCACCAGTTGACGCACGCGGCGCGACACCATATTGATGAGCAGCGGCACATTGTTGACGCGTTCTTTGGCCTGATCGAGATACGAAATGTTCATGCGGATAATCCTCTAGCCCAAGGCAAACAAGCCGGGAAAGCTATCACCGCACCCGATACAAAGTCAAGTGCAGAACGGTCGCCATCCAACGCTGCCAGATTTTCGATGCACTGATCAGTTCACCACGCTCTCACACGCATGGCGAACCGCCATTCGATGGTTTACATCAAGGGCGCCCATACCCCCCCCCGGCGTTTGCTCGCGAACGTGAAGAATCAAGGCTAACGCGGGATAAAGAACTGATTGCCGTGATGTCCGGTGATTTTTCCCGGGATAAGGGGCGCATATCCACATTCATCCATAAATTTGTAGATTTGGTCGGGCGAGGAATTATTAAAAGCCAATGTAAAGGGGTTGATTTCGACCATCAATCCAGAAAAGCGCTTCTGATGAAGTGCCTGCGCCATGCCTTTAAGCACGCGCGGCTCAAAACCCTCTACGTCTATTTTTGCCACCCAAGTCGTGTTTGCCGCTAATTCCGCCGTCAACACCCAATCATCGAAGGCCTGCACCGCTATACGCGTTTTCGGCGTTTCGATAAGCCCTGGGTGATTGCCAAAAGTGGAATGACCCAAATCCCGGGTGCCGTGCGACAAAAGGAGCTCATCCCTTCGATCGGATAACCCCATCGGGTGCGGGTGAATCCGCGACAGGTAATTTAATTGCACCGCTTCATTTAGGCGGTCGTAGGTAAGCGGGTTCGGCTCGAATGCGTGAATTTCAGCGCGCGGGAATCGGGAATAGATCAGGAAACTGAAAAAGCCGTAATTGGATCCAATATCAAAAAATACCGGACGCGCCGCCGATGCCAACCACGCCTCAAGGCGATCAATCGCGCGCCCTTCAAAACGAGGGCCCTGCCAATATGTAGAGCGGAAAGTCAGATCACGGAAATTTGCCCGCACGCGAATCCCGCGCACGATTTCAACAAAGGCCTCATCAGGCAAAAGGGAAAAAGTGGCTCGGAACGCAAGGGGCCCGAGGGGAGGGAATTTATAGCCAAGCAGCGCACGTATTCCATCAACGCCTCCCATCCATACGCCACCTATATTCATCGTCGATAATCGGTTACAACTGCGTGGCAACAATAGAAAAAAGGCTCTTCAAGGAATGGCGTGGGATTTCTGATTGAGCGTGCCGGGTAAAAGATTGAGGCCGCCGAAGTGAAAGAGAATATCGGTTTTGAAGCGCTCCCGGCTCCGGTAGCCGAAGGCTTTCTTCACGAGGCCTTGGATTTTGTTGTTAATCGACTCCGCAAAGGCGTTGGAGAGACGATGTCGGAAGTACGTCAGAATGCGCGGCAGGTGGGCCTTGAGCATGCGGGCCACCCTGACCACGGGCTTCATCCGGCATCGCACCGCCGACGCATACCATGCGTCAAAGAATGCCTGCCCCTCGGCAACGCTGGCGCTGACCCACAGGTCGCGCAGCATTTCCTTGAGCCCCCACGCCCGCGCGGTCTTCAGCGTGCGAATCCGCAGTGCATCCAGCCTCTCCCGCCATCGTTCCGGCAGGTTTTCGAGCCCGTAGAGCCAAAGCTGCCGCGTTCCCTTGAGCCGGGTATCGCCCCGTTGGCTCAGCGCGCGATGCTCTGCTTTCCTCACCTCGTTGACGGCCACATTCATGTGCCGCATCAAATGGAACGGATCATGAACGATCTCGGCCGCCGGAACCGCGACGGCGGTGGACTGGATGTACGGCTGCCAGAGATCCATCGCAACCGCGCGCACCGCCGCGCGCTGGTCGGGTGTGCACGACGCCCAGAACTGGCCCAGCGATTCTTCGGTGCACCCATCCCGCAGGTCTTCCACCACGGTTTTCCCATCCTCTGCCGGACGACTGACCACGGTCACGTAGTCATGCCCGCGTCCAAAGCTATTCTCGTCCACACAGAGGCGCGGCATATTCGCCGGCTTCTTCCGCGCCAGCCCGCGCGCCACGGCGCGTTGCTTGATGCCGTCGGCCTCGGCCCACGTAATCCCCAGCAAGCGGGCCGCCTCCGCCATCGAGCACGCCTGCAAAACCCGAATCGCCAGCGACTCGAAGAGCAGACTGAACCGGCTCCGCGCTTCCGCCCACGGAACCTTCACGGTCGCCGTCCCGTGCTCTTCGCATTTCACTCGCGGCACATCGGCCTCCACATACGTCTTGAACTGGCAGCTATCCAGATGCCGCCACCGCCGCCGCTCGGAGCCGTGAACGTGGGCGCGCTGGCCGCACACCGGACAGCCCCACACCTGGGTTCCGCAGCTCACGGTTACCGTGATCGTCAGCGTCGGCACGTCCACGTTTACCTGCTCCACAATCCACGGCTTTTCCAGCCCCAACAAGCGCTCATACAACTGGGTGTCTTTCATCCCCACAGTCTACCGGACCTGTCAAAATTCCCACGGAATTTCTCGAAGAGCCTATAATGAAATTTCCACAGGAAATTGCCAAAGTAAATTCAAAATTCAATTACGAAAAACGGGCGGCCCCGAAGGGCCGCCCGTTTTTGTAATTTTCCGTTTTCCGTCTTCCGTCTTAGTAGTCCATTCCGCCGCCGCCCGGGGGCATCGCCGGAGCTTCCTTCTTCTCAGGAATCTCGGTGACCATGCACTCGGTGGTGAGCAGGAGGCCCGCGATGCTCGAGGCATTCTGGAGGGCCGAACGGGTGACCTTGGTCGGATCAATGATGCCGGCCTTGATCATGTCCACATACTCGCCGGAGGCGACGTCGTAGCCGTTGGCGCCCCGGGCCTTCTTGACCTCCTGCACCACGACCGCGCCTTCGATCCCCGCGTTGTCCACCAACTGGCGGAGCGGGGCTTCGCAGGAACGGCGCACGATCTCGGAACCGATGGCTTCATCGCCGGAGAGCTTGAGCTCATCGAGAGAGCCTTGCGCGCGCAGCAGCGCCACGCCGCCGCCGGCCACGATGCCCTCTTCCACCGCCGCACGGGTCGCATGCAGGGCGTCTTCGACGCGGGCCTTCTTCTCCTTCATCTCCGTCTCGGTCGCCGCGCCGACGTTGATGACGGCCACGCCGCCGGCCAGCTTGGCCAGGCGTTCCTGCAGCTTCTCGCGATCGTAGTCGGAGGTGGTTTCCTCGATTTGGCGGCGGATCTGGGTGATCCGGGCCTGGATGTCAGCGGACTTGCCGGCGCCTTCGACGATCGTGGTGTTTTCCTTGTCAATCGTCACGCGCTTCGCACGGCCGAGATCGGCGGGCTGGATGTTTTCCAGCTTGATGCCGAGGTCTTCCGAGATGAAACGGCCGCCGGTCAGGATGGCGATGTCCTCCATCATGGCCTTGCGGCGGTCGCCAAAGCCCGGGGCCTTGACGGCCGCGACCTGCAGCGTGCCGCGGATCTTGTTGACCACGAGCGTCGCCAGGGCTTCACCTTCCACGTCCTCCGCGATGATGATGAGCGGGCGGCCGCTCTTCGCCACCGTCTGGAGCAGCGGGAGCAGGTCCTGCAGATTCGAGATCTTTTTCTCGAAGATCAGGATGTACGCGTCTTCCAGCGCCGCTTCCATCGTGTCCGGATTGGTCACGAAGTACGGAGACAGGTAGCCCTTGTCGAACTGCATGCCTTCGACGACGTCGAGCGTCGTCTCAATGCTCTTGGCTTCCTCGACCGTGATCGTGCCGTCCTTGCCGACCTTGTCCATTGCGTCCGCGATGATCTCGCCGATCGCCTTCTCGCCGTTCGCGGAGATGGTCGCGACCTGGGCGATTTCAGCGCGGTCCTTGACCTTCTTGCTCTGCTTCTGCAGCGCGTCCACGATCTTCGCGACCGCGGTGTCAATGCCGCGCTTGAGGCTCATCGGGTTCGCGCCGGCGGTGACATTCTTCAGGCCTTCGCGGTAGATGGCTTCCGCCAGCACCGTGGCCGTGGTCGTGCCGTCGCCCGCGATATCGCTCGTCTTGCTCGCGACCTCACGGACCATCTGCGCGCCCATGTTCTCGAACGGGTCGGGGAGCTCGATCTCCTTCGCGACCGTCACGCCGTCCTTGGTAATCGTCGGCGAACCGAACTTCTTGTCGAGGACGACATTGCGCCCGCGCGGGCCCAGGGTGGCCTTGACGGCGCGACTCAGTTTCTCCACGCCGAACAGGATCGCCTGACGCGCCTCCTGATCATACTTCAATTGCTTTGATGCCATGTGTGTTCTCCTTGATTGATGGGATGCAGATTAGTCCTGGATCACGCCGAGGATGTCTTCCTCGCGCACGATCTGGTAGTCCTTGCCGTCGTACTTGACCTCGGTGCCGCCGTATTTCGGCATCAACACGCGGTCGCCCTTTTTCACGTTGAAGGCGATCTTCTCGCCCTTGTCGTTCAGTTTGCCCGTGCCCACGGCGATGACCTTGCCCTCCTGGGGCTTCTCCTTGGCCGTGTCCGGAATGATGATGCCGCCCTTGTTGACCTCCCCCTCCTTCAGGGGCTCCACAAGAACGCGATCACCCAGCGGTTGGATCTTCATGCTGTCTCTTTCCTCCGTTTTCTTTGCTTGTTTATTCCACGGCGCCGGCACCCGCCGATCGCCTGAAAAATGCCGGAACGCCCAATTCCCCAATGGCCATCGGCCATTGTTTCATTGGACATGGGTTATTTCTTCTTCTTGTCGTCCACCATCGTGAAATCGGCGTCTATCACGTCGCCTTCTTCCTTCTTCTCCGACGCGGCTTCGCCGCCGGACGGCGGAGGCGGCGCACCGGCCCCGGCGCCCGCGCCGGGCTGCTGCTTCGCCTTCGCGTACATCTCGGTCGAAATCGCCTGCATCTGCGACGTCACGTCCTCCAGGCCGCTCTTCATCCGCCCGGCGTCGTTCGCCTTCACCGCGTCCTTGAGCGCGCCGATCGCGGACTCGAGCTTGGCCTTCTTGTCCTCGCCCACCTTGTCGCCGTGCTCCTTGAGGAACTTCTCCGCCTCGTAGGCCATCGCGTCCGCGCGGTTGCGGGTCTCGACCTCCTCCCGCTTCTTCACGTCCTCGGCCGCGTGCGACTCGGCGTCCCGCCGCATCTGCTCGACCTCCTCCTTCGAGAGGCCGCTCGACGCGGTGATCGTGATCTTCTGCTCCTTGCCCGTGCCGAGGTCCTTCGCGCTGACGTGCAGGATGCCGTTCGCGTCAATATCGAACGTCACCTCGATCTGCGGGACGCCGCGCGGCGCGGGCGGGATGCCGTCCAGGTGGAACTTGCCGATCGTCTTGTTGTCGCCCGCCATCTTTCGCTCGCCCTGGAGCACGTGGATTTCCACCGTCGGCTGGCTGTCGGACGCCGTGCTGAAAATCTCGCTTTTTTTCGTCGGGATCGTCGTGTTGCGTTCGATCAGCGGCGTGAAAATGCCGCCCAGCGTCTCGATGCCCAGCGTCAGCGGGGTCACGTCGAGCAGCAGCACGTCCTTCACCTCGCCCTTCAGCACGCCGCCCTGGATGCCGGCGCCGACCGCGACGACCTCGTCCGGGTTCACGCCCTTGTGCGGTTCCTTGCCGAAGAACTTCTTCACGACCTCCTGCACCTTCGGCATGCGGGTCATGCCGCCGACCAGGATGACCTCGTCAATCTCCGACGGCTTGATGCCCGCGTCGCGCAGGCAGTTCTCCACCGGATTGATCGAACGCTGGATCAGGTCGTCCACCAGTTGCTCCATCTTCGCGCGGGAAAGCGTCACGTTCAGGTGCTTCGGCCCGGTCGCGTCCGCCGTGATGAACGGCAGGTTGATCTCCGTGCTCTGCGAGCTGGAAAGCTCGATCTTCGCCTTCTCCGCCGCCTCCTTCAGCCGCTGGAGCGCCATCGGGTCCTTCGCGAGGTCTATGCCGTTCTCTTTCCTGAACTCCGCGATCAGCCACTCCATCACGCGCAGATCGAAATCGTCGCCGCCGAGGTGCGTGTCGCCGTTCGTCGCCTTCACCTCGAACACCCCGTCGCCGATCTCGAGGACGGAAATGTCGAACGTGCCGCCGCCGAGGTCGTACACCGCGATCTTCTCGTCCTTCTTCTTGTCCAGCCCGTACGCCAGAGAGGACGCCGTCGGCTCGTTGACAATGCGCAGCACCTCGAGGCCCGCGATACGGCCGGCGTCCTTCGTCGCCTGGCGCTGGCTGTCGTTGAAATACGCGGGCACCGTGACGATCGCCTGCGTGATCTTCTCGCCGAGGTACGCCTCCGCGTCCGCCTTCAGCTTCTGCAAAATCATCGCCGAGATTTCCGGCGGCGAATACGTCTTGTCGCCAATTTCCACCGCCGCGTCGCCGTTGTCCGCCCGCGCCACCTTGTACGGCACGCGCGCCGTCTCGGACCCGACCTCCGCGTGCTTGCGCCCCATGAACCGCTTGATGGAATAGATGGTCTGGTGCGGATTCGTCACCGCCTGCCGCTTCGCCGCCTGCCCGACCAGCCGCTCGCCGGATTTCGTAAACGCCACGACAGAAGGCGTCGTCCGCCCGCCCTCCGCGTTCGGAATCACCACCGGCTCGCCGCCCTCCATCACCGACATGCAGGAGTTCGTCGTGCCCAAATCAATCCCTAAAACCTTGGACATTAAATGCCTCGCTTTCTTTCGCGAAACATCTAACAGCAGGGGTTGTGCCAACAACTGGACATCGCCGGCGCTTCCACGTCGCTAAATATTCACAGCGAAGGTAATACGTAATATTTAAAAATGTGATTGGCGGTTTGTCAGCCCGGACATATAGCGCCATTGTGTCGCACATCGACTGGCGACGTGTCGCACCCGCCCACTGCGGCGCGGGAGAATTTGGGCGAAATTGGGGGCGGGAAAATGGCGGGCAGCCACCAAAACAGCAGGCAATTGCCCGGCGCATTTCCGGAACGTCTTCTGTGTAGATGGCAAACGGAAAGCGTACCAGGCTGGCGAGGGCATGCTTGGGGTTTGTTGACCCGTCCCGACCGCGGCGCGTTCGGAGGCCGCGCCCTACCAGCATACACCGTATATGTATGGCCTCTTGACGCGACGCCCTCGTCGCGCTTGGGGCATACGCCCGGCGAGGTCGCCGGGTCTCCA
>CAYMCD010000119.1:0-9379 GCA_964388845.1 uncultured Verrucomicrobiota bacterium
GATGTCGGCCTGGAACGCATCGGCCGGCGCCTTCATGAAGCCCGGGGACTGCCGCAGGTGGGCCGCGAGCGCGGCGCGGGCCCCCGCGATATCGCCGGCGCCGGCGACGGCGAGGATCTCCTTCTTTTTGACCTCCCACCGATCGAGCTCCTCCATCCAGCGCCGGGCGGCGGGGCGCAATCCGTAGGCCCACGCGGGTTCGTTCAGCTCGCTCTTGAGGTAGGCGTCGAGCGATTCGGCGGCGGCGGCCACATCGCCGGCCAGCAGCGACTTGAGGCCCCGAAAAAAAGCGGCCAGGTCGGCGAACCAGGCGGGCCAGTCGCGCCGCTCGCGGGCGAGGCGCTCCTCGTTCATGTCGCCGATCACGTAGAGGGCGAGCACCTGCGGCATGTAGACGGGGTGCCCGCTGCGCTGGCTGATGGGCGCGACGGCGACCTGGCGGAGCATCTGGTCCGCGCGCGCGTCGTCGCCCTGCGCCCACAGGGCGGAGGCCCGCAACACCCGCAGCCACATCGCGCGCGCGCTGGTCGGGGGGACGTTGGAGCCGAGGGCCTCGAGTTCCCCGTCCACGCGCGCGTTTTCCGGGCCGCCGAGCGGCGCGCAGGCGCGGATGACGGCCTGCTCGACGTCGCCGGTAAAAAACGTCACGGTCAGGCGCGTGCGGCCGCCCTCGGTCTGCTCGATGGTCACCCCTTCGCCCGCGTCGCCCTCCGCCGCGGCGACCTCGCCGGTGGCCGGCGCGGGGTCCGACGCCGGGGCCGGAGCGGGGGCGGGGCGCGCGGCATCCTTCGACGCGCGGCTGAACCACCGCAGGACGAGAATCGAGAGGGCCAGCAGGACCAGCACGGCCCCGCCGAACACGGCGATGTGCCCCCACTCCCTCTTCTTTTTGTGTCGTCTCGCCAGGCCGGCCGGGCTGCGGGCCTCCTTGGCCTTCACCAGCGCGTGGCGCATGTCGGCGAGCAGCGAGGCCGAGGTGGGATAGCGCAGCACCGGATCGGGGGCCATCATCCGCTCGATGAGCTCCGCGGTGGACGGTTGGAGCGCCGGTTCGAGTTCGCGCAGTTTCGGGGGCGGGCCTTTGAGGCGGGCGACCACGACGTCGGCCGCCGTCTTGCCGTCAAACGGCGGTCGGCCCGCCAGCGCGTGGAACATGGTCGCGCCGAGGCTGTAGATGTCGGATCGGTGGTCGGCCTTTCCGCCGCGCGCGCGCTCCGGCGAGATGTAATAGGGGGTGCCCCAGACGCCGCCCTGCTCTTGCTGGCGGTTGACGAACATGGCCAGGCCGAAATCCACGATGCGGGCGCGGCCGGATTTATCGAAGAGGACGTTGGCGGGCTTGATATCGCCGTGCACGAGGTTCGCCTCGTTGGCGGCGCGGAGCCCCTCGGCGACGTCGAGCGCGATCTCGATCAGCCGGATCTCGTCCACCTTCTTGTGGTTGGCCATCATCTGGTCGAGCCGGCCGCCGCTGACGAGTTCCATCACGATATACGGCTGGCCCTGTTCCTGGCCGCAGGAATAGATCTGGACTATGTTCGGGTGGTTCAGCGCGGCGGCGGCGCGGGCTTCGCGAAGGAAGCTCTCGACCAGGGCCGGATCCTCGCCCATTTCGGCCTTCATCACCTTGATCGCGACAAACCGGCCCAGCGTGGCGTCCATCGCGCGGTAGACCGCCCCCATGCCGCCCGCGCCGAGTTGTTCGACGAGCAGGAACTGCGCGAGCTGGACGGGCACGGTCTGCTGGGTGCCGCAACCGGGGCATTCGATCATGGAGAAGGGTTCGAGGCCGGACACGTCAAGATGCTTTCCGCACTTGGCGCAGGCGAGGCGGTCGAGGCGCCGCCACAGGATTTCCGCTTCTTCTCTCATGGACGTTTCCGACGCTGCGATGGTGCCAAGCGCGGGCCCCCGTTCCAAGTGTCAAATGCGCGCGGGCGCTTGCGTTGGGGCGTGCGCGCGTGTATGACCGGGACATGGTTGATCCGGTTGCCTTCGCGTTGTTCGGCCGGCCGATTTACTGGTACGGCATCCTGGTCGCCCTGGGCTTCCTGGCCGCGCTGATGCACTGGAACGCCCACGCGCGACGCCTCGGTTTTCCGCCGGCCATCGGGTCGGACCTGGCGCTGGCCGTGATGATCGGCGGAATCCTCGGCGCGCGCGCCCTCTACGTGGCGGCGAACGCCGCGTACTACACGCTGCACCCGGCCGAAATCATCCGCATTGACCAGGGCGGGCTGATTTTTTACGGCGGCTTCCTCGCGGCGGCGGCCGGCGTGGCCGGGCTGGCCCGCGCCCGGCGCCTCCCGGTCTGGAGGCTCGGCGATTTCACGATATCGGCGGTGCCGCTCGGCCATGCCTTCGGCCGCGTCGGCTGCCTGCTCAACGGCTGCTGCTTCGGCGCCCCGTGCGAGCTGCCCTGGGCGGTGCGGACCGCGGATGCGCTGCGGCATCCGGCCCCGGCCTACGAGGCGCTTTTCAATCTCGCGCTCTATTTCGCGCTCCGGCGGATGCTGCGGCGCGGCCCGGCGCCGGGGTCGGTCGTGGCCGCCTACCTGCTGGCGTACGGGACGTGGCGCTTCGCGCTCGAGTTCCTCCGCGGCGACGCGCGGATGGCCGGATGGGCCGGACTCAACGCCGCGCAGACCCTGAGCCTCGCGCTCGCCGCGGTCGGCCTTCTGCTCGCGCTCTGGCTGCGGCGTACTCGCCAAGCCGGCTGAAGCAACCACGGATGAACACGGATGCGAAACGGTGGATCAGCCCCCCCGCAGCCTTGGGCCGCGAGGGGCGATCCCGCTCCATGGATGAACGCGGCCGGCATGTGTGCGGGGACGACGACGCGGGGCGCCTCGACAGCGTGCTCGCGCGGGTGCGCACGGAGCTGTCCCGCGCGCGGTGGCAGGAGGAGATCAAGGCCGACCGCGTCACGGTGAACGGCCTGCCGGGCCGATGCAAGATGCGCGTCAGCCCCGGCAACGTGATAGACTGGACACGCCCCCCGCCGACGCCGGTCGAAACCGCGCCGGAGGACATCCCGCTCGATGTCCTGTTCGAGGACCAGGACCTCATCGTGCTCAACAAACCGCCGGGCCTCGTCGTGCACCCCGCGCCCGGGCACCCCGCCGGCACGCTGGTCAACGCGCTGCTGCACCACTGCCCCAACCTGCCGGGCATCGGCGGCGAACAGCGGCCCGGCATCGTGCACCGGCTGGACCGCGACACCAGCGGCGTGATGGTGGTCGCGAAGAACGACGGCGCGCTGCACGCGCTGGCGCACCAGTTCAAGGACCGCGCGACGCGGAAGGAATATCTCGCGCTCGCGTGGGGCACGCCCGCGCCGGCGGCGGGCACGATCCGCACGCACATCGGGCGCAGCGACCGGGACCGCAAGAAGATGGCGGCCTTCACCGCCGCGCCGGGCGGCGACGTACCGCGGGGCAAGGAGGCCGTCACCCACTACACGGTGCTGGAATCCCTCGGCCCCGCGAGCCTGCTCCGCCTCCGCATCGAGACCGGGCGCACCCACCAGATCCGCGTCCACCTCGCGCACATCCGGCACCCCGTCCTCGGCGACACGGTCTACGGCCGCGCCCGCGACGAGGCGCCCGCCCCCCGCCAGATGCTGCACGCCGAACGCCTGACCCTGACGCACCCGCGGACGCGCCAGGCGATGACGTTCGTCGCGCCGCCGCCCGCCGATTTCGCCGGCATGATCAACCGTTTGAAATCTCAAACTTGAAATCCGAGATTCCCGCCGTGCACGCCAACGAGATCATTCGCGGGTTCGCCCCGCTTCCGCATCGGACAGCGAATGGTGTCGCGAGATGTGCCGGGGCAATGAGGCCGCCGCCGCCGGACCGCCCGCGCGCTCCGTCGCGCCCGGTTTCGATTTCCCGGATTTTGAGCTCGCGCGGCGCCGCGATTTGGCCGCACGTTCTCCCGCGCATCGCCACCTCATCGAGCAACTGACCCGGAGCCGACCATGCCGCCCCTGCCTGAAGCCCTCTCCAAATTGCGCGCGCATCTCGACCACCTCAAGGAGGAGGGCGTGCGCGAAATCGAAGTCTCGCCCGCCCGCCTCGCCGCCCTCAAGCGCCGCCCCAAGGCGCCGGCGCGCGCGTCCGCCGCGCGGGGGCCCGAAAGTCTCGACGCGATCGCGCGCGAGGTCGCCGCGTGCCGGGCGTGCCGCCTCGGTGAAGGACGAACCCACGTCGTACCGGGCCAGGGCCACGCGCGGCCGGAGGTCCTGTTCGTCGGCGAGGGTCCCGGCGAGGAGGAGGACCGGCAGGGACTCGCCTTTGTCGGGCGCGCGGGCCAGCTGCTCACCGATATCATCCGGGCGATGGGCTTCACGCGCGAAGAGGTCTTCATCGGCAACGTCGTCAAATGCCGGCCGCCGGGGAACCGCACCCCGATGCCGGACGAGATGGCCGCGTGCATCCCGTTCCTCGAACGCCAGATCGCGCTGCTCAAGCCGCGGGTGATCGTCGCCCTCGGCGCGACGGCGGTGAAGGGGCTGTTCAACGACCCGAAAATCAGCATCACGCGGCTGCGCGGCACGTGGATGAAGTACCAGGACATTGACACGATGCCGACGCTGCACCCCGCCTACCTCCTGCGCAATCCCCCGGCCAAGAAGGAGGTCTGGGAGGACATGAAGGCCGTCCTTCAGCGCCTCGGGCGCCCGATCCCGGAACGCGCGCGCGGAAAATAGCGCGGATCTCAAAAATTCTTGTCTTGCTCTCCGGGGAGCACACGCGCCCCCCGGTCAGGGCGACAAAACTCTTGAGAACCGCTCTAGACGCCCCGGCGCGCGCCGTACACCAGCGTCACCGCCGCCAGAACCAGCAGCGCGGCGTTGACCTGGTGGGACACGCCGAGCCACGGCGGCACCTTCAACAGCAGTGTCGAAATGCCAAGCGCGAACTGCAGGACCGTCAGGCCGAAGGTCACGCGGATGGCGTGGATCTGGTGAATCGCGGTGGCCCAGCGCCGCGCGCGGACGCGCAGCCAGACCGCGGCGAAAAGCGTCAGCCAGCCCAGCAGGCGATGCATCCACTGCACCGTTGTCGCGTTCTCTAAGAAATTGATCCACCGCGGCTCCATCACCCAGAACCCCGGCGGGACGACATGGCCCATCATCAGCGGGAAGGTGTTGAACAGGAACCCGGCGTTCAGCCCGGCGACCAGCGCGCCGTATAGCGTCTGCGCGCCCAGCAGCGCGAGGAACAGCGCGGCGGCGCGGCGCAGGGCGGGCGCGGCGGCGCGCGGCGCGGCGGCGATGCCGAGGCGCAACCACCAGAGGAACGAAAGGACACACAGCGCGAGGCCCATGTGGATCATCAGGCGGAACGGGCTGACGTAGGGGTTCTTTTCGAGCCCGCTCTTGACCATCCACCAGCCCACCGCCCCCTGCGCCCCGCCGAGCAGCAGGCCCAGCAGCAACCAGCCGGCCAGCCGGCCGCGCACGATCCCGCGGACAAGGAACCAGCCGAGCGGCACGGCATACACCAGGCCGATCAACCGGCCGAGCAGGCGGTGCAGATATTCCCAGAAAAAGATGAATTTGAATTCCCGCAACGTCATGCCCGGATTGAGCAGTTGGTATTCGGGGTGGGCGCGATACTGGTCGAACCGCATCTGCCACCCGGTGTCGGAGCGCGGCGGAAAGGCGCCCAGGATCGGCTCCCACGTGACCATGGAAAGCCCCGAATCCGTCAACCGCGTGATGCCGCCCACAACCACCATGAGCAGGATCAGGAGGCAGACGATGTCGAGCCAGCGGACGACGGCGCGGCGGGGCGTGATGTGCGGCGGCGCCTCCATGTCAGTCCGCCTCATACCGGCGCATGAGCTTGGCGGTCATGGAATTCCCGTCTCGAAATCCGTAGACAAAGGCCGCGGTAAGGCCGCCGGCCAGCAGGAATCCCGCGCTCCACATCAGCCAGCGGATGTGGGCGCCCGCCCATGAGTCGTCCCATGCGCGCGGGGGCGGGCCGCCGAGGAAGTGGAATCCAGCGGGTTCCCGCCGGATCCCGCCCACCTCGTTCCGAAAATGATGTTCCCAGGGCGGATAGAGCATGAGGAACAGAAGGATGAACAATCCGGCCATCAGCGCGTTCGTTTGCCTCCGGTTCAGGCGAAACAACGCTGTCTGCCAACGCGCCGGGCTGTTCCGACTCACGGTCATCCCGCTAATGTGGCGCGTGCGGGCCCGGTCTTCAAGCGGCATCTGCCCGGGGCCTCGCCCGGGTTGTCCGCTTTCCCGGCCGTGCGCCGGGGCGCGGAAAACGCTTCGGGTCACCCCGTCCGGTCACACCACGCGAGAAGGGCCGGGCAGCACGGCACGCGGCGCAGCGCGCGCCCCAGCATGCGGCGCGCGGCGGGAATGTGGTCCGCGAAACAAGCGGTGTCCGGTTGCGCGCCGAGTTTCGCGTAGGCGCCCAGCGCCTGGACCAGCCGTTGGACCGCGCCGTGCCAGAACAGCGCGCGCACCCCGCGGCCCCGGGCGCATCGGGCCGCGTAATAGCCGAGCAAATTCTCGACCTCCTCCTCCGGCAGTTCCACGTAGGGATCGCACAGCAGCGAGGCGAGGTCGTAGACCGCGGGACCGCGCCGCATGCCCTGGTAGTCAATGAGCCACGGCCGGCCGGACCGGACCAGGATGTTGCTCGATTGCAGGTCGCGGTGCACCAGCACGGGCGGCGCGCCCTCGAGCGCGCGCGCCACGCGGGCGAGCTCGCGCTTGACCCGGGTGATGAAGGCGGGCGGACATCCCTCGCGCGTCCGCAACATCTCGCTTGCGAAATAGTTCCGCTCCCATCGGTAAAGCGCCGGCCGGAACGCGGGCATCAGCGGCGGGTCCTCGCGGCGCGCCGCCGCCGCGCCGCGCTCGTGGAACCGCAGCGCCGCGTCCAGCACCCGCTCGTACATCCGCGCGACCTCCCGGCGGGGCCGGCCGCGCTGCCACGCCAGCAGCGACTCGTCGCCGAGGTCCTCGAAGATCGCGACGCAGTCGCGCGGCCGGTCCACCCGCACGCGCGGGACCGGCACGCCGAGCCGACGGAGGAAGCGCGTGTGGCCGGCGTGATAGGTGTTCTCGGTCCGCGCCGCCTCGTAGCGCACGAGGATCGCGCTCTCGCGCCCGCGCACGATGCGCGTGTAGGTCCGGCTCGATCCGCGCGGGCCGAGCGGGAGGGCCGTCGTCCGCCCGATCGCCCACCCCAGCGCGCGGATCGCCTCCTGCTCCGGCGCGTCGAACGCCGCGGCGGCCGGGAGGGCGAGGTGCGACACCGGCGCGTTCACCCGCGCGCCCGCCGCCACGATGGCGTTTTCGACGCGGGCGCGCGGACCGAGCACGGCGCCGGCGCACACGACCGCGTTCCGCACCGACGCGCGCGGATGCACGCGCGCCGAGGGATCAATCGCCGCGAAATCGCGGTCGCGCGCCAGCGCGCGATGGCACGCGAGCACCTGCGCCGGCGTGCCGATGTCCGCCCAGAACGAGCCGGGCACGGCGACGCCCGCGACGCGCCAGCCGTCGCGTTGCGCGAGCCGGTAGGCGCGGATCACCGACTCGAACACCGGCGCGGGCGACAGGTAGGCGCGCGCCCGGTCGAGCAGGCGCGGGTTCACCAGCTGCACGCCGCAGAACGTATACGTGCCGGGCGCGCCGCGCCGGGCGCTGTTGAAGTCGGTGATGACGCCGCGTTTCACCTCGACGGTGCGCGGGCCATGCCCCGCATGGATCCAGGCCGATGCGATGGTCCGGCGCGGATTGTACGCGCGCAGCAGCGGGCGCGGATCCACGTCCGCGACCACATCGCCGTTCACGACCCACGCCGGTTCGTCACCCGCGAGAAACCACTCGGCCTTGCGCAGCGCGCCGCCGGTGCCGAGAATCTCCGGCTCGAACGAGATCGCCACGCGGAGCCCGTCCGGTTTCCGCGAGCGCAGGTGCTCGAAGATCCGGTCCGCGCGGTGATGCGCGTTCACCAGCACCTCGCGCACGCCCCAGCCGCGCAGCATCGCAAGGATGCGGTCCAGGTTCGGTACGTTCCAAATGGGCAGCAGCGGTTTCGGCGTCTCCCGCGTCAGCGGCAACAACCGCGTGCCGAACCCGGCGGCGAGGATCATCGCTTTGCGAGGGATGCGCATGGCTTCAACGGGCATAGAGCAGCGCCGCCGCGCGCGCCCGGCGGAAGGCGGGCAGGCCGGAGTTGGCGCGCGCGATGATGCGGGCAGGGCGCTCGCCGCGCCGCAACGCCTCGCGCACCGCGGCGGAGCCCATCAGCTGGTCGAACCACTCCGGGCGCGTGCCGGGGGCGGACCACAGCGCCTCCGCGCCGTATTGTTTTTGCAGCAGGGCGAGCAGATGAACGGCCGCGGCAAAGGGGCGGAGGCGGTCGGGCGCGGTGACGATGAAGCGAAGGCCGGGCTGCCGGCTCCAATACGGCGCGGCGCGGAGGCCGGGCAGCGCGAGGCGATTGAACGCGCGCGCGGTTTTTTCCGCGGCCATCCACGGCGCGGTGAGCACCTGGAACGGCTCGGCGCCGCCGCGTCCGCAGTCGAGCGCGGCCAGGGCTTCGGTGAACACGGCGATCGGATAGGTCCACGCCGTTTCCCAATAGCGGATGCCGGGCGACGGGGAGATCCACGCCGGCGGCGGCGCGGCGGCGAGGCGGGTGTAGCCGCGCAGCGGCACGACGCGCAGGTCCAGATCGAGGTTCAGCGCGCGCCGCAGGAAGCGCGCCGACTCGCCCGGCGTCATGCCGTACACCAGCGGCATCGGAACCCCGGCGACAAAGCTCTCCAGGCCGGGCGACGGCAACGGGCCATCCACGACATTCGGCAGGGGCGCGGGGCGGTCGCACACCACGAGGCGCTTGCCGTTCTGCGCGCACGCCTCCATCGCGTAGCGGAGCGTCGTGACGAAGGTATAGCAGCGGACCGCGATGTCCTGCAGGTCGAAGACCAGCGTATCGAGCCCGGCGAGCATCTCCGGCGTCGGCCTCCGGTGCGCGCCATAGAGCGAGTGGATCGGGAGGCCCCACGCCGGATGGCGCGCATCGGCGATCTCCTCCCCCGCCCCGCCGCGGCCGAAGAAGCCATGCTCCGGGCCGAACAGCGCGACGAGCCGGCGCCCGAGCGCCGCGCGCAGGCGGACCGACGCGTGGACACCCCGCGCATCCACGCTGGCGGGGTGCGCAAGCAGTCCCACGCGGCCCCGCAGCGGGCGGGGGTCGCGGCACAACCGGTCGAGCGCGCCTTGCATGCGCCACCATTAAACAATTGCCCGCGAAAGCGCTACCTTTTAGGCGCGCATTGTCGGTAGCAAATGATCTGACCGGTTCTGTAGCAAGTGAAATGACCGCATGGG
>CAYMCD010000120.1:0-9370 GCA_964388845.1 uncultured Verrucomicrobiota bacterium
CAGAACCTGAAAAGTCTAGCTTAGCAACTGGTCCGAATTTCGGGGTCCATTACTCGGTTGGGAGTATGGGATTTTCTTGTGTGCCGAGATCCTCAGGTGTTGCCAAAGCTTCTCGCACAATCCGAGTCTCCGGCAATGCGGACAAGTGGCTACGCCACTTGAACGGAAGAGAAGACGCGCGCGCCCCCGAAAACGAAGACGAGAAGACGGGCGGAACGAACCGGGCGGCGTCGGGAGCAAGGCGCGTCGTCGCGCCTTGCGTGGGGGCGAGGAGCGGCAGCGACGAGCCGGGGGCAGCAAGAACCGTGACGCCTTCGGCGGCGCGGTTCTTGCGGTACTCCGAGCGGCGCGGCAGCGCCGCGAGGTACACGGGGCCGGGCGGGGATCGGTACGGCTCAACCGCGGATTTTGTTCTCGAAGTAGGTTCTAGCGATGGTCAATATGCTGCACCAGCCTTCGCCGCAGCGGCGCGAAGGCGAAGGACGGCGCCGGGCTGCGGCCGGCAGACCGGCCCGATTTCCCCTTTCGATACATTTGCCCCGCGACCCGAACGCCTCCGCGGTGCTCATCTCCAGCCGCATCGCTACACACCCATGCGAAAGGCGCGCGGGGTGGCGCCGGCGCGGCGGCGGAATTGCCGGGCGAAGTAGTTGCTGTCGGAGAAGCCGGTTTCAAGGGCGATGTCGGTGATGGGGCGGTCGGTTTCCCGGAGGAGGCGCATGGCGGCGCCGAGGCGGCGCTCGATCAGGTAGTTGATCGGCGCCTGGCCCAGCGCGCGCTGGAACGTGCGCACAAAGGTGCTGCGCGACATGCCCGCGAGGCGGCACATTTCCGCGAGGGTCCACGGGCGGGCGAAATCCCGGCCCAGTGCGCTGATCACATCGCCAATCCGCAGCAGCTCGCGCGCCCCGCGGTCGCGCGTGCCGGCGTATTCGCGCGAGAGAAAGGTCATCAACTCCAGCAGGCGCGCGAGCAGCACCACGCCGCGCCCGGGCTGTCCGTCCGCGATCTCCCGCATCATGTCGCCGGCGAGCCGCCGGGCCACTTCGAGTCCCGCGGGATTCAGGTGCAACCGGCTCGAAAACTGGTGACGCCTCCGGTACTGCGGCTCCAGCAGGAACAACGCGCTGTAGCCCGGCAGCAGGCGCAGCTCGTCCATCGGCAGCGGCAGGCGCGACGGGTCGTACATGACGTTGATCAATTCCAGCGCGCGGATGTCGTGGAAGTAGTGCCGCGACCGGTTGTGCAGGATGTAGACGTCGCCGGTGGACACCGGATAGGTCCGCCCCTGCAGGCACTGCTGCGCCTCGCCGCGCACGACGATGACCAGCTCCATGAAATCGTGGTCGTGCTCGCGCTCGGTCAAATCGTGCGGATGGCTGCGCCGCCCGCCGTCCGCGATGCTGACGCGCAGGGCCGTGACGGGATAGCCGGATGCGGAGAAATAGTGCCGCCCGCGCGCCTTAATCGTCATGGGACGATAGTGCTATTGCGTGGAACAATCGTCAAGGCGCGCGCGCCGGTTCCGGCAGAATATGCGCCCGGGGTGATCGTCGTGCCGTCGCTCCCCCGGGCAGCACCAAGCGGCACAACACGAGGAGCACGCACATGGCCGCCTATTTCCCTGAAGTGAAGAAGCGCATCCGCTACGAAGGTCCGGGCAGCGACAACGCGCTCGCCTTCAAACACTACAACCCGAAGGCGAAAGTGGGCGGCCGGACCATGGCCCAGCACCTAAAATTCGCGGTTTGCTACTGGCACACTTTCAAAGGCACGGGCGCCGACCCGTTCGGTGGCGGCGTGTACCAGCGCCCGTGGAGCCGGGGCCCGGATGCGGCGGAGATCGCCCGCCGCACCATGGAGGCCAACTTCGAGTTCATCCACAAGCTGGGCGTGGAATATTGGTGCTTCCACGACCGCGACATCGCCCCGGAAGGCGCGTCCATCGCGGAGACGAACAAACATCTCGAGGCGATCGTCCATCGAGCCAATGCCCTGCAGAAGACCACCGGCATCAAGCTGCTTTGGGGCACGGCCAATCTCTTCAGCCATCCCCGCTACTCCCACGGCGCGGCAACCAACCCCGACCCCCGGGTGTTCGCCCAGGCCGCGGCCCAGATTCGACGCGCCCTTGATGCCACCGTGGAACTCGGAGGTACCGGATATGTGTTCTGGGGCGGCCGCGAGGGCTATGTATCCCTGATCAACACCGACATGAAGCAGGAGCGCGAGCAGCTTGCGCGCATGATGCACATGGCCGTGGACTATGCGAAGAAGATAGGGTTCAACGGCAAGTTCTTCATCGAGCCCAAGCCCAAGGAACCCTCCACCCACCAGTATGATTTCGATGCCGCCACCGCGCTGGGGTACCTCCGCGAATTCGGGCTCGACCCGCATTTCCAACTGAACATCGAGGCCAACCACGCCACGCTCGCCACCCACTCGTTCGAACACGAACTGCGCGTCGCCTCCGACGCCGGCATGCTGGGCAGTCTCGACATCAACCGGGGCGACCCGACGGTCGGCTGGGATACCGATCAATTCCCGAGCAACCTTTACGACGCGGTGGCGGCCATGCATGTCGTGCTTCGGCAAAAAGGGCTCAGGTACGGCGGGCTGAACTTCGATGCCAAGGTACGCCGCGGATCATTCGACACGCTTGACCTGTTCCATGCCCACATCGGCGGGATGGACACCTTCGCCCGCGCGCTCGTGATCGCGCACAGGATGATCGAAGACGGACATTTTCAGGATTTTATCGCCGCGCGATATGCCGGCTATCGAAGGGGGATGGGGAAGAAGATTCTAGAAGGCCGGACCACGCTCCCCGAACTGGAGGAGTGGGCGATGGAACAAGGTGAACCTCCGGCCTTCAGCGGCCGGCAGGAAATGCTCGAAAACCTCCTCAATCGCTACATCTTCGACGACCGCCGAGAACACACGTGAGCACTCTGTATCTGGGCCTCGACTCCAGCACGCAAAGTCTGAGCGCCGTCCTCATTGACCTCGAAGCCGGAAGGGTCGCGCACCACGACTCGGTCAACTTCGACAAGGCGCTCCCGCATTACCGAACCCAGGACGGGGTGCTCCGCGAGAAGGATCCCGCGTTGATTCATGCCCCGCCCCTGATGTGGGTGGAGGCCCTGGATCTTCTGCTGGCCCGTCTCCGGGATGCCGGCGTGCCCATGGCCGATATCGCGGCGATCTCGGGATCGGGCCAGCAGCATGGATCGGTCTATCTGAACGACAGGGCCGCGTCGCGACTGGCGAGCCTCGACCCGGCGCAGCCCCTGGCCGCCCAACTCGAGGATATCTTCAGCCGCGGCACCTCGCCGATCTGGATGGATGCCTCCACCTCCGAGGCCTGCGCCGAAATCACCCGCGCACTGGGCGGACCCGCCGCCGTGGCCGAGGCGACGGGCTCCGCCGCGTTTGAGCGATTCACGGGACCGCAGATCCGTAAGTTCCGGCGGGAGCAACCGGAGGCATACGGCGCGACGCGCCACATCGCGCTGGTCAGTTCCTTCATGTGTTCCATGCTGTCCGGAAAAATCGCCCCGATTGATCCCGGCGACGGCGCGGGCATGAACCTGATGGACATCCGGAGATTCCGCTGGCACGCGGGCGCGCTTTCGGCCACGGCGCCCGCTCTTGCGGCACGGCTTCCGCCGATCGCCGCGTCGGGAACCGTCGTGGGGCCCGTGAGCCGATATTTCACAAAGCGCCACGGGCTCTCGCCCGCCTGCAGGTCGGTCATCTGGTCCGGGGACAACCCGTGCAGCCTGATCGGGCTCGGGCTCGCGAAGCCGGGTATGGTCGCGATCAGTATGGGCACGAGCTACACCTACATGGGAACGATGGACGGGTGCCGCGTAGACCCGACCGGCGAAGGCCACGTCTTCGGCTCCCCCGCGGGCGGCTACATGACACTGAACTGCTTCAAGAACGGCGGACTCGCGCGGGCGCGCGTGCGGGACGCATACGGTCTCGACTGGGACGGCTACCGGCGCTGCATGGCGGAAACGCCGCCCGGCAACCGGGGCCGGCTGATGCTGCCTTGGTTCGACACGGAGATCGTCCCGCGCGTTCTCGTCCCCGGCGTCAGGCGGTGCCAACTCGCCGAGGACGATGTGGCGGGCAACTGCCGCGCGCTGGTCGAAGCGCAGATGATGGCGATGCGCCTGCACGCAGGCTGGATGGAGATCCGGCCCGACACGATTTGCGCGACCGGCGGCGCCTCCGAGGATCCCACGGTCCTGCGCGTGATGGCCGACGTGTTCGGCTGCCCGGTGCAGCCGTTCGCGGTGACCAAGGGCGCGGCCCTCGGCGCGGCCCTGGTGGCGGCACAAGCGTGTTGTCCGCGACCGGGGGAGACCGCCGGATGGGACGACATCACGCGCCCGTTTACGAGGCGCGACGAATCGCGCAAGGTCCTCCCCGTCGCGGCCGCGCACGCCCTCTACACGGATCTCCTGGCCGACTACGCCGACTTTGAGCGCACCGCCCTCGCGGGCGACTGACGCCATCCGGCGATCACACCGGCATCGCGGCGCCGTCACGCCCGCGCGAAACGAACCCGCTCCGTTGCCGCGGCGCCGGCGCAACGGGATCCCCCGGGCCGGCAACCGTTCGGCGGCCCCGCATGGCCGCCGGCGGCACGCCGAACCATCGGCGGAACGCGCGCGTGAAGTTGGCGGCATCGCTGAAACCCAGTTCGAGGGCCAGGTCCTTGATCAAGCGCTCCCCCGTCTGCAGCTGCGCCGCGGCATGGTTCATGCGCAGATGCTGGAGGTAATGGGACGGCCGTTCCCGCCCGAACCGCTGGAACAGACGGCACATGTAGGCCTCGTCCACATGACAGGCCCGGGCGGCCTCCCGCATTTCGAACCGCTGCAGGCCGCGCGATTCGATGTACATCCGGCATCGCTCGTAGGTGGCAAACGCGCGGGCCGCCGGATTCCCCGCCGGCGCCAGCAGGCTGGATATCACCAGGATCAGGTACTGCACGGTCTGCGCGCAGCACGCCTCGCGATCCGCGCGATCCCCGAGCGCAAGAGCGATCAAATCATCCAGGATCTGCCTGGGCCGGTCCGGATGGGTCACCCGCGCCACGGCGCCCGGCGGCAGTCCGCACGCGCGCAGTTGCGACCGCACGCCCGAGCCCGCCAGCACGACGAAATATTTGACCAGCGGCCGTGACGGGTGGCACGCGATCCGGTGCGCGTCGCCCCGCGCGTAACTGAATACGGAACCGGGCGCCAACGCATGTGCGACGCCGTTCATGACAAGCTCGCCGGCCCCACCGACCACCAGCTCCACAATGGGATGGGGAAAACCGGGCCGGTCAATTCCGTAGTCTTTCCGGCACCGCTCCAGGCCGCCGCTCAACACGCGGAACGGCATGCCCGCCGAGCCGATTCCGCGCAATCGGAACCGGCGGGCGGACAGGACCTGCGCGCTGAAATAGCCCGGATCCGCGAATGCCGACTGATGGCCCTCGCCCATGGAAAGGATCGTAATCGCGGGCCGCTATCAGGTCAATTCATGACAGGTTGTGGTCAAGGGCGGCTATTCCGCTCCGGGGCGTTCTTTGCAAGCATGGGTCCAACCTTCATTCGAGGAGCAGGACCATGAGCTACCCCCGCATAGGCATCCGACCCACGATTGACGGCCGCCTGGGCGGCGTCCGCGAATCGCTCGAGCAGCAGACGATGAAACTGGCCCGGGCGGCGGCCGCTTTGATCGGCAGCCAGTTGCGGTATCCCAACGGCAAGCGCGTGGAGTGCGTGATCGCCGACACGTGCATCGGCGGCGTCGCCGAGGCGTCCGCCTGCGCCGGCAAATTCCGCCAAGAAAACGTCGGCGTCTCCCTGACCGTCACCCCGTGCTGGTGCTATGGCTCCGAGACGATGGACATGGATCCGCTCACCCCCAAGGCGGTCTGGGGGTTCAACGGGACCGAACGGCCGGGCGCGGTGTATCTCGCGGCCGTGCTCGCCGGCCATGCGCAGAAGGGTTTTCCCGCCTTCGGTATTTATGGGCGCGATGTGAAGGACGGCGGCGACTTCTCCATTCCGGACGATGTGGCGGAAAAGATCCTGCGTTTTGCCAGGGCGGGTCTGGCCGTGGCCATGATGCGCGGGCAGTCCTATCTCGCGATGGGCGGCACCTCCATGGGCATCGCCGGGTCCATCGTGGACCCTTCGTTCTTCGAACGCTTTCTCGGCATGCGGGTGGAGTCCGTGGACATGACCGAGTTCATCCGCCGTATCGAGCGCGGGATTTATGACCCGGTCGAATTCAGGAAGGCCCTGAAGTGGGTCAAGGCCCATTGCAAGGAAGGCAGGGATTTCAACAGCCCCAAGACGGTTCGGACGCGCGCGCAGCTCGATCGCGAGTGGGAGCTTTCGGTGAAGATGGCGTTGATCGCGCGGGATCTGATGGTGGGCAATCCGAAGCTCGCGGAGATGGGCTTCGGCGAAGAAGCGCAGGGCCGCCACGCGATCGCCTCGGGATTCCAGGGCCAGCGGCAATGGACCGATCACATGCCCAATGGCGATTTTCTTGAAGCGATCCTGACCACCTCGTTCGATTGGAACGGCCTGCGCGCCCCCTACGTGGTGGCCACGGAAAACGACGCCCTGAACGGGGTCTCCATGTTGTTCGGCCAGTTGCTGACGAACACGGCCCAGATCTTCGCGGACGTGCGCACGTACTGGAGCCCGGATGCGGTGAAGCGGGTGACCGGTCATCAACTCAAGGGCGATGCCGCGGGCGGTCTGCTGCACCTGATCAACTCGGGACCCGCCACGCTGGACGGCACCGGCCGGCAGGAGCGGGACGGCCGACCGGCGATGAAACCCTTCTGGGAGATCACGCGGGCGGAGGCGCAAGCGTGTCTCGACGCGACCACGTGGCACCCGTCCATCACCGAGTACTTCCCGGGCGGCGGCTGGTCCACGCGCTACCTCACGCGCGGCGGCATGCCGGTGACCATGTGCCGGCTGAACCTGGTCGCCGGGCTCGGGCCCGCGCTGCAGATCGCGGAAGGCGTCACGGTGGATCTGCCCGCCCACGTCCACGACGCGCTGGACCTGCGCACGAATCCGACCTGGCCGACGACGTGGTTCGCCCCCCGCACCACGGGCCGCGGCGCGTTTGCCGATGTCTATACCGTCATGAACAACTGGGGCGCCAACCACGGGGCCATCAGCTACGGGCACATCGGCGCCGATCTGATCGCGCTCGCCTCGTTGTTGCGCATCCCCGTCTACATGCACAACGTGGAGGAGAACAGGGTGTATCGCCCGGCGGCATGGAACCTGTTCGGTACGGCGGATCGCGAGGGCGCCGATTTCCGCGCCTGCGCCAACTTCGGGCCCCTGTACGGATGAAACGCGCGGGATCCGCGAATGGATTGAGGGGCATCCTCTTTGACATGGATGGCGTGCTGTGCGACTCCGCCCCCTTCCTGTTCGCGGCGACGGCCCGTCTGTTCCTCGATCGCTACGGGGTGGTCATCCGCCAGCAGGATGTCCTCCCGTACTTCGGCCGGGGCGAGGTCGCCTATGTGACCGGGGCTGGAAAAGCGCACGGCGTCAACGTCGCGCTTCCGGATGATCTCGACCGGGTGTACGAACACTACTATTCCGCCATTGCGGGCGCCATACGGGCGTTCGATGGCGTTCCGGAATTCATTCGCCGGGCGGAACGCGAGGGCATTAAACTCGCCGTGGCCAGCAGCGCGGATCGCCGCAAGGTGCGGGCCCATTTGACCGAAATCAATCTGCCTCCGGAGCGTTTCCACGCCGTGGTCACGGTGGAGGATGTCGAACGCCCCAAGCCGGCGCCGGATATTTTCCGATGTGCCGCGCATCGGCTGGGGCTGGCGCCGGAACACTGCCTCGTTGTGGAAGATGCGCCGAGCGGAATCCGCGCGGCCGTGGCGGCGGGCTGTCGCTGCCTCGGCATCACCACCGGGTTCCCCGCGGCGGAACTCATCGCGGCGGGCGCCGACGCAACGCTTCCGGGACTGGCCTGGGACGCCGTGGGCGCGCTCTTCCCATGGGGCGGCTCAACGCCACGGGGTCGGCGCGGTCCGCGGCCATAGCGTCCCGCCCCCCCCCGCGTCCACGGCCGGCCGCATCCCAGGCCCTTCGCGCCCCCCCCTTTTTTTTCGCCACCGCAGACTGATTGTATTTGATTTATTATGATTGACTATGACTGCCTTCGATCGTATTCATTCAGGCGTGAACTCGCCCTCCAAAGACCTTGCGCCGGCCCGGCAGGCCCGCCTGCGCGATTTTGTGAGGCGGGCCGGGTCGGCGCGGGTGGACGAGATCTGCCGCGAACTGCAGACTTCGCCGGCCACCGTGCGGCGCGACCTGGAGGAGCTGGAGGCGCGCGGCCAGCTGCGCCGCGTGCACGGCGGCGCGGTCAGCGTGGAGTCGCGGCTGGAGGAGCCCTTGTTTGACGACAAGACCGCGCTGGCGGCCCGGGAGAAGCGGCGCATCGCCGAGCGCGCGGCCCGGCTGGTCAAAGCGGGCGACACCGTATATCTGGATGGCGGCAGCACGGTGCTGGAACTGGCCCGTCTGCTGGCGGATCGCACCGACCTCACCGTGGTCACCAATTCGCTGCGGGCGGCCATCGAATTGTCCGGCAGGGGGCCGCGTCTGATCCTGCTGGGCGGCGAATTGCGCCGCCTCAGCCAAACCGTGGTGGGCCCGCTGACGCCCAGCCTTCTCGAGCAACTGCAATTCAACCTGGCCTTCATGGGCACCATGGGTCTCACGGAAAATGAGGGGCTGACGACCTCCGACCCGTCGGAGGCATTCACCAAGCGGCTGGCGATGCAGCGCGCCCGGCGCGTGGTGCTGCTGGCCGACAGCGGGAAAGTGGGGCAGGTCGCATTCGCCCGGGCGGGTCGCTTGTCGGACATCCACGTATTGATCACGGACAAGAACCTGAAACCCGAATGGGCGCGAAGGCTTCGGAAGAAAGGACCGGACGTCGTCACCGTCTAGGAGACCGTATGGCTACACCCATTCTCATGCCCCGCCAGGGCCAGTCCGTCGAAAGCTGCATTCTGACCGCCTGGAAAATCAAGGCGGGCGACACGGTCGCCGCGGGCCAGGCGGTGGCCTCCATCGAAACCGACAAGGCCACCTTCGAAGTGGAAAGCCCGGTCGCGGGCATCGTGCTGGCATTGTTTTTCAACGAGGGTGACGACATTCCCGTCCTCACCCACATCGCCGCCATCGGGAATCCGGGCGAAGACAGCTCTGAATGGCGACCGGGGGGGCGCGCCCCTGCAGCGGCGCCCACCCCACCCCAGCCCAGCCCTGAAGGCTCAACCGGCGCACCCCCG
>CAYMCD010000121.1:0-9186 GCA_964388845.1 uncultured Verrucomicrobiota bacterium
TCAAGCAAACGCTTTGTACTAGAACATTGTACCGTATATTAGTGGCGCGTGGTATAACCCGCGCTCCTTCAGCTGCAGCAGGAAGTCCTTCCAGCTCGTTCGGCTCTCCCGATTCGCCAACTCCACCGCCAGAACCTCTCGCCGCCCCTCCCACGTGATCCCAATCGCGATCATCACCGCACGGCTCGCCGGGCCACCTTCCTCCCGGACCCGCTCGTACCGCGCGTCGAGGATCAAGAACGGATACTCTTGCTCCAGCCGCCGGCTCGCGAACTTCGCCAACTGTTCATCCAGCCCCGCATTCAGCCGGCTGATCGTCGAGGCGCTGAACTCATGCCCGCATAGCTCCTCGGCCACCGCCTTCACCTTCCGCGTCGAGACCCCCTGCACATACATCTCCATCAGCGCCGTCACCAACGCCTTCTCGCTCCGCTGGTATCGATCAAACACTTCCGTCGAGAATCGCCCCGTCCGGTCTTGCGGTACCCTCAACTCGATCTTGCCTACGCGCGTCACCAGGCTGCGCCGGTAATGCCCGCTCCGATATCCCTGGCGCCCCTCGGTCCGTTCTCCCTTCTCAGCCCCCAGCGCCTCGCTCATCTCCGCCTCCAGCACCTCCTGCACGGCATGCTGCACGATCGCCTTGAGCAGATTCTCGTCTTCCCCCATAAGGGCTTTCCGGTCCGTCTTCACCGTCGTACTCTTCTTCCGGGTCATGGTAGCTGTCCTTCCTTGGTTCTCGTTACACACCCAAGGAACTACCATGGCCCCTTCTTTTGCTGAAGACTCGGCACGCTATCCACCGGCGCAGGGCCGGTGGGGGCCTACAAAATCCGGGGGAATGTCCTGTGTGCTGAACCTTTGTCTCCTGTGCTATTGTTGGGGCATGACCATGCGATTGCGCAGAGTGGCAGGGTCGGGCCCGGTGCCGCCGGGCCTGGAAATCATCCGCCTCTCCTGCTGCGAACAATGCCTGTTCTGGGAGCGGACACAGTACATCGTGACGGGTAATTGCCGACGGTATCCCTATCCCAGGATGTACGCCTGGCAGCTGTGCGCCCACTGGACCAACCGCCACGGCCGCCAAAGCTTCCTCAATGCCCTCCCGGCCGGGCCGGGCGCGTGACGGGGAATTGCCCTCGCGCGGCGCTGGGGCGGCCCCGCCCCGGCGCCGCACACCGCCGCCCGCGCCACGCATAAAGCGCTTGCGCGCGCTCGCCGTTGCGCCGACCATCGTGCCCGTGGACTGGATCGGCTACATCGCGCTGGGCCTCGTGGCGGGCATCGCGGCGGGTAGTTTCGGCATCGGCGGCGGGGCGCTCATCGTGCCCGCGCTCGCGCTCTGGTTCCGTGTCCCCTACACCGTGGCCGTCGGCACCTCGCTCGCCCTGATCATCCCCATCTCGCTGGCCGGCGCGCTCACGCACCAGAAGTTCGGCAACGTGGACTGGCGCATCTTCCTCGCCTGCGCCATCGCCGGCGTCATCGGCGCGGTGGCGGGATCCCTGCTCATTGACCGCGTTCCCGAAATCTATGCCCGGCGCGGATTCGCCGTCTTCCTCCTCTATGCCGCCTGGCAACTCTGGGTCAAATGATCCGCTTCTACGACGCGCACAACCACCTCCAGGATGAGCGCTTCAACGGCCTGGCGGAACGATTGCTCAGCGAGGCCCGGGCGGCGGGCCTTTCCGCCATGGCGGTCAACGGATCCGGCGTCGAAGACTGGCCCGCGGTCGCGGCGCTCGCCCGGGCCCATCCCGGCGTGGTGATTCCCAACTTCGGGGTCCACCCGTGGTATGCGCGCGAGCAGCCGGACGACTGGGTGGACCGGCTCCGATACTGGCTGGTCGAATTCCCCGGCGCGGGCGTCGGCGAAATCGGGCTGGATCGCTGGAAGCCTGGCCTGGCGTGGGAAGGCCAGCGCGAGGTCTTCGAGGCGCAGCTCCGGCTCGCCGCGGAGCTGGATCGCCCGGCCAGTGTCCATTGTCTCCAGGCGTGGGGGCCGCTGACGGAGTCGCTCGAACAAACACCGCGCCCGAGTCGCGGGATTCTCCTTCACAGCTACAGCGGATCCGCCGAGCTGCTGCCCCGGCTCCTACCGCTCGACGCCCACTTTTCATTTCCCGGCTATTTCGCCGACGCGCGGAAGGCGCGGCGCCAGGAATTCTTCCGGCATATGCCGATCGAACGACTGCTCGTCGAGACCGACGCGCCGGACCAGCCACTCCCCGGGTCTCTCGCCACGCACCCGCTGGCCGGCCCGGCCGGGAACCCGCTCAACCACCCGGCCAACATCGGCGCGGTCTATGCCTTCGTCGCGCGGTTGCGCGGAGCCGAACTCGCGGATGTTTCCGCGCACGTGGAGCGGAATTTCCGGCGCCTTTTCGGTTAGCGCTTGAACTCCTTCACCGGCGGGGCAAGCCCGCCGGGGTCGAGCAAATTGACTTCGTCACTTGATTTCCTTCACCGACAAGGCTACCCCGCCGGGGTCGAACAAACGGACTTCAGCGCTTGGTGAGGCATGCCGGTGTCGGGGCAAGGGGGCCACTCTCCTGCAGCCGGCGCACAACGGCGGCGGCGGCGTGGAATCCGAAAACGGCCGTCACGAAGACGGCCGAGCCCAGCCGCCCCTCGCACGCGGGGCCCTCGGTGTCCGCGCCCAGCGGATCCGGCGCCGCGGGCGGCGGACACGCCTCCGGCGGGCGCGCCGGCTCCGGTGAAAAAACGCAGGGAATGCCCATCGGCTTGTTGCCGCGACCCGGGAACCCGTAGTGCCTGCGCAATTTCTTGCGGACGAACATCAGCAGCCGGTCGTGGTGCACGCGCGAAAGATCCGCCACTTGGACCGCGCCGGGGTCCAGCTTCCCCGCGGCGCCCCCGCAGCTGATCACCGGAAACCCGCGCCGCCGGCCCTCGCCGATCAGGGTCGCCTTTGCCATCACGCCATCCACGCAGTCCACGACGCAATCGAGCGGCTCGGCGAACGGACGCTCCGTCTCCGCCCGATGAAAGTATTCAGCGCGGGCCGTCACCGCGCAATCCGGATTGATCGCCCGGACCCGCTCCGCCATCACCTCCGCCTTCGGGCGCCCCACGGCGTCGAGCACGGCGTGCAACTGCCGGTTCGTGTTGGACACGCAGACGTCGTCGCCATCCATCAGCACCAGCGCGCCCACGCCGGACCGCGCCAGCGCCTCCACCACCCAGGAACCGACGCCGCCGAGCCCGACCACCAACACGCGCGCGGCGGACAGCCGGGCTAGGCCGGCCGCGCCGACCAGTCGCTCAAATCCGCTGAATCGCATGCCCGCCATCATTCCGTATCAATCGGTTTGCGGCAAGCGCGCCGCTGGGTTACAATCCGCCCCCATGCGTACGCCCCTCCACCGCCGGCATGTCGCGCTCAACGCCCGCATCGCGCCCTTCAGCGGATGGGACATGCCGATCGAATACGAGAGCATCCTCGTCGAGCACCTGTGGACGCGCACCGAGGCGACGATCTTCGACACCTGCCACATGGGCGAGTTTTCGCTGCGCGGCCCCTCCGCCCAGGCGGACCTCGAACGGCTGCTCACCCAAAACGTCGCCACGCTGCCCGCCGGCCGCGCCCGCTACGGCTACCTGCTCAGGGAGGACGGCGGCTGCCTCGACGACCTCACCTGCTACCGGTTCGGCCCGGACCATTTCTGGCTCGTCGTGAACGCCGGCACACTGGCTTCGGACGCGGAGTGGATCCGGAGTCAACTCTCGCCCCGCACCGAGTTCGAGGACCTCTCGCCGCGCAGCGCCAAGCTCGATATCCAGGGGCCGCGCGCGCGCGTCCTCATCGAAGAGGCCTTCGGCGAGAAATTCCCGGACCTCGGCTACTTCCATTTCGCGACCAAACGCCTCGCCGGCATTCCGACCATCATCAGCCGCACCGGCTACACCGGCGAATTCGGCTACGAACTGTATTTGCCTTCCAATGCCGCGGTTGATTTCTGGGACATCATCACCAAGCCCGGCAAGATCAAGCCCGCCGGGCTGGGCGCGCGCGACACCCTCCGTCTCGAGGCCGGCTACCCGCTCTATGGCCATGAACTCGGCCCCGACCGCACTCCCGTCGCCGCGACCCGCGGCCAGTTCATGGATTTCCAGAAACGGTTCACCGGCCACGACGCCTGCCGGCGCGACCGCGATGAGGGCTGCCGCCGCTACCTCTGCGGCCTCCGGCTGAACTCCAAACGCGCCGCGCGCGCGGGCGACAAGGTGCTGCTCGGCGCCCGCGAAGTCGGTGTGGTCACCAGCGGAGCGCCGGCCCCCAGCCTGAACGTCGCCATCGCCATGGCCTACGTGGACTCCAACGAGACGGCGCACGGCACGGAGCTTGAGATTGACGCGCGCGGGACGCGGCTGCCCGCGGAGGTCGTTGGCCTGCCGTTCTACCAGCAGGGCACCGCCCGCGCCCGGCTGCAACCCGGCGCCTGACCGTCGCCGCGCTACTGGCGGTCCGCGCTGAACGTGCCCGAATAGATGATGCCGCCCGCCGCCGACGTGGCGCTTCCCGATATCTGGCCCACCACGCTGTTGTTCACCCAGGTCCCGCTGTAGCGGATTTCGCCGCTCGCGCCGCCCTCGTTCACCGGCGCCGTCAGCGTGAACCGGTTGTTGCCCAGCGGCGCGGTCATCTGGCGGCCGGCGCGCAGGGTCTCGGAAAACACGACATTGCGTGAATCAATGAGCAGCGTGAACGGTTCGGTCGGGCACGTGGTCGGCTGGCCCGCGCCCTGTTCGCAGGTGGTCACCGTCCCGGCATACGTGCCCGGCGCGTTGGTGGACGAATCCCCGCCGCCGTCGTCCCCGCCGCCGTTGTCAGCTCCGCCCCCGCCGCTGTCGCTCAGCGCGTACGCGCCGGCCAGCACCACCGCTGCGCCCGCCGCCACGAGGGCCGGGGTCTTCCAGTTTCCGCCGCCATCGGAATTCGGCACCGGAATCAGCGGCGCGGGCCCCGCCGGCGCGGGCGCGGGCGGCGCGCCGGACCCCGCGCGATCCGACGGGCGCGGATCGCGGAACTTCACCTCGTACCACGGTGTCTCCGTGAGCGCGCCGCTCTCGTCCTGCGCCTCGATGTAATAGGACACGCCCTCGACCCCGCCGAGCAGGTTCGCCTCGATCGTCCCGACGTAGTAGCCGAGCCCGGACCCCTTCATCGGGACCCGGAACGGCGCGGCATCCCGGAACAGCGCGTAATACAGCGTGACCGACTGCGGCGGGGCCGCGCCCTCGACCTTGGCCTTCAGCGTCAGCGCCTGCCCCCGCACCGCAAACGGCACCGGATCGTGCGCAATCGAGAGGGCCAGAGCCGATCCGCCCGCCCACGCGACCAGCATCAGGACGGGCAATCCGACACGGAAACGAACGTGCATGAAAAGTCCTTTCAAGCTACGGCCCCACTCTGCGCAAAGCGCGCCCGCGTTTCCAGACGAAAGAATCGCCCGCGATTTTTCCAACGTCTGTAAAAACGGCACCCGGACGATTCCAACGTCTGGTTTTTACAGGGCCTGCAATAGAATCGCACTCACCAGCGGCGCAGCGGGTCGAGCGCCGCGGCACGTTCGGCGGCGTCGAGCGCCTCGTCGCGGCGTCCCTGCGCCTCGAACGCCACCGCGAGATTGGCCCACGCCTCCGGTTTGTCGGGCCGGCGGCGGACGGCCTCCTCGAGTTTCCGCGCGGCCGACTCCGTCTCGCCGCGCCGGCCGTCGAGCACGGCGAGGTTGACCAGGGCGGTGACATCCCGCGGATTCAACGCGTCGGCCCGCTCGAAGAGGCGGGCGGCCGCTTCGAGCGCGCCCTGTTCCATCGCCGCGAGGCCGAGCCCGGCGTGGGCGCGCGCGCTGCGCGGTTCGACGCGCAAGGTAGCGGACCACAGCCGCGCGTCGTCGCGCCAGTCCGGCAGGCGCAGCTGGACGAGCAGCACATAGGCCACCAGCAGCGCCGCGAGCCCGCGGCGGAACACGCGGTCCTCCAGCGGCAGGGCGGCCGCCAGCAGGGCCCAGCCGGGCAGCAGGGCGTAGGCGTAGCGGTCGGCGAAAGGATTGTGCAGCGGGACGATATTGCTGACCGGAAGGAAGGCGATCAGCAGCCATCCGGCGGCGAAGACGGGGATCGGCCGTCTGCGCAGCGCGCGTGGCAGGAGCGCTAGCGCGGCGGCGAGCAGGCCGAGCGCCGCGACAACCGCCCATGGATGCCGGGCCGGCTCCACCACGCGATCCGCGCACAGCGGCCATGGCGCGGCGAGCAGGCGGAGATAGTCGGCGAACAGGCGCGGCGCGCTCCAGAGGTTGGCCGGCCAGCGGAGCGACAATCCGTTCCAGGGCCCCGCGGCGGCCTGCGGCGCATGATGGATGAGCGCGAAGGCCGCGGCGAGGCCCGCCGCCGCGGCGTAGATCGCCAGCTCGATCGCCCCGCGCCGCGGGGCCGGCCGCTCGGCGGGGAAACACACCCACGTCCACGCCAGCAATACCGGCCACACGAACGCGCTCTCCTTGGAACCGAGCGCGAGCAGCAGCGCCAGCGCCCGGACCGCGATCTGGACCCCCTCGCGCCGCAGCGGGGCGGCGGCCAGCGCGGCGAGCATGAAGACCCGCGCGAGCAGGTCCTCGCGGTAGGACGGGACCAGCACCGGCTCGACCGCCAGCGGATGCAGAGCGAAGACGAGGGCCGCCGCGAAGGCCGGGCCGTCCGCCGCGCGGTGGCCCGCGCGCCGGAGCATGCCGCGCAGCCAGCCGAACAGCAACAGCGCGCACCCCGCGTGCAGCGCGTGGTTCAGCAACCGGTGCTGCCACGCGGCGCGCGCGCCGAGCGCGCGCTCGGCCAGCACCGAGGCGAGCAGGACGGGCCGCGTGCCGTCGAGCAGGCGCGGCTCGCGGAAGGTCTCAAGCGTCGCGACGCGGGCCCAGGCGTCCGGCCGCGCGAAAAAGGTGTTCTCCACCAGCGCGCCGTGATCGTCATAGACGAAGCCGTGGCGCACCCCCGGCAGATACGGCAGCACCGCGAGCAGCACCAGCAGCGCGAATGCGCGCGGATTCACGGGACATATCCGAATTTTTTCAGAAGCCAGTAGTTGCGATCCCATTTCGGCTGGACCTTGACCCAGAGCGCCAGCTTCACCGGGCGTTCATACAGGGCGGCCAGTTCCGCCTCCGACGCGCGGGTGACGCGGCGCAACAGGCGGCCTTTTTCGCCGATAACGATGCCCTTCTGCGAGGGTTTCTGCACGAACACCGAGGCCGAGATCCGCCACGGCTCGGAGCGGTCGTCGAACTCCTCGACCCAGACCGCGACGGCGTGGGGCAGCTCGTCGCGCAGGTGGGCGAAGAGTTTTTCCCGGATCGCGTCCGCGATCGCGAGCTTGCGCGGGTAATCGGTGAGCACGTCGGCGGGAAACAGCAGAGGCCCCTCGGGCACGGCGGCGAAGAGCAGATCGGTCAGCGCGGCGACGCCGAGCCCCGTGGCGGCAGACACCTCGCACCAGACCGGGTCGGGGCGCGGGACGGCGTCCGCGGGCCGCTGCGCGGACCACGCCGCGCGCAAGTCGGCGGCGCGGTCCCCGCCGAGGTCCATCTTGTTGAGGACGGCGACGACGGGGATCGTCTCGCGGTGGAGCCGCTTCATCCACCCGAGGTCCTCGTCGCGCGGCGCCTGGCTCGCGTCCAGCACGAGCAGCGCGACGTCGGCGCCTTCCGCGGCGCCGCGCGCCAGGCGGTTCATCACGCGGCCGAGGTCGCCGACGGCCTTGTGCACGCCGGGCGTGTCGTGGAACACGAGCTGGCCGCGCGGCTCGGTCAGGATGCCGCGGATGAGGTTGCGGGTCGTCTGCGCCACCGGGGAGACGATGCTGACCTTCTCGCCCAGCAGCGCGTTGAGCAGCGAGGATTTGCCGACGTTCGCCCGGCCAACAAGCGCGGCGATGCCCGCGCGCGCGGCCCCCGGCGCCCCGCTCACAGGGGCACCTCGTCGCCCTGCCGCGGCAGGAAGACCCGCGCGTGCCCCTCTTCGCGCAGCCGGGCGGCCAGCGCCTCGCGCTGTTCGGTTTCGCCGTGGACAAGGTGGATGGCCTTCGGCCGGACCGCATTCGCGTAGCGCGCGAGGTCGTCCACATCGGCGTGCCCGCTGAACGCGCCGAGCGTAGTCACCTCGGCGCGGCGGACGAATTCATCCCCGAACACGCGCACCCGGGTCTGGCCCTCCTGCAGGCGGCGCCCGAGCGTGTGCGACGCCTGGTAGCCGACGAGCACGATGCTGTTGGCCGGATTTTCAATGCCGTGTTTCAAGTGGTGCAGGATGCGCCCGTGCTCGCACATGCCGGAGGCGGCGATGACGATCGCGGGCTCTTTCGATGCCGTGATCGCCTTCGAATCGGCCACGCTGACGGCCGGCCGCACCCACGTCGGGCAGGTTAGGCAGCCCAGGGTGGCGTAGAGTTTACGGCTGTCCTCGTCCAGGTAGTCGGGGTGGCGATCGAACACCTCGGCGATGGCGGCGGCCATCGGGCTGTCGAGGTGGATGTTCACGCGGGGCAGCCGGCCCTGCAGGATGAGCGCACTCAAATGGTAGACGATCTCCTGCGCCCGCTCGAGCGCGAAGGACGGGATCAGGACCTTGCCGCCGCGATCGAGCGTGCGCCGCGCCACGTCGAGCAGCTGTTCGTCCGCCCGGGCCGCGTCGTCGTGGCGCCGGTTGCCATAGGTGGATTCGAGCACGAGGACGTCCACCGGCGCCATGAATTCGGGGTCGCGGATGAGCGGGAGGCCGAACCGCCCGAGATCAACGGCATAGCCGAGCCGGACGGCGCGGCCGCCCTCCTCGAGTTCGAATCGCGTGAGCGCGGAGCCGAGGATGTGGCCGGCCTCCAAGCTGGCGAAGGCCAGGCCGGGCGCGAGCTCGATGCGCTGGTGGTAGTCGTGGGGCAGGAGCAGGCGCGCGGCGCGTTCGGCATCCGCGCGGGTGTAGAGCGGGACGACCGGCGGCAGGCCGCGCCGGTTTTTTTTCTGGTTGAGGTAGGCCGCGTCGGATTCCTGGATGTGCGCGGCGTCATTGAGCATGATCGGCGCGAGCGCGGCGGTGGCGCGCGTGGCGTGGATCGGCCCGTCGTAGCCCTGCGCCGTCCACCACGGCAGGCGGCCGCAATGGTCGATGTGGGCGTGG
>CAYMCD010000122.1:0-9105 GCA_964388845.1 uncultured Verrucomicrobiota bacterium
CGCCGCGCTGCCCCAGGCGTCCCCGTGGTCGTCCGGGTCGTTCATCTTCCAGTTCTGCGCGAAGCCGTAGGAGAAGGCGCTCTCGGCCTCAAACCCGGCGTTGTAGAGCAGGTTGTCGGCGCGCGCGGCGCCCGCGAGGGAGGCGGCGGCCAGGAGAATCGCGACGTGGCGGACGGGGTGCATGGTTAAGCTCCAATTCAACGGCGATCATGCTAACATACCCCCTTCGCGATACAAGCGAACACACGGATCCCGAACATGCTCCTCGTGCGATTGGACCAGGCCGCCCGATACGCCGCGCTCCACCCCGGGCTCGCGGACGCGTTCCGATTCCTGCGGACCACCGATCTGGCCGCGCTGGCGCCGGGGCGCGTCGAGTTGAGCCCGGACCGGTTGTACGCGAACATTGACCGCGCGGAGGGCCGGGGCCGCGCCGGCGCCGCCCTGGAGATCCACCGCCGGTTCATAGATGTCCAGTACACGCTGGCCGGCATGGAGGAAATCGGCTGGCGCGACCTCGCCTCGTGCGCCGAGCCGGAAGGGGCGTTCGACGCAGGCCGCGACATCGGATTTTTCCGCGACGCGCCGCTGTCGTGGATCGCGGCGCCGCCCGGTTACCTCGCGGTTTTCTTCCCGGACGACGCGCACGCGCCGCTGGCCGGCACCGGCCCGCTGCGCAAGGTCGTGATGAAGGTCGCGGTGGCGTGACCGGCCGCCGGCGGGGGCCGCGTCAGAGCGTATAGACTTCGAACAGCCGCTTCTCCGTCGTGCCTTCCTCCATCTGGGCGACGACTTCGACGAGGTGGACCAGCGACGAATTCTTGAGCTTGTGCTTGAGCAGGTTGTCGAGCTGGAAGATGCCCGCGGAATTGGCGAGGGTGACGGCGATCCGGACCGGGCGCTTCTCGCCGCGCTCGATCTTCACATCCTTCACCGCCAGCGCGGAGATGGAGTGGATGTTGACCTGGCCGGCTTCAAACGGGATGCGCGAGCGGCCCTGGGTCATGTCGGTCGTGTCCGCGACCTTCAGGGCCCCGGCTTCGATGGTGAGGCAGCGCTGGTCGGCATCGTGCGCGACGATCGCGTGCAGGATGTCCTGCGTGACGATCGTCAGGACGGGTTCCTCGTAAATCCCGGCGAGGAGTTGGCGCGCCTTCGAGTATCCGATCCAGAGGCTGTATTTCTCGTGGTCGTCGCGGTGCACGCTGATCCCGACGTCGTGCAGGCAGGCCGCGAGGACCACGATGACCTCGGCGTCGTCGTTGGTCAGCTTGTGGTGCTGGACGGCGCTCGGCGCCACGCCGCCCTCGATCAGCAGGCGGAGGATCTTCAGCGCGGCGTTCGCGACGATCCGGATGTGGACCTCGCCGTGGTCGCTGATGCCGGAGCGGTCAACCGCGTTGATGTTCGCGCTTTTCCAAAGCTGGTTCAGCTCGGCGTCCGCCTGGATGCGGTCGAGCAGGGCCTTCAACTTGGCGTTTTCACGGACCGGTACGCTGAAGCTCATGGGCGTGAGGGTACGGCGAAGGAGGGGGGAGGGCAATGGGAGAATCAGACGCGTGCGAACCGGTTATTTGAAATAAGGATTCGTTCCCGCCGCGTGGTCGGTCGCGTCCACGATGTGCCGCACGTGGGGGGCGACGCGGCGGATCGCATTCTCGACCCCGTACTTGAGCGTGGCCTTGGAGGCGGAGCAGCCCTGGCAGCCGCCGCCCATTTCGACGTGTACATCGCGGCCCTCGACCTTGACGAGGCGCACGTAGCCCCCGTGCGATGAGAGGGCGGGATTGATCTCCTCTTCGAGCAGCTCGGCCACCGTCGCCTCGATGTCTTCCATCGGCCGCGCCTGCAGTTCGGCGAGCACCTCCCCGGAAACGAGGGGGCCGCCCGCCGCGACGGCCGCCCGGATGGCCGCGCCGATTTCCGCGGCCATGTGCGGCCACGGGGTCGTGACATTCTTGACCACCGAGATCGTCGGCCCGGAGACGGTCACGCGGACCACGCCCTCCACGGCAAACAGGCGGTCGGCGAGCGCCGAACCCCGTGAATCCTCCGGGCCGTCAAAGGTCACCGTCCAATCCGCGACGATGGGTTGCTCCAGGTGGAACAGGCACGTGGATGGATCGGGGGTCAACTCGCCGGTGATCTTGACGCTCATGCGGGAAACCTACGCAATATGCGGGCAAGTTCAAGGGGAATGCCGGCCGGAGGATCGTTTCACTTGCTCAACGCCCTTCCTCTCAACCGCCCGGCGTGTTGCGAAAAGCGCTTTGTCGGAACCGGGGCTTGTCCCGGAGTGGCGCACGGGAGGCGTCCCCATGCCCCATTTCCGGATGACGAATGGCCCTTGGGCATTCGTCATTTCATCCATCGCTGCTTTGCGCGCCGCGGGTTGGATTTCACCGCGTGCATTTGCGCCGAGAGCGGCGGGGCCTTGGCCTCGCGCTGGCCGACGGACATGGCGCAGGTCCGGCATCGGATGTCGTAGAGTTCCGCGTGGGGCAGGACGAGCATCAGGCGCTCGTACACCGGCTGGGCGCGCCGGCACTGGGGACAATACAGTTCCGACGCCGAAAACTTTTCAAATTGCTGCATGCGGGGAGGGTATAACAGAAACGTAAAATGGCGAGCGGGACTTGCGGGAAATGGCCGCGGCCGCCATGCATCGCGCCCCGCGGGCTAGGCGGCGTCCGGGGGCGTGTGGACCGGCAGGTAGAGCCGCGCGGTGACGCCGACGCCGGGGGTTGAAATGATTTCGAGGCCGCCCCGGTGGGTTTCGGCGATGCCCAGAGCGACCGGGAGGCCGAGGCCGCGCCCGACGCCCTTCGTGCTCGAAAACGGATCGAACAATCCGGCCATCTGGCCGTCGGGAATCCCGTCGCCGCTGTCCGTCACCGACAGGCAGACGTGGCGCCCGGGCCGCGGGGGGCCGTGCGGCTTGAGCCTTTCGATGGCGTCCGCCGACAGCTCGACGAGGCGGGTCTCCACCTCGATCCGCCCGGTCCGGCCGCCGATCGCCTCGACGCCGTTGGTGACGAGGTTGAGGAGGACCTGCTGGATGAGTTTGGAATCCATGAGGGTGTCCGGCAGGCCCTCCGCCATGCGCAGGACCAGCCTGATCCTCGGCGCCGTGATGACGGCCAGCAGCGCGCGCGCCGATTCCACAAGCGCGCCGAGGTTGCCCGGTTTGAGTTCGGTCAGCGCGTGGCCCGAGCATTTGAGCATCTCGTCGCTCAACCGGGCCGCGGTTTCGGCGGCGGTCTTGATGTCCTCGAGAAAAGCGTGGACCGGGTGCTCCCCGGGAAGTTCGGCCCGGGCGAGGTCCGTGTTGCCGAGGATGACGGTCAGCTGGTTGTTGAAGTGATGGGCGATGTTGCCGGTCAGCCGGGCGAGACTTTCGATGTGTTGCGCGCGCTGCATCGTCCGGAACATTTCGTCGCGATGCCGTTCCGCCTCCTTGCGCTCGGTGATGTCCATGATCGCCGCCATCTTGGCATGTGTCCCGTCCTCGTGGCGGATGGGGGTGTTGACGACGTAGTACCAGCGGCCGTCCAGCGGGCTCTGCACCTCCCAGTGGACCGTTTCGCCCCGCAGCACCCGTTCGTTCCGGCACCACGGGCAGGGCTGGTCCAGGCCGTGCAGCACCTTGTGGCACTTCTGGCCGATCCCGGGCGTCCCGCAGCGCGCGACCAGTTTCGCGTTCATGAATTCGATCGCGTAGTCCTCGGAGCAGATGTAGATCATGCCGTCGAAGGCCTCGACGATGGCGCGATAGCGCGCCTCGCTTTCGGCGATCCGGCCCTCCAGCCGCTTGATGTCGGTGATGTCAACGCTGGCGCAGATGACGCCCACCACGCGCCCGTCGTCGCCCCGCAGCGGATTGACGGTCAGGGTGAACCACCGCCGTTCGCCGTCAACGGGGAGCGAGACCACCTCCCGCCGTTGCGCGCCCGATTGGAGCACCTCGTTCTTCAGGCGCCGCAGCCGTCCGCCGTCCTCCGCCCCGAACAGGTCTTCGTCGGTTTGTCCGATGATCCGGCTGTGGCGCCAGTCCGTGACGGAATTGTAAATCCATGTGTAGCGCAATCCGCCGTCCTGCGTGAAGAGCGTGACGGGTGAACCCGCCAGCGCGGTTTCGAGGCGCTGCTCGCTTTCCTGGAGCGCCTTCGCGGTCTGGCGCCGCTCGAGAATCTCGCGTTCCAGCCAGACGCGCTGGTCCCCGAACTCCCGTTGCTGCTCCTCCTTGAAAAGGGCGAGCGCCCGCCGGGCCTCGTCGAGTTCCGCCCGCAAACGGACCAGCTCGCCGGCCGCGCTGCCGGCCGACGCATGCGGTTCTGCCGTTCTCACGGCGGCACTGTAGCGGATACACAGCCGGATCGGGGATCGGGGGAATCCCTACTTGGCCCTAGTGGACCGTCCGATGCCCGCGATGGCGGGACCCGGCGCCCGGTGGTCCGCGGTCAGGCGGGCGGGGGGCGCTGCATGCGCTCCAGCACGCGGTCGCGCCCGAGCGTCTCCAGGAGGTGGAACAGGCTCGGCCCGCCGGGCAGGCCGGTCACGGCGACGCGCAGGGGATGGATCAACTCGGAGGCGTTGACCTTCCGCGCCTCCGCGACCGCGCGCAGGGCCGATTCGGCGGAGATCGCATCGAAGGCCGGAAGCGCGGCATACGCCTCCCGCAGGGCGGCCAGCAGGTCGCGCGCGCCGTCCTTGTGGAGTCGCTTGCGCACCGCGTCGGCATCGTAGGGGTAGTGGTCGGTGAAAAAGTAGCCGGCCTGCGCCGGGACCTCGGCCCAGCATTTGACCCGCTCGCGCAGCAGTTCGCAGACCCGCGCGAGGTACGGTTCCGTCGCCGCCGGGGTCCAGAGCCCGCCCTGTTCCAATTCGCGGCGGAAACGCCGCCGGTAGGCGTCCGGCGGCTGGCGTTTGAGGTATTCGGCGTTCATCCATTCGAATTTCTTGAAATCGAATTGCGCCGCCTTGGATTGCACGCGGTCAAGCGTGAAGGCCGCGATCAACTCCGCGCGGCTCATGATCTCGCGGTCGTCGCCCGGATTCCAGCCCAGCAGCGCGAGGTAGTTGAACAGCGCGTCGGCCTCGTAGCCCTTTTCGCGGAAGTCCCCGACGTAGGCCGCGCCGTCCCGCTTCGAGTAGGGCTTGCCCTGCGCGTTGACGATCATCGGCAGGTGCGCGTACCGCGGCGCCGGCGCCCCGAGCGCCTCGAACAGCGCGACGTGCCGGTAGGTGTTCTCGATATGATCGTCGCCGCGGATGACGTGCGTGATGCCCATGTGGATGTCGTCCACGACGTTGGCGAGGTGGAACACCGGGTTTCCGTCGGAGCGGACGATGACGAAGTCCGGCAGGCCGGCGGCCTCCTTCTTCAGGTCGCCCTTGATGAGGTCGTGAAAACCCATGTCGGAGCCGGGCATCTTGAAGAGCACCGCCTCGCCCCTCCCGGTGCCGCCCTTGTCGAGTCTGTAGGCCCGTCCGGATTGCAGCAGCCGTTCCGCCGCCGCCAGGTGTTCCGCGCGGCGCGTGGACTGGTAGAGCGTCTCCCCGTCGGTCGTCAGTCCCAGCCAGTCCATCGCCGACAGCACCGCCTGGACGGCCTCCGGGGTGGAGCGCTCGCGGTCGGTGTCTTCCACGCGCAGCAGGAACTGGCCGCCCTCGTGCCGCGTGAACAGCCAGTTGAAAATGGCCGCGCGCAGGTTGCCGATATGGACCTGGCCGGTGGGACTCGGGGCAAAACGGGAGCGGATTGTCATGGGGTGCCTTCCCGCGCACAATAGGCCGCTTCGCCCCCGCGCCTCAACGCAAAACGCGGCGGTCGCGGGAGTTTCGCTTGGCGGGCCCGCCCGCAGGCGCTATACTCCGCGCTGCAATACGGCGCGATGAATATCTCACAGTCCATCTGGACCCAGGAGCTCGGCTGGCAATCCGAAGCCGCGCGACTTGCCGGCCCCGCGCAACTGGTTTTCGTCTTCGGGAGCCGGCAGCACCTCGCCGGCTCGCGCGCGATCGAGGAACTCCAGGCGCGCCATCCCGGGGCCCTGCTCGCCGGCTGTTCGACGGCGGGCGAGATCGCGGGCGGGCGGGTGCTGGACGACAGCGTGGTCGCCACGGCGATCGCGTTCGGGAAGACGCAGGTGCGCGCCGCCGCCGCCCCCATTTCGCCCGCGGAGAGCCGCGCGGCCGGCCGCGCGCTGGCGGAGCGCCTCACCGACCGGGCGCTCTCGCACGTGCTGGTCCTGTCCGACGGCCTGCGCGTGAACGGCACCGAGCTGGTCGCGGGCCTGATGGAGCGCCTGCCGCCGGGGGTCCAGGTCACCGGCGGGCTCTCGGCCGACGGCGCGGCCTTCCAGCAGACCGGCGTGATCGCGGAGGGCCGGTTCCAATCCGGTTGCGTGGCGGGGTTGGGCTTCTACGGCTCCGCCCTGCGCATCGGGTTCGGCTCGCTGGGCGGATGGGATCCGTTCGGGCCGGACCGCGTCATCACGCGCTCGGCCGGCAACGTGCTGTACGAACTGGACGGGCGCTCGGCGCTGGAACTCTACAAACGCTACCTCGGCGATTACGCCCGCGACCTGCCGTCTTCCGGCCTGCTGTTCCCGCTCCTCGTCCACGCCCATCCGCGCGATCCCGGATATGTCCGCACGATCCTCTCCGTGGACGAGGCGGCCCAGAGCCTCACGTTTGCCGGAGACATGCCGCAGGGCGCGCTGGCGCGTTTGATGAAGGCTAATTTCGACCGCCTCATTGACGGCGCGAGCGGGGCGGCCCAGGTCACCTACGAGGCGATGGGCCGCCGGCCGGCCGCGCTGGCGCTGCTGATCAGCTGCGTCGGGCGCAAACTCGTGCTCCAGCAGCGCACGGAGGAGGAGGTCGAGGCCGTGCGCGAGATCCTCGGCGACGCAGCCGTCCTGGCCGGCTTCTATTCCTATGGGGAAATATCGCCGCTCACGCCCGGCGCCCGCTGCGACCTGCACAACCAGACCATGACGATCACCACCTTCGGCGAGCTATGATGGACCGCGCTTGGCACGGCCTGTTGATCCGCCAGATACGGAAACTGCTGGGCGACCAGCCGGTCCCGGAGGAATGGCGGCGCCTGCTGGACGTCGTGAGCCAGGCCTATCACCAGTCCGATGCGGACCGCCTGATGCTCGAGCGTTCCCTCGAGTTGAGTTCGCAGGAGCTCCTCCAGGCCAACCGCGACCTCAGGGCCATCTTCGACCTCTGGCCCGACACGTTCTTCCGGACCGACCGGGACGGGATCATCATTGACAGCAACATGGACCGGGCGCCCGGCATGAGCCAGCTGGCCGATCTGCGCGGCCGGCGCATCACCGAGGCGCCGGCCACCTGCCCGGGCAGCCACATCCTGCCCCTGCTCCAGGAGGTCGGCGAAACCGGCCGGATGCTGGTGCGGGAGATCGAGTACGGCGCGCCCGGCGCCTCCCGGTATGCGGAGGTCAGCGTGATCCCCATGCCGACGCAGGAGCATGTCATCTTCGTGCGGGATATCACCTCGCGCCGGCGCGCGGAAGAACAGGGCCGCCGCCTCGCCGCGGCCGTCGAGCAGGCCGCCGATGTCGTGATCATCACCGATACGCAGGGCGTGATCCAATACGTCAACCCCGCCTTTGAGCACATCCTCGGATATTCACGCGAAGGGGTGGTCGGGCGGACCCCCTCATTGCTCAATTCGGGGCGGCACGACGCGCAGTTCTATGAAACCCTCTGGCGCGCGATCCAGTCGGGCCGGGTCTGGAAGGGGCGTTTCACGGACCGCCGCAAGGACGGCACGCTCGTCGAACTGAACACCGCCGTTTCCCCCATCCGCGAACCCGGCGGCGCGATCGTCAACTACATCGCCGTCAGTCATGACGTCACCCGCGAGGTGGAACTCGAGGAGCAGTTGCGCCAGGCGGCCAAGATGGAGGCCATCGGCCGCCTGGCCGGCGGGATCGCGCACGATTTCAACAACCTGCTCACCTCGCTCATCGGCAACGCGGACCTCGCCCTCCGCCGCGTCGGCGCCACGGCGCCGGTCCGCGCGGATATCGAACTCATCCGCGACGCCGCGCAGCGCGCCGCCGGCCTGGTCGCCCAATTGCTGACCTTCAGCCGGAAACAGGTGGTCCATCCCCGCGTCCTCCAGTTGAACGAGGTGGTCGCCAATCTGGCGCGCCTGCTCAAACGAATGATCGGGCGCGCGATCGAACTGACCGTCGAATTGGACCCGCAGCCGCTCGCCGTCCGGGCCGATCCCGTTCAAATGGAACAGGTGATCATGAACCTTGCCCTGAACGCGCGCGACGCCATGCCCGACGGCGGCCGCCTCGCGATCCTGACCCGCAGCGTGAGCCTGGACCGCCCCGCCGCCCACGGGCTTCCCGACCTGCCGCCCGGTCTCTATGCCCGCCTCTCCGTGATGGATACCGGCATCGGGATGAACAGCGCCACCATCTCGCGCATCTTCGAGCCCTTCTTCACGACCAAGGAAATCGGGCGGGGCACCGGCCTCGGGCTGGCGACGGTCTATGGCATCGTCCAACAGTGCGGCGGGGCCCTTCACGTGGAAAGTGAGCCGGGGAAGGGCGCGACGTTCGACGTGTATCTCCCCCAGGCCCGGACGGCGGCCGCCACCCAGCCGGGCCTTGCGCCGGAAGAGCCGCGGACCCGGCTCGTGCTGGTGGTGGACGACGAGGCGCCCATCCGGCAGCTGGTGTCCCGCATGCTGGTCGAAGCGGGGTTCCAGGTCATGGAAGCGGCCCACGGACAGGAAGGCCTGGAGATTGTCCGGAGCCACCGGGATGAAATCAGCCTGGTCATCACGGATGTCGTCATGGGGCGGCTCGATGGGAGGACGCTCGCCTCGGCCGTCCAAGCGGACTGCCCGCGGATCCCGGTGATCCTGATGTCCGGTCACCCCGACGCGCGCTACGGCGGAGAATCCTCCGCGGCCCCGAACCAGTATTTCATCACCAAGCCCTTCACGGGGGACCAACTGCTGGCGGCCGTCCGCCACGCCCTGGCCGCCATCGGCTAGTCTACTGAGTCAGAATTATCTGTTAATATAATCGCACCTCTGTCAGAGTG
>CAYMCD010000123.1:0-9008 GCA_964388845.1 uncultured Verrucomicrobiota bacterium
GCGAGCGCGGCGTGCTGATGGGCGCGCTGGCCGGCATCATGGAGGCGCAGTACGAGGTCCTGCGCAAGAACGGCCATTCGCCGAGCGAGGCCTTCAACGAGACGGTTGAGGAGCTGACCCAGAGCCTGATCCGGCTAGTGGACGAGAATGGGATGGACTGGATGTACGCCAACTGCTCGACGACCGCCCAGCGCGGCGCGCTGGATTGGAAGCCGAAATTCAAGAAGGCCACCCTGCCCGTCTTCAAGGCGCTCTACAAGTCGGTGAAGACCGGCAAGGAATCCGCCCGCGTGCTCCGTGTGTGCAGCGGCCCGAATTACAAGGCGCTGCTCGCCAGGGAGCTCGACGCGCTCGGCCGCTCCGAGATGTGGCGCGCCGGCGCGGCCGTCCGCTCGCTCCGCCCCAAAACCGCCAAGGCGCCGGCCCTCAAGGCCCGGGGCACCGGCGGCCGGACGATGGGGTGAGAAGCGGTGTCGCCGGGTGGGCGGTCGGGGGTGTCGGAGTATAGGGTCGGTCGGACAAGCCCCACTCCGGGACTCCGGCGCACCCATCCGCCGATACATCCCCTGTAAGTCCACCAACCCCTTCCGCGAATGATCCGCTGAGACAAAGGAGGACTTCGCATGAGCCATATCGAGGGCCGGAAGGCGCCGGACTTTTCACTGGCGGACAGCGACGGAAAGATTCATTCGCTGAAGGACTACAGGGGCCGCATGGTCGTCCTTTACTTCTATCCGAAGGACGATACGCCGGGCTGCACGAAGGAAGCGTGCGCATTCCGCGATCTGACGCCTCAACTGGAGAAACGCGCGGTTGTGCTCGGCGTCAGCAAGGACACGCCGGCATCGCACGGCAAATTCGCGAAGAAGTACAAACTGCCCTTCCCGTTGCTCAGCGATCCGGATACGTCGGTCATGAAGGCGTACGGCGCGTTCGGCGGGAAGCTGATGTACGGCAAGCCGGTGATGGGAACGATCCGTTCGACGTTCGTGATCGGGCCGGACGGCACGGTGTTGAAGCGGTGGTCGCCGGTGAAGAACGCGGAGGACCACCCGGCGGAAGTGCTTGCTTTCCTGGGCGACCGGGAACCAGATTAACCCGGGCATGTCAGACACCGCATCCACAACGACGCGCGCGCGCGTGGCGCGCGCCTGGCGCCGGTACATCTTCGGCGACGAGGACAACATCACGCTCATCCAGAGCACCCCGCTGCTCTTCATGCACCTGATGGCGCTGGGCGTGTTCTTCGTCCCGTTCAGCTGGGCCGCCGTCGGGGTCTGCGCCGCGACCTACGCGCTGCGCGTCTTCGCGTTGACCGCGGGGTACCACCGCTACTTCTCGCACAATTCGTTCAAAACGAGCCGCGCCTTCCAGTTCATCCTCGCGTTCCTCGGCGGGACATCCGCGCAGCTCGGCGCGCTCTGGTGGGCCGCGCACCACCGCCATCACCACCAGGTGTCCGACACCGAAAAGGACATCCACTCGCCGCACGTGCAGGGTGTCTTCTGGGCGCACCTCGGGTGGCTGCTCTGCCGCAAGTACGCGAAAACCGAGTTGGATCGCATCCGCGATTTCGCGCGGTTCCCCGAGCTGCGGTTCCTCGACCGCTTCCACTCGCTCCCGCCCCTCCTGCTCGGCGCCGGCCTGTATGTCCTGGGCGACCGGCTCGGCGCGCGGGATCCCGCGTCGGGCATCACCGGCTGGGCGTTTGTCTTCTGGGGTTTTTTCTTCAGCACGATGCTGGTCTACCACGCGACGTTCTGCATCAACTCGCTCACCCACATGATCGGCACGCGCCGGTTCAACACCGGCGACCACAGCCGCAACAGCCTGATCCTCGCGCTGATCACGTTCGGCGAGGGCTGGCACAACAACCACCATCGCTATCCCGTCGCCACCCGGCAGGGCCTCTACTGGTGGGAGATTGACCTCTCCTACTACCTGCTCAAGGTCCTCTCCTGGCTCGGCGTCGTATGGGACTTGCGCGGCCACCCGGCCAAGCTCTACGAAGAGGCCGCCACCGTACCGGTTGCGCCGGAGCCGCCGTAATTGGCCATTGGAAACCGGCCGCCGGAGGTGCCATACTCCGGCCATGGGCGAGCTGCAAAACGATTTCTCCTGGTCCAAATCGCGCGCCGAAACGTTTGAGGCCTGCCCGCGGCAGTATTTCTATTCCTATTACGGCGCGTGGGGCGGGTGGTCCGAACGGGCCGACCCGAAGACCCGAACGCTCTACGTCCTGAAAAAGCTGCAGACGCGCCAGCAGTGGATGGGCGCGACCGTGCACAACTGCCTGCGCTGGGTGCTCACGGAGCTGCGCGAAAAGGGGCGCGCGCCCTCCGAAGACGCCGCGCTGCGCGCGCTCGGCCGGCGCCTCCAGAAGGATTTCACCGATTCCGGCGAGGGGCTCTATTGGGAAAAGCCCCGGGAGGCCTGCGGCCTGCTCGAACACGAATACGACGACCTCGAGGTCGGCGACGAGGTCTGGGCCGGCCTCTTTGAAAAGGCGCTGTCCGCCGTCAGCGTGTTCTACCGCGGCGAACCCGCCGGCGTCCTCCAGGCCCTCGCGCCCGACCAATGGCTCGACCTCGAACGCCTCGCCTCCTTCGATGCGGACGGCGTGAAGGTGTGGGTCCAGCTCGACTGCGCCTACCGCCGCGACGGCATCCTGCACATCATTGACTGGAAGACCGGCAAGGCCGATGCCGAATCCACGCGCGCGCAACTCGCGCTCTACGCCTGGTACGCGCACGTCGCGTGGGCGGCCGACCCGTCCGCGATCGAGCCGTCCGAATACAATCTCGGCGGCGGCGAGTGGATCGCGCACCATTTCACCGCGGCGGATTTCGAGCCGGTCCGCGCCCGGATCGCCGCCGGCGCCGCCGCGATGCGCGCGCTGCTCGACGACCCGGCGCAGAACCGCGCGCGCGAGGACCGGTTCGCCCTCACGGACGGCGAAAAGACCTGCCGCAAATGCCCCTTCCGCCGCGTCTGCCCCAGATGGGCCGGGACGTAGAGGCCAACCGGGGGCCCCGCCCGGGAATTCGATTTATCCGCCGTTGCCGTTTTCGCGGCGACCGCCCCATTCGCCCTTTCTGCGGGGCCGCAGGCAGGGGGCCGTGTTGACGGCGATGTAGACGCTCCCCTCGCCCAGCACCTTCTCGAGTTCGTGCACGACGCGCTGTGTCGCGGTGGTCTTGAAGGTGTGCTCGGCGGCGATAAAGACCTTTTCGCCGTTGGCGTATTCGATGCAGATCGTGACGGGCACATCGCCGGGGTTGCCGCGCAGGATCTGGCGCACGGCGCGGAACACGTCGTCCGTGGCGCGGGCCTCGGGCGCGTGCAGGCTGACCTTCTGCGCGAAGTAGCGGTGCGCGTCCGGCAGCGGGTAGATTTCGTTCGCGCGGATCCGGATCTGGTCGCCCTCCCGGGCGAGGTCGCCGCAGACCAGCACGGGCGCCTCCTCGCGGAGGTGCACGGCGTATTGGTCGAACACGGCGGGGAAAACGACGACCTCCATCCAGCCCTCGAGCGTCTCGAGACGGAACACGCACATCGCCTTCTGGTCCCGCTTCGTGAACCGCTTGGTGTATTGCGTGACCAGTCCCGCGATGCGCGTTGGGGTCTGGTCCGGCGTCTCGCGGAGCTGGGCGAGGGTGTGCAGGCTGTAGCGGGCGATCTCGCCGCGCAGCGCGGCCAGCGGGTGGCCGGAGATGTAGAAGCCGAGCAGTTCCTTCTCGCCGGCGAGGTTCTGGCTCTGCGGCCAGGGTTCGGCGGGCGGCAGGGCCTCGGCGTCGCCCCCCTGCGCGGCGGCGGGCTCGAGCTGGTCAAAGAGGGAAATCTGGCCCGTGCGGCGGTCGAGCTGGTCGGCGGCGGCGCGGCCCATCGCCGTCTCGATCCCGGCGAACAGGCGGCCGCGCGCGAGCCCCGTGAAGTCGAAAGCCCCGCAGCGGACCAGGCTCTCGATCGTCTTCCGGTTGACGAGCTGGCTGTCAATCCGCGCGCAGAAATCGAGCAGGCCCTTGAAGGCCCCGTTCGTCTCGCGCTCCCGCGCGATGGCCTCGACCGCGCCGAGCCCGACGTTCTTGACGCCGGCCAGGCCGAAGCGGATCGCGCGCCGGTTGTCCGCGCCGGGCGGCAGCGCGGTGAAGCGGACGCCGCTCTCGTTGACGCTGGGCGGCAGGATCGCGATCTCCATTTCCTGGCACTCCGCCAGGAGTTCGCCGATGCGCTCGTTGTCGCTGATCTCGATCGAAAGGTTCGCCGCCATGAACTCGACCGGGTGGTGCACCTTCAGCCACGCGGTCTGCCAGCCGACGACGGCGTAGGCGGCACTGTGGGACTTGTTGAAGCCGTAGCCGGAGAATTTGTCTATGAGGTCGAAGATCGCCTCGGCCTTGGCGCGCGGCAGGTGGCTCGTTTTCCCGCAGCCCTCGACGAACTTCTCCCGCATCGCGGCCATTTCGTCCTTGTCCTTCTTCCCCATCGCGCGGCGCAGGACGTCGCCCTGCGCGAGGGTGAAGCCCGCCAGGACGTTGGCCGCCTGCTGGACCTGCTCCTGGTAGACGATGACGCCGTAGGTCTCCTTGAGGACGGCCTCCAGCTTCGGGTGCGGGTATTCGATCTTCGACTGGCCGTTCTTCCGGTTGCCGAAGTCGTCCATGAACTGCATCGGGCCGGGCCGAAACAGCGCGATGAGGGCGATCAGGTCCTCGAGGCGCCCCACGCCGATCTTGCGCAGCATCTCGCGCATGCCCTTCGATTCCACCTGGAACACCGCGACCGTGTCGCCCCGGCTCAGGAGGTCGAGCACGGCCTTGTCGTCCGTCGGCAGGCGGTCGAGATCAATCTGAATGCCGTGGTTGCGCTCCACGGCCTCGAGGGCCTCCTGGATGATGGTCAGCGTCTTCAGCCCGAGGAAGTCCATCTTGAGCAGCCCGACCATCTCGAGCGGCTTCATTTCGAACTGCGTGCACGGTTCGCCGGACTTGTCGCGGGCCAGCGGCAGGATCTCGATCAGCGGCTTCTCGCCGATCACGACGCCGGCCGCGTGGATGCCGGGGTTGCGCGGCAACCCCTCGAGCGTCTCGGCGTATTTCATGATCCGCTTCGCGTTCGGATCGATCTCGCACGCGCGGCGGAAATCGGGGCTTTCCTTCCGCGCCCGCTCGAGCGTCATGTCGGGCAGTTCGGGGATCATCTTCGCGAGGCGGTCGGCCTCGGCCAGCGGCATCTCGAGCACGCGCGCGAGGTCGCGGATGACCGTCTTCGGGCCCAGCGAGCCGAACGTGATGATCTGCGCGACGTTTTCCGACCCGTACTTGCGCTTCACGTACTCGATGACCTCGCCGCGGCGCCACTGGCAGAAATCAATGTCGAAATCCGGCGGGGACACGCGGTCGGGGTTCAGGAAGCGTTCGAAGATCAGCCCGTAGCGGAGCGGGTCAATGCCGGTGATGGCGAGGCAGTAGGCGACGACGCTGCCGGCGCCCGACCCGCGGCCCGGCCCGACCGGGATGCGGCTCTGGTGCGCGAAGTGGATGAAGTCCCACACGACGAGGAAATAATTGATGAACCCGGTCTTTTCGATGACCTCCAACTCGTAAAAGAACCGCTTCGCGATCGCGGCCTCCTCCTCGTTGCGCGGCCGGTGGGCGTCCTCGATCCCGTAGCGCGCCTTGAGCCCGTCCTTGCCGAGCTTGATCAGGTATTCCTTCTGCGTGTAGCCCTCGGGCGCCACGTAGGTGGGGAAGTGCAGCTCGCCCTTGAGCTTGAGCTCGACGTGGCAGCGATCGGCGATCTCGACCGTGTGCGCGAGCGCCTCGGGGTGGTCGCGGAACAGCGCGAGCATCTCGGCGCCGGATTTCATGTAGAACTGCGTCGAGCCGTAGCGCAGCCGCTTCGGGTCGCTCATGGTCGTGCCCGTCTGCATGCAGAGCATCACCTCGTGCGCCTCATGGTCCTCCGGCTTGAGGTAGTGCACGTCGTTCGTGGCGATGAGCGGGAGGCCGAGCTTCGAGGCGATTTCGAGCAGGCCGCGGTTCGCGGCCGCCTGCTCCTCGAGCCCGTGGTTCTGCAGTTCGATGAAATAGTTGCCCTTGCCGAAAATCTCGCCGTAGGTCCCGGCCAGCGCGAGCGCCCCGGCCATGTCGCCGCGCAGGATGCGGGTCGGGATCTGGCCGTTGAGACAGGAGGACGTGCCGATGAGGCCCCTGCTGTATTGGGCCAGCGTCTCGAGGTCAATGCGGGGCTTGTAGTAGTAGCCCTCGAGGTGGCCCAGCGACACGAGGCGCGTCAGGTTGGCGTAGCCCTCGTTCGTCTCGCAGAGCAGGAGCTGGTGGTTCGCCTGCGATCCGGTCTCCTCCTCGCGCTTCCGCTCGCGCATGGAACCGTGCGCCATGTACGCCTCGCAGCCGAGGATCGGGCGGATGCCGGCCTCCTTGGCCGCCTTGAAGAACCCGATCGCGCCGTACATCACCCCGTGGTCGGTGATCGCCAGCGCGTTCATCCCCATCTGCTTCGCGTTCTCGATGGACTTCGCCACGCGGCAGCATCCGTCCAGCAGCGAATACTCCGTGTGGAAATGCAGATGGACAAATGGGACGTTCTGCGGCATCGCCCGTTTATAGGTCAGCGCCTTGCCCCGCGGCAAGCCGCGCGCGCCGCCGCGAATCGTCCGGCCCGGCGACCGGGACCGTGCCTCAGCTCCGGTCGTCCAGCCAGCGGGCGAGGTTCGACGCCACAAAGGCGTCGTCCACCAGGTGCGGATAGGCGCGCGTCACCCGGTCCAGCTCCTCGGACTGGCCCGCGGAGAGCGCTTCGTGGGGGTCCAGGCAGGCGATGGACGGCAGGAGCCCCTGGCGGCGGAGCGCCTCGTGGATGCCCGGGATGCAGCCCGCGAACCCGTTGGCCGCGTCGAAGATCGCCGCGTTGGCGTCGGTCCACTCGGCGTTCAGCTTCAGCCAATCCGGGCCGGCGCCCGAATCCCCGTGCGGCGGGCCGCCGGCGCGGGCCGACCGGGCGACCTTGATTCGGTCGAGCCACTCGACCGCGGCGTGCGTCCATACGCCGAACTGGCCCAACAGCCCGCCCGCAATAAACCGCGTCCGGCCGCCGAACGTCCAGGGGGTGAGCAGGTCCACCACGATGTTGTCGTCGTTCCCGGTGTAGAGCGCCAGGTCGTCGCGGCCGCTCTCCAGGACCGCGCGGACGACGTCCAGGGTCTGGTAGCGGTTGAACGGGGCCATCTTGACGGCCACGGCGTTGTTGATTTGCGCGAATTGACGCCAGAAGTCCACCGGCAGCGCGCGGCCGCCCACGGCCGGCTGCAGATAGAACCCGATGATCGGCAGAATCTCCGCCAGCGCGCGGCAGTGGGCGACCAGCCGGTCTATGGGCGCCGCCCGCAGCGCCGACAGGCTGACCAACCCGGCGTGGTAGCCGAGCTCGCGGGCGAGCCGCGCTTCGCCCTCGGCCCGCGGGGTGTCGCCGCAGATGCCCGCGATGCGCGCGAATGGCCTCGGCGCGGACGCCAGGGCGCGGTCCATCGTCTCCGCGGCCAGCTCGAGGAGCGGGCGGAAAAGCCCGTGCTGCGGTTCGCGGATGGAAAACTGGGTGGAATGAACGCCCACCGCCACCCCGCCGGCGCCGGCGTCCATGTAGTAGCGGATCAGCGCGCGCTGGTGGCGGACCGACCAGGTGCGATCCGCGTTCAGCGCCAGCGGCAGCGCCGGGATGGCCCATCCTTCGAGCAGGTGATTGCGTAGTTCCATGGGGCGCACTCCTAGAATTTGCCGTCCCGGTTCTCAAAACCGGTCGGCTTGCCGAACGATCCGCCGTCCGCGCGGATCCACGCCGCCGTCCATCGGATCATGTCCTCCAGCCCGGTCGGTGGCCGGCCGAACAGGCGGTGGGCCTTCGACGCGTCGTTGAGCCACGCGGTCGGTTCCTCGCGCCCCGCGAAGGAGGGCGCCTTCCCGAGGATCCGGCCGAACTGTTCCGCCAGCGCGCGCACCGGGACGAGGTCGGGACCGGCGATGTTGACGACCGCCGGGCCATCCGACGCCAGGCGCCAGCACCGCAGGATGTGCTCGACGGCGTCGCGCTGCCAGATCACGTTGACGTGGCCCATCGAAAGATTGACCGGCTCCCCGGCGGCGACCTTGCGGGCGATGTCCACGAGGACGCCGTAGCGGAATTCCGTCGAATAGTTCAGGCGGAGCAGACAGGAGCGGGTCCCGCGTTCGCGGGCGGCGCGGACGAAGGCGGTCTCCCGCTCCTTGCAGGACCGCGCATAGTCGCCCGGCGGATCGGTCGGGTCGTCCTCCTTCGATCCGCCCGATTCGGGGCGCACGAGGGAGTAGACGCAGCCGGTGGAGAAAACGAGGAAGCGTGCGCCGGGGAACCGCCGCGCCACCCGGTCGGGCAGTTCCGCGTTCATGATCCGCAGCAGATCGCCGCGGCCCGACGTGCCGAATTTCGCGCCGGCCATGAACACGATGTTGGGCGCATCCGGCAGCCGCGCCAGCCCGTCGGGATCGGTCAGCTCGCAGGCGATCGTTTCAACGCCCTGCGAATCGAAATCCGCCCGGCCGTGCACGCTGCTGAACCGCGACACGGCCCAGATGCGGAAGGAACGTCCGGCCCGGTCGAGGGCGCGCCGGAGCATGAGCGACGTGTGAAGTCCCATTTTGCCGCCGGCGCCGAGGACCAGGGTGTCGCCCTCGAACCCGGCCAGGTCCTGGACCAGCGCGGGGCCCGGGGTCGAAAGAAAATCGTCCGCCTCCTCAATGGGCATCGGCAATCCGGCCGCGCGGTCCGAGTTCGGCGTGTGCGTCATTTGGCAATACTTGGTGGTTCGGCCCGGGGCCCGTTTCGCAACATCCTGAAGAATGCCGCGCGAGATGAGCCGGCCCTTCTTATCCGCTATGCACCCCCGGCGGCAAGCGGTTTATCCAGGACATTCCCCGGATTTTGTAGGCCCCCACCGGCCTTGCGCCGGTGGAGCA
>CAYMCD010000124.1:0-4046 GCA_964388845.1 uncultured Verrucomicrobiota bacterium
CGGAACACCGGGATCGCCGCCGCCCGCGCGCCGTGGCTGGCCCTCCTGGACGACGACGACGAATGGCTCCCCGGGAAGCTGGACCGCTGCTGCGCCGCCCGCGCGCCGGACGTCGCGCTGGTCGGAAGCGACTACCACATGCTCGATGACGGCGAGGGAACCGGACGGACCATGCGGGATTTCCTCGCCCAGGTGATGATCCCCTGGTGGCGCGGCCATCCCCTTGCCCGGGCGGTTTTCGATCCTGACGAGCTGCTGCGGCGGCGCGAGGCCTTCGAGGATCCGCGCGTCATGCGCGCCATGGCCCTCGGCGGCTTCATGTGGCCGCACACCTCATCGGTGCTGCTGCGGACGGATGCGGTCCGCGCCGCCGGCGGCTTCAATCCGCGCCTGCACCGCACGGAGGATCTGCGGCTCTGGCTCGACCTGCTGCCGCTCGGGCGCGTGGCGTTCGTCGCCGAGCCCCTCGCGCGCTATCACATGCAGGGGCGCGACACGACGGACGGCGTCCGGTACGCCGCGCAATCCCCCGCGCGCCGCTACTCGCGCTACCGCGAATTGCGGGACCACCTGGCGCTGTTGAAGGCCCTCCCGCGATGGAGCCCCTTCGCGGACGCGGAGCGGCGCTTCCAGCGTGAGCGCATCCAGGCGTACCACCTCTACTGCGCGCAAGCCGCCAGGGGCCTGTATCCCTGGCGCGCCCGGTGGCACCGCTGGCGCGCGGGCGGAAAAACCGCGCCATGAACTTCGCCCTCGTCACGCCGCGTCATGCCGGCGACTTCGAGCGCGGCGCGCTGTCCGGCGCGGCGGCCGGTTGAGCGGCCGCCAGCAGTTCCTTCGCATGCTGCAGGGTGACGCGGGTCAGATCGCGGCCGCCGAGCATCCGGGCCACCTCCTCCACCCGGGCCGGGGCGTCGAGGCGGGCGACATCCGTGAAGGTCCGGCCCTCGCGCACCCGCTTGGACACCGCGAAATGCGCGGCGCCGTGGACGGCCACCTGCGGCAGGTGTGTGATGCACAGCACCTGGTGATCCGCCGCCAAGGCCGCGAGTTTCCGGCCCACGGCTATTCCCATCTCCCCGCCGATATTCGCGTCAACCTCGTCGAACACGAGCACGGGAATCCGGTCGTGCCTCGCCAGCACCGCCTTGGTCGCGAGCATGACGCGCGAGATTTCGCCGCTCGATGCGATCTCGCGCAGCGGCTTGCGCGCCTCGCCCGGATTCGGCGCGAAGCCGAACGAGACCGCGTCGCAACCGGTCGGCCCCGGCTCCACCTCCGTCACCTCCACATCAAAGGCCCCGTGCGGGAACCCGAGCTCCTTCAGGTGCCGCGTGACGGCCTGGCCCAGATGGCCCGCCGCCGCGCGGCGCTTCCGCCCGAGCGCCGCGCCCGCGGCGCGCGCCTGCTCCTGCGCCGACGCGATCCGGCGCTCGACCTCGGCGAGTCGTTCGCCCCGCTCCGAGAGTTCCTTCAGCGCCGCGCGGGAGTCCCCGAGCAGCTGGACCAGGCCGGCCGCATCGGCCCCGTATTTCTTTTTTAACCGCTGGTACAGCGCGAGGCGGCGGTCCAGCCAGTCGAGGCGCGCGGGATCGGCCTCCACGCGGTCCATCGCCGCCCGCGCCGCGTCCGAAAGGGCCTGGGTCTGTTGCGCGAGGCCGCGCGCCTCCTGCCGCCAGGCCTCCGCCTCGGGCAACAGGCGCGCCAGCTCCTCGAGCGCGCGCTGCGCGGCGGCCAGCGCGTCGAAGGCGCTGCCTTCGCCTTCCTGGAGCGCGGCGAGGAGGCCCTGCCCGAGCTCGAGAATGCGATGCGCATGGCTGGCCACGTCCTGCTCGCGCGCGACCGCCTCGTCCTCGCCCGCCTCGGGCTTCGCCTCGTCCAATTCCTGGATGCGGAACCGGAGCAGGTCCGTCCGCGCCGCCACCTCCTCGTCGCCGCCCTGGAGCGCCGCGCGCCGGGCCTCCAATTCGCGCAGCGTCCGCCACTGCGCCGCATACGCCTCGAACTCGCGGTGCGACGCGCCGTAGGCATCGAGCACATCGAGCTGGAACGCGGGATTCAGGAGCGACTGGTGATCGTGCGGCCCGTGCAGATCCACCAGCCGCTCGCCGATCCGCTTGAGCGTCTGGAGGGTCACCGGCGTGTCGTTCACGAGATTCTGGCCCGCGCCCGACTCTTTCACGATACGCCGCACGATGAGCTGCCCGTCCTCGGCCGGCGCCGCGCCCAGCTCCTCCAGCAGCGCCGGAAAATCGGACAGCGCCGAAACATCGAACACCGCCTCGGCCCCGCATGCGTCGGCGCCCGCGCGGATCCACTTCCGGTCCGCGCGTTCGCCCAGCAGCAGCTTCAGCGCGCCGATCAGGATGGACTTGCCCGCGCCGGTCTCGCCGGTGACGACATTGAGGCCGCCGCCCCACTCGATCCGGACCTGTTCGACCAGCGCCAGGTTTTTCACGCGCAGCGAAATCAGCATGGGGTTTCCAGCCATTGGAACGTACAGGGATTGGAAATTACAGCGTCTGGAATTTACAGACCTTGGGACGCGCCGAACACACTTTTTGCAGGCGTTGGAAATCCGGGCCGGGATTGACAACAGCACCCCGCATTCCCTAGCTTTGCCGACCTTGCCGGCGGCGTAGCTCAGCCCGGTAGAGCAGGGGACTCATAAGCCCTTGGTCGGGGGTTCAAATCCCTCCGCCGCCACCACTCATTTTCCCGGCGCCAGGGTCGCGGAACGTTTTTCAGACTGACGAGGAAGGATCTTCCGCTTTTCACGGAGCCGCGCGTGGACCGAGTTGGAGGAGATAGAAGCCTTCTTCATCGCGATCCGCCAGCCGCAGGCGGGCCGGAAAGGATGTTGAGGCCTTTTCAAAGGCGGCCCGTCGGCGTGGGTCAAGAGCGGAACCGTCGTAGACGATATACCGCAGGCCGGGGATGGTTTCGAGATGTTCGAGGCTGGCCGCGTCGGGAAAATCGCGCGTCGCGCCGCCCAGGGTGTAAATGGACGGCGGCATTCGCCCGCTGTAGCCGTTCACGATCGGTCGTTCCACGGGAAGCAGCTGCAGCAGATAGCGCACCTGCTGCACGGCAAAGTTCGGATTCGCGCGGGGGTCCTCCACCGGCAGCATCAGCACCGCTTCCGGGCCGGCCACTTTCGCGAATCGCTCCAGAACCGGCGGCGCGACGGGCGGCGGCGCCGCCCCCGCGGGCGCGATCCGGCTCTCCCACCCGATCAGCGCCAGCAGTCCCGCGTATACCGCGGCCCGCCGGACTCCGCGCGGATACCGGTCCAGCACCCGCTCTGCCCCCAGTCCGGCCAGGGTGCACACGGCGAGCAGGGCCGGGATGCCCATGCGCGACTGCGCGCGCAGGCTGTCGAAACCCGGCGCGAACCGGTACAGCAGATGCCCCAGTCCCGGGTCGAATCCACCATCGCCCGGACCCACGAGGATGCCGAACGATCCGAACGCGAACACGACGCCGACGAACGCCATCAGCCGCGGATGCGCCGGCGGCGCCGAATCCGTCCGCCCCGCGCGATAAAGACCCGCCAGATGGATCGCGAGGACCGGCCAGAAGAATCCCGCCACGGCCGCGGCCCGGACCAGCGCCGCGCTGCCGCCCGCCCATTTCACGCAGAGCGCGGCGAGCAGCGCCACGCCGCCCGCCGCCCACCACCCCACTCCGCCTCCCAATCGCATTCCCCTTGCCCCCATCCCCCAAGTCCCGACCGCGGCCAGGCCGTAGAGCGTCAACCCCGGAAAGAGTTGCGCCTCCCCGTGCGCGAGCCCCGACGTGAGCCGGCCCCACGCGAGGGCCGTGTCGGGCGCGGAAATATACGCGGTCAGCGGCGCCGCGAAATACTTCACCTCGTAGATGTTCCACTCGCCGAGGTCCACCCGGACCGCAAGGTACGGCTGCACGAGGAGCGCAAGCAGCGCGGCGCCGGGGAGGAGCGCGGCCAGGTTCAGCAGGACGGCCCGGCCCGCCGGCGCGCGGCGGTGGGCGGCCAGACAGCCCAGCGAGATCGCGCCCGCCAGAAG
>CAYMCD010000124.1:4056-8954 GCA_964388845.1 uncultured Verrucomicrobiota bacterium
GTAATAGACCGAACACAGGAAAGCGAGCGGCAAGGTGAAGCCCATCGCGAGCGCCCAGGCGGGGCGCGGCGGCGTCCACATCCGGAGGGCGCAAAGCGCGGCCATCGGCAGGACGAACGCGAACTGCAGCTGGTGGTGCATGTGGTGCGCGCCGAGGAAGGGCAAATGCATGAAGGCCGCGCCCGCGAGCCAGGCGGCCTCGGAGCGGCACCCGAGCTGCAACGCGAGCCGGTACGCGGCATAGCCCGTCAGAACGTGCGCGGCCAGCAGCATGAGGTTGTAGGCCGTCGCGAAGCCAAGGCCGAGCGCCAGCAGCCCCTGGACCGAAGCCGCGGGCAGCAGGAAGTTGTCCGAGAAGGCGAGGTTGTGGGCGAAGGGATGAAAGAATCCGGCGTCGAAACTCAGGGCCGACGCCCACCAGCCGCGCTGGAGGATGCGCTGTACGAGCCAGACATAGAGACCGGCATCGCCGGTCGCGCCGCCCCACAGGTCCGTCGTCAACGAGGCCGCCGCCTCGGGATGCAGGACGAAATAGGAGACTGCATAGAGCAGAACCGCGAGGCCCGGGATTGGCTTTTGATGGAGCATGCGACGATGAGGATGAATTTCTACCACGCGCGCGCGGAGATCGCGATCCGCAATCCCGCCCCGATGCCGACGCCGCCCTTTTCCCCGGAGCCACGGAACGCCCTTCAAACCGCGCCCGCCCGCGCCCCGCCCGTTATACGAAGGCCCCGTTTTCAGGTATATTCATCCCGTCACGCCGTGGCGTTTGATTTCCGGGGAGTTGGGACATGGTCAGGACTGAATTGGGGAAAACGGGGGTGCGGTTGTTCGCTTCGATCCTGTTCGGATGTGGCGCGGCGCATGCTCACACAGATTCGCGCGGCGGCCCGCCCGAGCGGACCTTCTCCATGCAGGTGGTGGTCGAGGGGCTGCAGGATCCCGACGGCCTGGCCTTCCATCCGGCGACCCGCGAGCTCTACGTGAGCGAAGAAACGCCGGGCCGCATATCCGTCATCCGCGGGGGTCGGGCGCAGCCGGTGCTCGGCCCGCAGATCCGCGTGGGCGGCCCGCTGCCCGAGGCGATCGTCACGGAAGCGAAACCCGAGTCGTTCTGGCGCTCCCCCATTTTGCGCAACCCCGAGGGCATCTGCTTCACCCCGGACGCCACCCTGTACGTCGTGGAAGACCTGCCCGGCGGGCGGGTGCTCGCGTTCGCGCCGGACGCGCAGGGACGATACGAATCCGCCGTCGTTGTCCCCGTGCCGAGCCTGGGGGACGCCGAATACGCGTGGGAGTCCATCGCGACGGACGCGGACGGCCAGATCTACCTCGCCGGATCGTCGCACCAGGGCGGGGCCGGATGGGGCGCCAGCTGCGTGCTCGTCCGCGATGCCGCGCAGGAGTGGTGGATGATTGACTACAGCCCGCTGGCTTCGTTCAGCGCCGTGGCCCTGGCGGCGGACGAGAATATCCTGCTCGTCGGGGATGAGGCGGTCGGCGGATTGACGTGGTGGGACCTGGACCGGAAAATCGAGATCCAGACCCTTAACAAGGAGATTGGAAGTCTGGAGGGTGCGGCGTTTCTCCCGGACGGATCGGTGGCGGTGGCCCAGGAGCGGGGCTCGCGCCCCGCGTCCGGCGGCGCCGCAAACGGGCGCCTGCTCCATGTGGATCCGTCGTCCGGCTCGTACGCGATCGTTGCCGAAGGCATGGGAACGCTGGAGTCGGTTGTCTGCGACGAACGCAGCGGCCGCCTTTATGCCACGGAAGACGAGACCGGGCGCATTCTCTCCTTCACCCCGGACAGGCCCTTTGGCCCGAACCAGAAGCTGCTCGATGTGACGCGGCGGAGCGGGGAGGCGCGCCGCGGCTTGCCGCCCCGCAATCCGCCCGATTTTCTCAAGCATTTCATGAAGAAGGTCGGCGTGGAACTGGTGGACCAGGACGCCGCCGGCCGCGCCGCGGGCGTTACCGCCGCCGCGCTCTCGGCGTCGGGCATCCCTCCGCTCACGCTTGAGGAGCTGGGCCGCCGCGTGCCCCTGGTGGCCGGCCGCATCAAGGTCGAGGAACTGGAAGGCGTCGCCGACCCGGTCACCGAGGTCAGCTTCATCAATCTGTTCCCGAACCAGATCGTGAGCAGCGACAAGCGCCTGGCCCCCGGCATCTGCCTGTACGCCGCACGCCACCGGAGCGGCCGCGTGGAGCGCAGCCAGATCCTGGAGGGCCTCCACGCGCGCAAGCTGTCCTTCGACGGGCCGAGCGAGCGGCTGGGCCCGAATGCGCTGCTGATGCTGCCGTTGACCACCTGCACCGCGGTTGAAAACGACAACGGCGTCACCGTTTCAATGACCTTTCTCGGCCTGGAGCGGATGGCGGATTCGTTCCTGACGCTCAACTACGGGCGCAAGAACGAGGCCTTCTTTTCGGTCGCCTCCGCGACGCTGCGCGTCGCGCGCGCGACCTTCTCGGAAACGCGGGCGGATGGCGGCGAGATTTTCAATTTCGCCATGACCGGGGTGCGGCCCCGCCGGGCGGAGGACGCTGTCTGGCTCCGGTTGTCCACCTCCCCGCAGTGGAGCCTGCTCTCGCCCGCGGTGGAACCCTGGGTGTCGCGCTGGGCGCTGCACAACATGCCGGAACTGGTCGCGCGGATGCGCCGGTTCAACAAGGAGCAGATTGAGCGGCTGATCGCCATGGACCGGACGGAAGAAAAAGGGCCGGTCGTTCGCCGCGGAAGCGAACAAGCGCAGCCGCGTGGGGATCGCGCGCCGGCCGTTTCGGAAGCCCCCGCCGAAGGGGAACCGGACCGCGCCGAGGCGCCGCCGCGCATGGACCCGCCGCTGGCGGATATCCAAATCGCTCCGCGCCCCATGAGCGAGGAGGACCGGCTGGTCACCAATCTGATCCTCAACCGCATCGTGGCCGCGTGGAGCAGCGGCACGGTCCCCTGATCGAATCCGCGCGCAACCCCGCGCGGGCTAGTCCACGAATTTGCCGTCCTGTTGGAAGAGTTTCCCGTCCACGTAGATCGCGCCGCCCTGGCGCAGATCCTTGATCATGTCCCAGTGCAGGCCGGACTTGTTCCTGCCGCCGGTTTCCGCGTAGGACTCGCCGAGGGCGAGGTGGATCGAGCCGCCGATCTTTTCGTCGAACAGGATGTTCTTGATGAACCGCCGGATGTCGTAGTTCGTGCCGATGCCCAGCTCGCCGAGCCGCCGCGCGCCGGGGTCCATGTCGAGCATCTTGAGCAGGAAATCCTGGTTTTTTGCCGCCGTGGCCTCGACCACGCGCCCCTTCCGGAAGACGAGGCGGATGCCGTCCACCTCGCGCCCGCCCTCGCACACCGGGAAATCGTAGCGGATGTGGCCCTCCGCCGAATCCTCTATCGGCCCGGTGAAAATCTCGCCGCTGGGCACGTTTTGGGTCGCTACGGACGGGATGAAGGTGCGCCCCTTGATGGACATGCGCAGGTCCGTGTCGGGGCCCACGATGCGGACCGTATCCGCGCCGCGCAGGCGTGCGATGAGCCGCTTCTGCTTCCGTTCCTCCGCCTGCCACGCGGCGACCGGGTCGTCGAGGTGCAGCAGGTTCGCGCGGAACACGAAGTCGGAGAACTCCGCGAGGCTCATCTCGGCGTCCTGCGCATACGCCTCGGTGGGGAACAGGGTGAGCGCCCATTTCTTGGCGAGCAGGATGCGGCGGACCGGTCTCCGCGCCTTGGCAAATCGCACCATCCGGCCCGGATCCGTCGCGGTGAGGGCGCGTGTGTTCGAGCTGCCCATGATGCGCACGGTGCCGTCCACGGCGCGGGCATACGCCATCTCAAACGGGGGGATCGAGTCGAAGTGCAGGTCTTTCCCCCGCTTGAAAAACGCCTCGGTCGCGCCGACCGGCGTCATGCGCACGACGGGGTACGCGCCGGCGCCCAACAATTCCTCGTAGAGATCCTGGATCAGGGGGGCGGCGGTATCGGGTCCCTCGACGCCGATGGTTTCGCCGCTTTTCGCATAGATCGAATAGTGGGCCAGCAGTTGGGCGAATTTCCTGATGCGCGGATCGTTCATGGATGAGTCAGCTCCTTGGGCGCGCAGCATAGCGCGGCGCCGGAAAAATTCCAGCGCCGGCGGCGGCCATTATTTTCCCGAATGGCCAAAAAATAGTCGCCCGGGGCGCGGCGGATGGGGTCGCGCCCCCCATGCGTCCCCGGGCGCCGATGACCTCATGCGTCTACGGAAGCGCGGGTGGCCGCAATGGCGCGCCAGTAGTCCAGTGCGTCAACACCCGCCGGATCACGCTTCAGCGCCTTCTCGAAGTCGCCGAGATTATCCCAGTAACCGATGGCGCGCAGCCGGTCATCAATGTGCCGGCCAACCTCGCGCGACCAACCATCGGCGAAGATCAACGGGACCAGTTCCCTGACCACCGCCGCGTGCGCCGGCGCATTGACCAGATTGATCCGTTCTTCGGGATCGTCCGCCAGGTTGAACAATTCAAACGAATCATAGCCGCCGTAGTAGCAGAGTTTCCACGGGCCACGGCGCACCATGCGATTGGAATCAATCGCCGGCAACCCGCCGGCCTTCGGCGTGTGCGTGTAGGTCTCGGCCCTGACGATCCGGTGGGCGGATTCCCCGCCACCGGTCAGGACCGGCACCAGTGACGCGCCGTCCACGCCCGGCGGGTTGGCGACCCCGCTCCAGTCGGCAACCGTCGGCAACAAATCCACCAGCGACCGATGTTCCGCCACCGTCGCGCCCGATTTCAGGTCGGGATGCCGGACAATGAGCGGGACATGGCTGGCGTCCTCGTAAAAACAATCTTTGTGCCAGCGCCCGTGCCGGTAGGGCTTTTGCATTCTACCAGTCGAAGTGACGTTTATTGAGGAGGTTGAG
>CAYMCD010000125.1:0-8827 GCA_964388845.1 uncultured Verrucomicrobiota bacterium
CTCAACCTCCTCAATAAACGTCACTTCGACTGGTAGAATGCAAAAGCCCTACCGGACCTGACTCCGCGTATCCGGGTCGGATTGCCCGGATTCAGGTTGCATGCGTCCGCCCCTTCATCTAATTCTGCCGGGCGATCTGGTTCAACACGAGCCGGGCGGAGAATTCTTGATGAAACTGGCTTCCGTTTTCACAAATGGCCTGGTGCTGCAGCGCGACCTGCGCGCGCCGGTGTGGGGCGTCGGCCGGCCCGGCGCGATCGTGACGGTTGAATTCGCGGGACGGCGCGCGCGCGCGGTGGCCGAGGAGGATGGCCGATGGACGGCGTGGTTGCCCCCGCTGGAGGCGAACGCGACGCCGGGCGCGATGCGCGTGTCGTCCACTTGCGGGGAATCTTGCGTCGTGGAGGATGTCCTGGTCGGCGAGGTGTGGCTCTGCTCCGGCCAGTCGAATATGGAACATCCGCTTTCCGCCGCCGAGGATGCCGTAGCGGAGGTCGCGCAAGCCCGGTACCCCGCCATTCGTTTGCTGCATGTGCCGCGGCGCGGCGCCGCCGAACCGGCGCGCGAGGCGGCGGAGCTCCAGTGGCGCGCATGCTCGCCGGAAACCGGCTCGACCTTTTCCGCCGTCGGCTATTATTTCGGGCGCGAATTGCACCGGCGCCTGCAGGTCCCCGTCGGGCTCATCAACGCCTCGTGGGGCGGCACCTGCGCGGAAACGTGGACGAGCCGCGAAGGGTTGGCGGATCATCCGACGCTCAAGAACATCGTCGAGGAATTCGAGCGGAGTCTGCCCGAGCTGGAGGCCCGGCGCGCGGAGGTCGCGCGGGAGCTGGAGGCGTTCCTGGCGCGCACCCGCGATGCGGGCAACACCAAGCACGCCCGGGGGTGGGCCGGGCCGGATGAGCCGGAAGACGGCGCGTGGGCCGATATGGAACTGCCCGGCTACTGGCAGCGCCGCGGTTGCCTGTTCAGCGGGGTGCTCTGGTTCCGCAGGGCGGTGGAGCTTCCGCCCGCCTGGGCCGGCCAGGAGTTGCGGCTCTCCATAGGCGCCACGGACAAAAGCGACACGACCTATTTCAATAATCTCAAGGTCGGCGGTGTCCGCATGGAGGACCGCGACGACGCCTGGTGCATGCTCCGCACCTATGCCGTGCCGGGGCACGCGGCGAAGAAGGGCCGGAACATCATCGCGGTCCGCGTCCACAGCGGCTGCTACTCGGGCGGCATGACGGGCCCGGTGGATGAGATGCGCCTGTCGTGCCCCGCGTGTCCGTCCGATCCGCCGATTCCGCTGGCGGGCGTCTGGCGCTACGCGGTCGAGGCGAACTACGGATCGGCTCAGATACCCGTTCCGACCCCGGCGCCGGGCGAATGCAATGCGCCCCATGCGCTGTTCAACGGAATGATCGCGCCGCTTGCGCCGTATGCGCTGCGCGGAGCGATCTGGTACCAGGGCGAGAACAACGTCGCGCGCGCGGGTGCGTATCGCGACCTGCTGCCCGCGCTGATCCGCGACTGGCGCCGCGTGTGGGGACAAGGCGATTTTCCATTCCACTTCGTCCAGCTCGCCAACTTCGTGCCGGGGACGCCCGGAACCCCCGGCAACGAATGGGCCGATCTGCGGGAGGCCCAGCGGCTCGCCCTGCGGCTTCCGAACACCGGCATGGCCGTCACGATTGACATCGGCGACCCCGGCGACATCCATCCGCGCAACAAGCGCGATGTCGGGTTGCGGCTCGCCTTCAACGCGCTGCACGCGACGTACGGGCTTCGCGAGCGCGCGCCGTGCGGCCCGCTGTTCCGCCACGCGCGGCGCGAAGGCCACGCCCTGCGCCTGTCGTTTGACGCCGTGGACGGCGGGCTGGTCGCCCGGGAATCCGCGCTGGACGGATTCACCGCGGCGGGCGCGGACCGCGTTTTCGAACGGGCCGCCGCGCGCATCGAGGGCGAACATGTGATGGTCGCGTGCCCCGCCGTGCCGGCGCCGAAATACGTGCGCTACGCCTGGGCCGACAATCCGACCGCGACGCTCTACAACGCCGCGGGCCTGCCCGCCTCGCCGTTCGAGGGCGAGGCGGCGGGCTGAATCCGCGCGTCCGGGAGGGCCTGGTGAAAGAGCTTCCGAAATTCAGCATGGGGGTCGGCGACCGTTTCGGCCGCGAGGGCGAGGCACAGCTTTCCGTGTTCGCCGAGCTGGCGGCGCGCGGGATCTTGGTCGCGCCGGTCTGGAACAAATCGAACCGCGAACACACGCTGATCGGCACGCACCCGGACGACCTGCGCGCGGAAGCCGAAGAGGCGGTGCGGGCGCTCGGCTGGAAAGGGCCCCACTTCGTGGATGCGGATCACATCAATCTGCACACGGTGGACCGATTCATCGGCGCGAGCGATTTCTTCACGATTGATGTCGCCGATTACGTCGGCAAGCCGGCTTCGCCGGAGCGCCGCGCGGCCTTCCTGGAAAAACACGGGGCCTTGCGGGGGACCCGCGCGATGCCGGGGCTGGACGCGCCGCTCGAAATTTCCCGCGCCGAGATCGAGGGGGCGGCCGACAAATTTCTGTGGGCCATGCAGGAGGCCGGGCGGATCCATCGCCATATCGCCGCCGCCAAGCCCGGCGGCGCGTTCGCGGTGGAGGTGTCCGTGGACGAAACGGATCAGCCCCAGAAACCCGGCGAGCTGCTGGCGATTCTCGCGATGATCGCGGACGAGGGCATTCCCGCGCAGACCCTCGCGCCGAAATTCACCGGGCGCTTCAACAAGGGGGTTGATTATGTCGGCGATATCGCGGCCTTTGAGCGCGAATTCGACGCCGACCTCGCCGTGTTGCGCTTCGCGGTGGAGTCGTTCGGGCTGCCGCCGTCGCTGAAGGTCAGCGTGCATTCCGGCAGCGACAAGTTTTCGCTGTATCCGATCATCCGCCGCCTGCTCGCGAAGCGCGGCGCGGGGCTGCACCTGAAGACCGCGGGCACCACCTGGCTCGAGGAGGTCATCGGGCTCGCCGAGTCCGGCGGCGCGGCCCTGCAGCTGGCAAAGGAACTTTACGCGGCCGCGCTCCCCCGCGCGGAGGAGCTGATCAAGCCGTACGCCCCGGTGGTGGATATCCGCGTCGCGCGACTGCCTTCGGCGGAAACCGTCAACGGTTGGTCGTCCGCCGAATATGTCGCCGCGCTGAACCATGATCCCGCGCATCCGCGTTTTGACGTCGGGTTCCGGCAGTTCATGCACGTCTCCTTCCGCATCGCCGCCGAAATGGGCGCGCGCTTCACGGACGCGCTGGCGGCGCACCGCGCGGTCATCGCGCGCCGCGTGCGCGACAATCTGCTCGCCCGGCATGCGAATCCGCTGTTCGGATAGGGATTTTCAGGCCGTCATTCGTCGCGGAGTTGAAGGTGGCGGGGCGCGCCGGCTTTATTCGCCCGCGCGAGGGCGCGGCAGCGCCCGCGGTCAGGGCGATTCCCGGCTGGTTCCCCGGGCGGGTTCGGTGACGTACAGGGCGGGGGTGCGGCCCGTTTCCGCCTTGTATTCGGACGCGGCGCGCGCGGCGATCTCCGCCGCCCGTCCCTCTTCGATCAGGGCCACGGCGCATCCGCCGAAACCGGCGCCGGTCATGCGGGCGCCCAGGCAGCCGGTTTGCCGCCGCGTGATCTCCACCACGGCATTCAGGGCGTCATTGGTGACCTCGAAGTCGTCGCGCAGGCTGGCGTGGCTCTCGTACATCAGCCGGCCGAGGGCGGCGGCGTCGCCGCGCCGCATGGCCTCCAGGGCGTCGCGCGTGCGCCGGTTCTCGGAGATGACGTGCCGCGCGCGCCGGCGGATCGTCGCGTCGAGTTCGTGCGCGCGGGCGTCGAACGTTTCGGGCGCCACGTCGCGCAGCGCGGACACGCCGAAGTGGGCCGCGGCGGCCCTGCACTGCGCGCGCCGCTCGTTGTACGCCGAATCCACGAGACCGCGCCGCGTCGCGGTGTCGAGGATCAGGACCGCAGCGCCCTCGGGCAGGGCCGCCGGCACGACGTCCAGGCTCCGGCAGTCTATGAACAGCGCATGACCCGCCTGGCCGAGCGCGCAGATGAGCTGGTCCATGATGCCGCAGTTCACGCCCACCCATTTGTTTTCCGCCTGCTGGCAGAGCAGCGCCATCCGGCGTCCGTCCCACGGGATGTCCGAAACCTCGGCGAACGCGCGCGCCACGGCCAGCTCGAACGAGGCCGAGGAGGACAGGCCCGCGCCCATGGGCACATCGCAGGTGGTGACGCCTTCCCATCCGCGGAGCGTATGGCCCGTCTGTTGGAGCGCGTGGGCGACGCCCTTCGGGTATTCCCGCCAGGTCATCTCCTGCTTGTGCAAATCCGCCAGGTCAAACGCCGCGGTCTCGTTGTGATCGAGCGAGTGCAGGATCACCTGCCCGTCCCGCCGGGGCCGCAGCGCGATCCGAGTCGCCCGTCCGATGGCCAGCGGGAAGACGAACCCGTCGTTGTAGTCGGTGTGCTCGCCGATGAGGTTGACCCGGCCCGGCGAACGGATCACGATGTCCGGCGCGCCGCCGAACCGCTGCGTGAAGTCCTGGATGAGGTTGGCATTCATGTGTGCGTCCAATGGGCAAGCAGCCGCGATATGGATATGGGGGGCGACCCTACCAGAGGCCGCGCGAAATTGCACGGGTCCACGTCTCAGGACATAACTTTTTAGAAATGCACTAACGGCCCGGTAGCCGAACGAAACTTCTTCACCAACGGCATAAGGCCGTTGGGGTCGTTTTGCTTCGCAGTATCGGTCTCGGGATCGGCCTCGAGAGTTCGAATTGAACGGACTCCACTCCATCCCCAACGACACAAGGCCGTTGGGATTGTTTTGCACGCTGTCTCTCTTCTTTCGCTTTGCGCGAACGACTTGCACTTTTCCCGCCCGAAGACAGAGGACGGTCCTGTGCACTTCTCCGCGTGTTGCTCCGCCGGCGCACGGCGCGCTTGCGCATGATGCGAACAGCGGGCTAGTCTCACGCCATGCGCCTGTGTGTTGTCATCGTTGCGGCCGCCGTGTGGACGGGCGGTCCGGCCCAGGCCGGCGCGGAGGCGCCGCGCCTGCTGGGTGGCCAGCCTTTGGGCGGGGAGGTGCTGGCCGTGCGACCCGACGGCATTGAGATGGTCGCGGCGGGGGGCGGGAAACTCTACCCCTGGTCCGCATTCTCGCCGGCCACGCGGTTCCGCTACGATCCCCTGTACCGCGCCAATCTCGCCCTGGCGCAGCAAGGCCTGGCGGTCCGGGCCTGGACCAACGCCGCGGAGGGCGGCTACAGCGCAGCGCCCGTTAAGGAACAGGCGGCGGCGCCCAGCCCCGTCGCGGCGGACATCCAACCGCTTTCCTTCGCCGGGCTCCCCGCGCCGGCGGCCCTGCCGCGCGCGGCCCTGGTCGGGCTCAATGTGCGGAACGACGCGCGAGCGATCGCGTGGGGCTTCCAGTTCGGGCCCGGCCCGGCCGATGCCGTCTACTACGTGATGGAGCCCGCGGGGGAGGACGGCCTGCCCAACACCCTGTGGATGTGGACCGATCCCGGCCGGGGTCCCGAAGCCCTGCAGGGAAGCCGGCGCAGCGACGGCGGCGACACGACGGTATCCTTCCGCAGGCAGCGTTTCCAGTCCCGGATGGAGGACGCGGACATCCGTTTCGACCTCGCCGTTTCGGCCTCCACGCGAGATCGCAACGCGCTGTCCATCGCGCTGGATGTGGAAATCCGGAAGGACGGGGCGGTCTCGACCTTTACGCTGCTCGGCAGCCCGCCCGGCGCCCTCGTGGGCGACGGGAACCTCGTGGCGCGCGATCTGCTCGCGCCGCCGGCGCTCAAGATCGGGGTGGAACTGCAGGAGGGAAAACCCGTGCTCGCCGGGGCGATCCGCATGGGACGGCTCACCCTGCTGCCCGGGATGAACATGCAAAAGGGCGTAAACGTCGTCATCCAGGACGGCCGCCCGGCGAAGGTGTTCGAGGAGCTTGTGCCGGTGAAGGAGGACGCGGCGCGTTCGCGCGCCGCGTTGCTGCTCCCGCTCGACCGGCTCGCGCCGGGGCAGAAATACGCCCTTCAAGCCTCCGCGGATCTCGGCCCCCTTGTGGGCCCCTTGCGATACGAGGAGAGTTTCGTCAGGCCTTGAGCGGACCGCCGCGCCGCTGCCGGACCGCCTCGTACAGCAACAGCGTCGTGGCCGCGGCGACGTTGAGCGAGTCAATCTGGCCGAGCATCGGGATGCGCACGCGCTCGTCGGCCTGGTCCATCCACCTGGAGCTCAGCCCGAACTTTTCGGTTCCGACGACCAGCGCGAGTCCCTGTGTCATGTCGCACGCGGTGTACTCGCGCTCCGCGTGCGGCGTGGCGGCGAGGATCCGGATACCGCGCGCGCGCAGCCAGTCCAGCGTCTCTCCCGATTCCGCCTCGACCACGGGCAGGCTGAACAGGGTGCCGATGCTGGAGCGCACGACATTCGGGTTGTGCACATCCGTGCACCGGTCGCAGACGATCACCGCATTCACGCCCGCGGCGTCGGCGGAGCGCAGGAGCGAGCCGAGGTTGCCCGGCTTCTCGATGGCCTCGGCCACGAGCAGCAGCGGGCGGTCCGGCAGCTGGAGTTCCCCGAGCCGCCGCGCGACCTGCGGCGTCAGCGCGATCAGCCCCTCGGGTCGGTCGCGGTAGGCGGCCTTCTGGAAGGACTCGGCGTTGCACTCGAACAGCTCGGCCCCGGCCTCCCCGCACCGGCGGACGAGGTCGGGCTCGTTTGCGCCCTGATAGAATGCGGGCGCGAAAAACAACGCGAGCGGCTTCCGCCCGTTGTCGAGCATCCGTTTCACCTCGCGGTAGCCCTCGACCACGATCACTTCGCGCTCGTCGCGATAGGGGCGTTTCTGCAGGCGGACGAGGTCCTTCAGGCGGGGGTTCTGGAGGCTGGTGATCGGTGTGACGCGCATGGGGGGAGGGGCGGTTGATTGGGGAGTGGCGGATTGATTAATTGGTTCATTGGATCATTGGGGCGCGTGTGGTATAGGTCAATGGTAGTTCTTATGGATTCACTTCGCCATATTGCCGCGCAGGCGATCGCCTCGGGCCTGTGCGCGTGCTTCGCCGCGCACTCGGCGGCCGCCGCGCCCGCGCCGTTCCCCTTTGAGCGCTACCAGGTGATCCTCGACCGGAAACCCTTCGGCGCGCTGCCCGCGCCCGAAGTCCCCGTCGTGCCGACGCCGCAGGCGGAATCCTTCGCAAAAAGCCTCCGGCTCTCGACGATCATCGAGATGGACGACGGCAGCATAAAGGTCGGGTTCGTGGACACGCGCACGGGACGCAGCTACATGATGGCGGCCGGCGAGTCGCAGGACGGCATCGAGGTGATGACCGCCAATTGGAAGGACGAGGAGGCGGTCCTGCGCCAGGGCGAGGACATGGCGCTCATCAAGCTGGGCACCGGCGAGACCCGCGCGCTGGCCCCGGGCCAGGCGCCGCAATCCGGCGCGACCCCCGCCGCGCAGCAGGGGGCGCGTCCGACATGGGAAGAGCGCCGCCGCGCCCGCGCCGCCGTCCAGCCGCCGCCGGAGCCGCCCCCGCAGCCGAAATACACCGGCGAAGAGCTGACCAGGCACCTGCAGGACTACCAGTTGGAGGTCATCCGCCAGGGTCTCCCGCCGCTGCCCCTGCCGCTCACGCCCGAGATGGACGCCAAGCTCGTTTCCGAAGGCATCCTGCCGCCGCGGTAGGGCCGCCCGGCTGATGGCTCGCCCGCCCCGCGCCGTTCTGCTATGAGACGTGCGATGGCTCGACCGCACCTTCCGCTCGAATCGCTATGGCCCGCCGGCGCGCGCCTGCTGGTCGCCGTGTCCGGGGGCGCGGATTCCGTCGCGCTCCTGCATGGGCTGTGCCGCCGGCGCGGGCGCGACGGGCTCGATCTGACGGTCGTGCACCTGCACCACGGCATCCGCGGGCGGGCGGCCGATCGCGATGCGGACTTCGTCCGGGCGCTGGCGAAGGCGTGGGGGATGCCGTGCATCGTCGGGCATGCGCGCGTCCCGGCCGCCGCGCGGCGGTCGGGCGAAAGCATCGAGATGGCCGCGCGGCGCGCGCGCCAAGCGTTCTTCCGCCGCGCGCTGCGGAAGACCGGCGCGTATGCCGTGTTGACGGCGCATACCGCCGACGACCAGGCCGAGACGGTCCTGCTCCGGCTGTTGCGGGGGAGCGGCTCGCGCGGCCTCGGCGGGATCGCGCCTCGGACGGAGATGCGCGGACTGCGCGTGGCGCGCCCGCTGCTCGGGGCGTCGCGCGCGCGGATCGAGGCGTATCTCCGCGCCCACGGCATCGCGTGGCGGGAGGATCGTTCCAATCGCGACCGGGCGATCCCGCGGAACCGGATCCGGCGCGACTTGCTGCCGCATCTCGAGCGCCGCTATCAACCGGCCATCCGCCGCATTCTCTGCCGCATCGCGGACACATTGCGCGAGGAATCGGCGATGGTGGAGCCGGTGGTGGCGCGCGCCGCGGCGCGATGCGTGGACGCCGGGGGGGGGCTGTCCGTATCGCGCGCGGCGGCGCTGGATCCGGGGTTGCGGCACCGCGTCGCGCTTCGCTGGTTGCGCGACCGCGGGGCGCCCGAAAGTCGTTTGGGCCGGGACATGGTCCGGCGCGCGCTTTCGCTGATGGGCGGCGGCGGATCCCGCGCGGAGCTCGCCGCCGGTTTTTCGGCGATCCGCGAGGCGGACCGGCTGATCGTTGTCCGGGCCACCGCGCGCGCCGCGCCCGTGGCGCGGGCGCTGCGATTGCGCGTGCCGGGGCGTGTCGAGTGGCTGGACGGCGTGG
>CAYMCD010000126.1:0-8708 GCA_964388845.1 uncultured Verrucomicrobiota bacterium
CGCAACCCCTCAGCCCTCCCCGATGCCGCCTGATGCAGAAATCAGTCATGCACCCTGGACGCCGGAGCCCTTCGCGGCCTGGTCGCTGTCGCGTTTTTCCAACGCCTGGAAAAGCGCCCTCGCCAGTCTTCCAACGTCTGGAAATTCTCTGCTCTCGCTCATGGACGCCGCTTGCTATCGTGTCGGATGTTTTCGGTGCGCACGCGAGAGGATGCCCATGCAAGAACGCCGGCTGTCGGTTGACAGGATCGCCGCGCATCTGGGCGTGAACCCGGACACCGTCTACAAGTGGATAGGGCGGAAAAATATGCCCGCCCATAAGGTCGGGCGTCTCTGAAAGTTCAAGGCCACCGAAGTTGACGAATGGGTCCGACAGGGCAAGGTGGCGGAGGACGCCGGAAGGCGATGATTATCAGGGGCTAAATGACACCACCACTTCCCACATCTGGCATCCGCGACAATCACCATCGAGGCATGGTCGCAGAATTTCTGAGGGAGAAGATTCATTCAGGATCGCGGCTCTCGGTGGTCTCGGCCTATTTCACGATCTACGCCTACGAAGCCCTGAGCGCCATGGAGCGCGAGATGGACCAACAGGTTTACGCCCTCTACGGCCTGACGCCGGAGGAAATCGCCATCGTGGAGGGGGCGGCAAAGTGAGCGGAGTGGACTTGGCGGACAGCGTGGACGGGAAGGGCGGGGAAGGTCATGGCTGAACCGTTGATTCCGAAACATGGCGGATATCGGCGCCTGAAAAGTTTCCAGGTTGCGGAGGTGGTCTATGATCTGACCGTGCGTTTCTGCGACAAATATATTTCCAGGCGTAGCCGAACCCACGACCAGATGGTGCAGGCGGCCCGTTCCGGTCGCCAGAACATTGCCGAAGGCAGCATGGCCTCGGGAACCTCGAAGAAGATTGAGCTCAAGCTGACGGGAATTGCCAAGGCCAGCCTCGAGGAACTCCGCCTCGACTTCGAGGATTATCTGCGCCAGCACAGGCTCCCGCTTTGGGACCGCAACGATTCGCACCGGGCGGCTCTGATCGCCGCGCGGCCCACCTCCGCCGATGACGTGGCCGCCTGGGCGGTGGCGGTGAAGAAAAGTGGACTGGGTAGACCGGGTGGACAGCCCGGCGATTCAACGTCCCCGCAGTCCACCATGTCCACTCCGTCCACTTCCCCCGATTTTCCTGAACTCGCGGCAAACGGCGCGCTGGCCCTGATCGCCGTGGCCACCGCCCTGCTCGATCGCCAGATACAGGCGCAAGCCGCCGCCTTCGAGAAAGAAGGCGGTTTCACGGAGCGTCTCTATAAGACGCGAACGCAAACAAGACTGCAGAACCGCGTGTCCTAAACCCCGGCGCCCACGGCAGTGATTCACCACTCTATGAGCACGAAGTTCAAAAAGCCCTCGACCTCCTCGGCAGATTGGATAAATGCATGGCGTGAATGGGAAGTCTGAATGCGGACAAGTGGCTCCGCCACTTGAACGGAAGAGAAGACGCGCGCGCCCCCGGAAGCGAAGACCCTGCTTTGCCAAGAGGCTCCGCGGGACAGGCGCCGCTCGGACTACCGCAAGAACCGCGCCGCCGAAGGCGTCACGGTTCTCCCCCCCCCACGCAAGGCGCGACGACGCGCCGTGCTTCTACTCCCCGCCGATGGACGCGGCTCGCCACGTCTCCGCGTCGAGTTCCCCGGCCCGTGGGGGATTTGGGCCGAAATGCCACGAAATAAAAAATGGTCGGGGCGACTGGATTTGAACCAGCGACCTCTTGGTCCCGAACCAAGCGCTCTAGCCAGGCTGAGCCACGCCCCGATACATCACCCGCGGGCCGCATTGCACGGCGGGCAGATGTGACGTTATGCGCCAATCCGGCCCGGAACTCAAGCGGAGATTTCCACCCTGGATTTTCACCCGCGTCCGGCTATTTCTCGAAGTAGGTGTAGCCCCGGAGCCCGCCCTCGTAGGCCGCCATGATCTCCCGGCGCTCTTCCGGCGTGATCCGCCCGTCGCGCACGGCCTGTTCGGCGGTGCGGCGCACGAGTTCGATCATGTCCTGCACGTCATACTCCACATAAGACAGGACGTCCGCCACGGTGTCCCCCGCGATCTCCTCCGTGAACTCGATGGCGCCGGTCTCGCCCACCTTGACGTGCACCACGTTGGTGTCGCCCAGCAGGTTGTGCAGGTCGCCCAGGGTCTCCTGGTAGGCGCCCACCAGGAACACGCCCAGGTAATAGTCCCGCCCGTTCAGGTCGTGGAGCGGCAGCGTGCGCTTGACGTCGTGGAGATCAATGAAGCGGTCAATTTTGCCGTCGCAGTCGCACGTGATGTCGGCGAGGACGGCCTTGCGCGTGGGCGCCTCGTTGAGCCGGCTGATCGGCATGATCGGGAATAACTGTTCGATCGCCCAGGAATCCGGCAGGGACTGGAACACGCTGAAATTCCCGAAATAGACATCGGCGATGGCCGTCTCCAGGTCCTCCAGCTCGTCGGGTATGTATTTCCGGTCCCGGATCTCCTCGGCGATGCGCTTGATGATGTTCCAGAACAGCCGCTCGGCCAGAGCGCGCTCGCGCAGGCTCGCCGCGCCCTGGTTGAAAAGCGAGCGCATCTCGTCGCGATAGAACACGGCGTCGTGGTAGCACTCCTGCGCGTTCTTCGCGTTGAGCGCGCGTCCAACTTCTGCCAGGCGCTGCAGATTCTCGTGCGCCGCCGCGGGCAGGTCCTCGATCGGCTTCTCCGACTCGAACCGGCTCACGTCGAAGATGTCGAACAACAGCACGGAATGATGCGCCACCGTCGCGCGCCCGGATTCGCTGACAATGGCGGGATGCGGGATGCCCGCCTCATCCGCCCGCTGCATCACCCCCTCCACGATATCGGCGGCGTATTCGTCCACGGTGTAGTTCGCGCTGCTGGCGAAGTTCGAGTGCGAGCCGTCGTAGTCCACCGCAAGCCCGCCGCCGACGTTCAGCATGCCCATGCGGGCGCCCTCGCGGACGAGGTCCACATACATCCGGCCGGCCTCGACAATCCCCGCCTGGATGCTCCGGATATTCGGGATCTGGGAGCCGAGATGGTAGTGGAGCATTTCCAGGCAATCGAGCATTCCGGCGGCGCGCAGCTGGTCTATGAGATCTATGATCTGGGCCGCGTTCAGCCCGAACTGGCTCCGGTCGCCGCCGGACTCGTTCCAATGGCCGCCGCCGCGCGTCGCCAGCTTCGCGCGGACCCCGATGCGCGGGCGGACCTTCATCCGTTTCGCGCGCTCGATGATGATCGGCAGCTCGCTGGGCATTTCGATGACGAGGACGGTCTGCAGGCCCATCTTCAACGCGTGGAGCGCCAGGTCAATGAACTCCTCGTCCTTGTACCCGTTGCAGACGATCAGCGACTCGCGGTCCTGGTTATAGGCCAGCGCCGTGATGAGTTCCGGCTTGCTGCCCGCCTCGAGCCCGTAGTGGAACGGACGTCCGAAGGCGACGATGTCTTCAATCACCTGCTGCTGCTGGTTGACCTTGATGGGGTAGACGCCGCGGAAGGATCCCTTGTAGCCGGCGTCGGCGATCGCCTTCCCAAAACTGTTGTTGATCGCGGCGATGCGCGACGCGAGGATGTCGCCGAAGCGCAACAGCACGGGCATGCCGATCCCGCGCGCCTTCAGCCCCTCGACAATCTGGGCCATGCTGATCTCGTCCGCGGAGCCCTTTCCCTTCGGACGGATGATCAACTCGCCCTTGTCGGAAACGTCGAAATACCCGCCGCCCCAGTTTCGAATGCCGTACAACTCGGCGCTGTCGGCGCTCGTCCATCGCGTCAACGACTCGGTCTTCATGCCTGTTTTCTGGTTTCCTCCACGGCCCGATGCCCACGAACGAGCGCGTATCCTATCGCGTGCGGCATAGAAATCAACAAGCGCGCCGAAATTTCCGCGCGGGGGCGAACGTTGCGCGGCAGCGCGGCAGCAAGACACGCTTGGGCTCCGCCGGGAAAAGACCGCCGGGGGGCGGGATCGTTTGGGGATGGGTTCTGGACTTGATTGCGCGGCGCTTTGGGCGGATAAAACAACCGTTCAAGGAGACCACCGCATGAAACTCATTCTTCCGATCGCCCTTTCCGCCCTGCTGTGGGCGGGCGCCCCGTCTTCCGCCCGCGCGGAGGACGCGCCGACCGCCGCCGAAACCGAGCCGGCGTCCGATGCCACGCCGGCCCCCGGAGTTGAACCGGGCCCCGTCGTTGAACCGGCCCCCGAAGTGCCGGCCGACAAACCCGCCGCGCCGAAAATTGCCGTGATCGCACCGGAGCAGCTCGAGGGCGAGTGGTTCTGGTTCTCGTGGGGCGGCGGCCAGCAACACATTGTCCAGACCGCCATCGAAAAGGCCCTGGTGCGCGCCGGGTACGAAGTGATTGACGTCACGGCGCTCGGCAGCTGGCGAAGCCTCGATGACCTGGTGGGCGCCAAGACCGCCGCGACGAAGGGCGAGGAGCTCGGCGCGGACTACGTGGTCGCCGGCAAGGCCACCGCGGTGCGCGCCAGTGAGGGCGCCGCGTACGGCGTCACGGTCGTGCGCGCGAACGCCGATGTGACCCTCCGGCTGGTCCGCGTCAGCGACGGCAAGGTGATCGCCGTGGAGGAGGCGAGCGCGCAGGCGGGCGGCCAGGCGGTTCGCGCCGCCGGGAAGGATGCCCTGAAAAAGGCCGGGCAGGATGCCGGCCGCAAGATGGTGAACGCCCTGCGCGAGGCCATCGGCGAGTAGACGCGCCGCCCCGCGCAGGCCACGGCATGAAGCACGGACACACCAGGCGCTGTCCGCTGCCTTTAGCCTGGCCGGACCCGCCTCTCCGCCTGGTCCTGGTGCAGCCGGAGATCCCGCCCAACACGGGCAATATCGCGCGGACCTGCGCGGCGACAGGAACGCACCTGCACCTGATCGAGCCGCTGGGCTTCACCCTGACCGACGCCCAGCTCAGGCGGGCCGGGCTGGATTATTGGGATTCGGTGGCGCTGACGCCCCACCGCACGTTCGACCATTTCCTCGAAACGGCCGGCCATCCGCGGCTCTGGCTCTTCACGACCGGCGCGAGCCGGTCCTATCTGTCGGCCGACTTCAGACCCGGCGACGCGCTCGTCTTCGGCCCGGAAACGCGCGGGTTATCCGATGCCCTGCTCGCCCGGTTCCCGGATCGCGCCGTCGGCATTCCCCTGCGGACGGACCACGTCCGCTCGCTGAATCTTTCCACGGCGGCCGGCATTGCGCTGTATGAGGCCCTCCGGCAGATTTCGGCGCACGAGGACCGCGCCGGCCACTGAACTTTTTTCAGGCTGAACGGTCAGACTAGCGGGCAGACAAAGGAGATGCACATCCATGACAACCGAAATCACGGCAATCAACGAACGCGTGAGGGAAGAGAGCGCCTTCATCGGCGCGCTGAAGGCGGAAATGGGCCGCGTCATCGTCGGCCAGACCTACCTGATTGATCGGCTGATCGTCGGCCTGCTCGCGAACGGGCACCTCCTTGTCGAGGGGGTTCCCGGGCTGGCGAAAACGCTGACGGTCAAGACGCTCGCGGCGGCGCTGCACACGCGTTTCCAGCGCATCCAATTCACCCCCGACCTGCTGCCCGCCGACCTGGTGGGCACACAGGTCTACAACCCGAAGGATGCGACATTCTTCATCCGGAAGGGCCCCCTCTTCGCCAACATCATCCTGGCGGACGAGATCAATCGGGCCCCGGCAAAGGTGCAGAGCGCCCTGCTCGAAGGCATGCAGGAGCGCCAGGTCACCATCGGCCAGGAGACCTTCGCCCTGCCCGCCCCGTTTCTCGTGCTGGCCACCCAGAATCCCATCGAGCAGGAGGGGACGTATCCGCTGCCCGAGGCGCAGGTGGACCGGTTCATGATGAAACTCCAGGTCACCTATCCCGCGCGCGAGGAGGAACGCCGGATTCTCGACGCGATGGCCGTGACGGACGCCCCGACGGCGGTGCGCCCGGTCGTCGAAGCGGAGAGCATCCTGCGCGCTCGCAAAGTCGTGGACGAGGTGTATGTGGACGACAAGATCAAGGACTACATCCTCAACCTGGTGTTCGCGACGCGCGACCCGGCCGCGTTCAACCTGGACCTCAAACCCTACATCCGCTACGGGGCGTCGCCCCGGGCCACCCTCAACCTCACCCTCGCCGCGCGCGCGCACGCCTTCCTGCAGGGGCGCGGCTATGTGACGCCGCAGGATGTGAAGGCCATCGCCCCCGACGTGCTCCGGCACCGCGTGATCGTTTCCTACGAGGCGGAGGCGGAGGACCTCCGGGCGGACGATGTGGTGGGCCGGATCCTCAACGCCCTGCCGGTGCCGTGAACAAAGCGGAAGAAATGGAGTGTTGGAGTAATGGAGTCGTGGTGTGGTGGGTTGCGAATTCGCGTCTTCCATTGTTCCATTTCCCCAACCCTCCATCGCTCCAGCGCCCCCTCTCTCTCCACCCCCACCCCCACCCCTCCAGCCCCGCGTTTCGATGATCCCCGCCGAGGTCATTAAGAAGATCCGCCAGATCGAAATCCGCACGTCGCGGATGGTCAACGACATCTTTTCCGGCCAGTACCACAGCGTGTTCAAGGGCCAGGGGATGGAGTTCCATGAGGTCCGTGAATATGTGCCCGGCGACGACATCCGGTCCATAGACTGGAACGTCACCGCGCGCATGGGCCATCCGTTCATCAAGAAATTCATCGAGGAGCGGGAATTGACGGTCATGCTGCTGGTGGATATGAGCCGCTCGCAGCAATTCGGGAGCGGGGCGCAGTTCAAGAATGACTTGTCCGCCGAACTGGCCGGCGTGCTCGCGTTCGCCGCCATCAAGAACAACGACCGCGTCGGGCTGATCCTGTTCACCGATCGCGTGGAGCATTTCATTCCGCCGCAAAAGGGCGCACGCCACGTGCTGCGCGTGATCCGCGACACGCTCCATTGCCGGCCGCGCGCGAAAGGCACGCGCATCCGCGGCGCGCTGGAGTACCTGAATGCCGTCATGGCCCGCCGTTGCGTGACGTTCCTGATCAGCGATTTCGAGGACACGGATTATCTCCGCGCGCTCAAGGCCGCGGGGCGGCGCCACGACGTGATCGCGATCCGGACGGGAGACCACCGGGAATTCGACTGGCTGGGCGCCGGCGTGATCGAACTGGAAGACGCCGAGTCCGGGCGCGCGCTGCTGGTGGATGCCTCGGACCGGCGCTTTGCCCGGGAGAGCCGGCGGGAACGGGCGGGGCAATCGGACGCCCTCGCGCGCGACCTCCGTTCGTCCGGCGTTGACCTGATTGACGTGCGCAGCGGGCAGCCGTACGTCCAGCACCTGATCCGTTTTTTCAAGGCGCGCGAGCGCAGGCTGGCCACATGACCGCCCGGATCCAGGTCGCCCGGGCCGTCGCGCTGCTGCTGGCGGCGGCGCCGGGTTGCGCGAAGCGGGAGCCGGACGTCCGGCCTTCGGCCTCCGACGGCCCGGTGACGGTCACCCTCAGCACCAACCGTACGCTCATCGGAGAGCCGTTCACTCTTGAGGCCGGAATCCAAACGCCGGCGGGCGCGCGCGTGGAATTCCCGTCGCCCGGCCTGCCCCCGGCCGTCGTGCCGCGCAACAGCCGGTCCCTGGAAGAGAGCCCGGTCGCGCGCCGGCAGGTCTGGGAACTGATGGGGCTCCGGACGGGGAGCCATGTCGTATGGACGGGCGCGATCCGGCAGATAGACGCCGCCGGGCGCGTTTCCGAGCTGGCGATTCCCCCGCTGCGGATCGAGGTCGCGCCGGGCCTCGACCCGCGGGATCTGTCGGCGAGGGACCTCGCCGGCCTGCAGCATTGGCCGCGGCGGATTTGGGAGCGTGTCCTGGCCGTGCTGGCCCTGGTCGCCGCATTGGCCGCGGCGCTGGCCTGGGGCCTCCGCCGGTTGCAGCGCCGCCGGCGGCGGGCCGTCGCGCCGCCGGCCGTCCCTCCCCACGAAGCGGCATGGACGGCCCTCCAGGCGTTGCGGGCCGGCGGCCTACCGGATACCCCGGCAGACGTCGAGGCTTTCTTTGTGAAGCTTTCCGACATTGTGCGGCGCTACCTGGAAGACGGCTTCGACTTGCGCGCGCCCGAACAGACCACGGAAGAGTTCATCCGCGCAGCCGGCGCCTCGCAGAATCTGACAGTGCCGCACCAGCAACTGGTGGCGGGATTTCTGGAGCAGAGCGACCTTGTGAAATTCGCCCGCTACACCCCCCAAACGGCCGACATGACGGCCGCATTCGACGCCGCGCTGCGGCTCGTTGAAGAAACCAGACCGGCCCCCGCGAATCCGCTCGCGGCGCCCCCGGCGCACACCTCATGACGTTTCGCTATCCATGGTTGTTGCTCTTGCTCGCGCTGGTGCCGCTCCTGGTGTGGCTGCGCCACGGATTTTCGCGCGGGCGGGCGCGCATCCGCTTCAGCGGCGTTTCCGCCCTCGCCCGGATCGCCCCAGGCTGGGCGGTCCGCTTCCGCGCGGCGCTGCCGATCCTGTTCGGATGCGGGCTGGCCCTGCTGGTGCTCGCCCTGGCCCGGCCCCAGCGCGGACTCTCCCAACACCGCGTCCATACGGCCGGCGTGGACATCATCCTGCTCCTGGACCTTTCGCCCTCGATGGCCGCGGAGGATTTCGAGGAGGACGCCCAGGAAGGCGGCCCGGTCGAGTTCGTGC
>CAYMCD010000127.1:0-8493 GCA_964388845.1 uncultured Verrucomicrobiota bacterium
GTGGCCTCGGTTATATCCGCCGACCTGACGAACACCGTGACGGCGACGGGCGAGGACCCGAACGGCGACGAGTGGACAGATAATGACACCGCAGTTGTAGGCGTGCTCATGGCGATTCGCGGCAGCGTCTTAGAGGATGTGGATGGCGACGGCGCGTTCGACGTCGAGGATACGAACGGAATCACCGGGGTGACGGTGACCCTGTTCGATGCCACCAATGGCGTTGTCGCGGTGACCACGACCGACGCGAATGGCGGCTACGCCTTCACGAATCTGCCCTCCGGCTCGTACACGGTGGTGGAGACCGATCCTGCCGGCTACGCCAGCACCGCAGACTCCGCGGGCGCCAATGATAATCAGATTCCCGTCACGCTGTCCGGCGGAGCCGACTCCAATGGCAACGACTTCCTCGACACGGCCTATGGCAGAATCGGCAGCTTTGTCTGGGTGGATGTGGACGGCGACGGCTTGCAGGATGGCGGCAGCGAGACCGGCATCCCGGATGTCGTCGTGAACCTATACAACACTAACGGCGTCCTTCTTGCTTCCACGACGACCGATGTCAGCGGTGTGTATCTTTTCACAAATGTCGCGCCCGCAGCCTATGTCATCGGTTACGAACCGCCGGCCAACTATCGGATCACGCGTCGCGACACGGGCATTGATGACGAACTCGACAGTGATCCTGATCCGATGACCGCTCTGACCGCCACCATTCAGATCTTCAGCGCACAGACCGATTTGTCGCGTGACGCGGGCCTCTATCTGCCCGTCTCGCTGGGCAGCAGGATGTTTAACGACCTGAACTACAACAGCGTCTTCGATGGTCCGGGGGAAACCACGCCGGCGGTGAGCGGACTTGTCGTGAGTCTTTACATGAGCGACAACACGTTTGTGACTTCCACCGTCACCGACGCGGGCGGCGTGTATCTGTTCACGAACCTGCCGCCGGGCAGCTATGTCGTGGAATTCACGAAACCGACAAATTTCGTCTTCGTGACGCCGGTGCAGGGTGGCGACGCGACGCTCGACAGCGACGCCGACCAGACCACGGGCCGTTCCCCGACCATTCCGCTCGTTTCCGGCCAGGAATTCCTGACCCTGGATGCGGGCATCGCCCAATTCGGCGCCATGGGCGACCATGTCTGGTGGGATCTGAACAGCGACGGCGAGCACAACGAAAATCTTGGTTATTACGGTCTGAACAACATCAGGGTCCGCTTGTTCCGTGTGGCCGGCGGGGTGACAAGTTTTTACGCGCAAGCCGTGTCCGGTCCCGACACGAACGGGCTCAATGGATTCTATTTCTTCCCGAACCTTCCGTTCGGCGATTACTTCATTAACATCGAAACCAACGACCTGCCGAACTATTTGCGCCGGCGGACCACCGTGGCCGGCTACTCGGTGAAGATCAGCCCGCAATACACGTTCTTCGACGCCGACTTCGGATTCAACACCGATCCGACGCCGATCACGCTCAAGTCGTTCAGCGCCACGCGCGAAGGCGCCGGCGTGCGGTTGGCGTGGGAGACGGCCTCGGAATTCGAGAACCTTGGGTTTCATATCTATCGGGCATCTGATCCGGCGGGCGATCGCGTCCGGATCACGCCGGACATGATCATGGGGCAGGGCACCGGTAACGGGTCCACCTATTCATTCAACGATCCGTCGGCCAATCAAGGGACCGACTGGCACTACTGGCTGGAGGATGTCAGTTGGAGCTTTTTTTCAAAACTGCACGGGCCGATCCAGGTTGAAGAATCGCCCGATGACGAAGAAGAAACGGCGCAGCGTGTAGGCGCGTTCCGCCTCGAACCCGCCGGGGCCGGCGTCTACCGCATCCCGGCGACCGCGTTGATGAATGCCGGCCTTGCCGACAACGCGCTGGATCCGGCGCAACTCCAACTATTCCTGGAGGGCGAGGAGGTCGCGCTGCTCGTGCTGGCTGCCGGAGAGCGAATCGAACGTGACGACAGCGTGCTGTTCTATGCGCCGGCCCGGTCAGAGGCGGTGCGCTGTGAAATCCGGGTTGGCGCGGATCCGTTGCGCATGGGTTGGGCCTATGCCGAACCGCGCGGCGATGGTCCGGTCTGGACCGGCGTCGTGAGGTCGGACGGCCAGTTGCCGTTCACGGTGACGCATGAGTGGCAGCGCTACCTCCTGGCGGGCTTCGCGCGCGGGACTGCGTTCGTGTTGGATGTCAGCAATCCGCGGACGCCGCGCGTGCTATTCGACTACGCTGTGATTGATCTTCCGGAGCAGAGCGGCATCTATCTCTCGCACGATGTCGAGGAATCCGCGGATTGCCTCGCTGTCCAGCCGGACGCCATTCGCGAGATTTCCGAGGTGTCCGCGCCCTGATGTCGTCCCTCCTGCCCAGGATAGCCCTCATAGCCGCGTGGGTAGGCGCGGCGTCGGCCGCGTGGGAGCTGGTGCCGCCCCCAACGTGCGGAAGCGTCACGAGACTTCGCGCCGGCGCGCCATCGCTGGAGTTGGCGCCCGGACCGGACGGCGGCGTTGTTCCACGGATTCTCGGCGAGCACCGTTCGCTTGATGCCGGGCAGCCCGACTTGCCGTTTCTGGCGCGATTGGTGCCGGTTCCGCTCGGGTGCGAGGCCCGGATCGAAATCGTCATGATGGAAAGCGTCGAAACCAATGTTCCACCCATACGACCGGTCGCCCGTCGTGAAGCGCGCCGGGAGGAAGACGGCCGCCGATGGTTGGAGCGCGTCGCGGCCACGCCCGGTCCCGCGTATACGGAGGATGCATTCTGGCCATCGGACACTCTTTCGATTTCCTACGCTTCACAAGGCACCCAGCGCTGGGCTCGCATCATCTTCCGTCCCCTGCAATACAATCCCATTCGGGGTATCCTACGCTGGAATAGATCGCTCGATGCTCGGTTGCACTGGCAGGCGGAACCAGCTTCAGAATGAATCAACCGCTAAAGAGACCTTCCGGGGTAGGGCGGGCTGGCCCAGCCCGCCGTTCGTGGGTGTGGCGCGCAGGGCCCGCGCGCCCCACCTTGCTGATTCTGCTGCTTGCGTTTTCCGGCGTTGCCCACGCTTCCGACCTGCTGCCGCCGATGACGAACGGTGTGCCGTCGGAATATGCCCCGCGCCGCGCGGGCGCCGAGGTCGGCGCCGACCGCCGCATCCACATCACGCGGGAGGGGCTGTACCGCATCACGCACGCAGGCATGCTCGCCGCGGGCATCACGAATCCCGTCGGCGCTGAACTCCGCCTGTTCTGCCGCACGCAGGAAATCGCGCTCGCCGTCAGCGCGGATGGCGTTTGGACCACCAACGACTTCGCCGTCTTTTTCGGACGCCCCCACGACGGCTATTGGACCGTGACCAACACCTACTGGCTCGGTCTCGGCGGCTCGGGCCTGCGCATGGCCACCCGCGATGCCGCCCCACAGCCCGGCTGGCCGGAGCGAACTTCGCACTGGCGCACGGTGCGTTACGAAAACAAGAGCATCTTCACCGCAACGTACCGGCCCACGGACGGTTCGTTCGACCACTGGATTTCCCACAACATTTTCGCGGGTCTCACCAACGTGTTCGTCGCGACGCCCGACCGGCTGCCGGCGGAAACCGCAACCGTTCATCTGGCGTTCTGGGGGCGAACCGAGTCGCTTCCACACAATCCCGATCATTTCACCCGTTTCGCCGTCAACGGGCAGGGGGCGCAGACCTCGGCTTACGACGGCTTGAATTTCCACCTCGCGACGAATTTTGTTGCCCAGTCCACCTTGAGCAACGGAATGAACACCGTTCAATTGAGCCAGGTCTTCACCGGGGCCACGGATGTCGCTTCGCTGGAGTGGTTGGAAGTTCACTACACCGCCAGCAACTGCATCCGCGATGGATTCCTGGCCATTCTTGGCGCGCCAACATCCAACAACTACATCGCCGCGCCGTGGGACACGAACGAAACACCCTGGCTGCTCGACATCACCGATCCGGCGCAGCCGGTCTTATTGGGCAATTCCGCGCTCGACACCAACGGTGCGGCAGGCCTCGTGCGATGGGCCGATAACGCCACCATCGCCAGCCGGTATTGGATCGCCTCGCCCACAACGCTGACGGATGTGGCCGTGGCGCCACCCGCACCGTTTCGCGACTTCACAAATACCGCGCGACAGGTGGACTATTTGTTCATCACTCATTCGCTGCTCTCCACGGGCGCCTACCAGCTGGCCAAGCACCGTGCGCGCGACGGCCTGCGCACGCTGATCGTCCCCATTGAAAGCGTTTATGATGAATTCAGCTACGGCATCAAAGACGCACGCGCCATCAAACAGTTCCTGGGCTATGCCTTCCATTATTGGTCCGACCCGCCCCCCCGGTATGTCGTGCTTGTCGGGGATGGCAGCCACGATCCACTGAATCGCTATGGGCTCGCCCAGCCATCCGACCTGATCCCCGCCTGGATGGGTCCCGCCGCCTTTGATTTCAGCGCGCAGGACGGTTATCTGGCGACGGTCTCCGACGCGGATTTCCTGCGCGATATCCAGATCGGACGGTTCCCTTTTGTCAGCCCCGCGCAGGTGACCGCGGCGGTGGCCCGTATCGCGGGGTATGAGGCGGCCCCAACAAGCAGTTCGTGGAGAACCCGCGCCCTGCTGGCCGCGGATGTCAACGATCCGTTCCCGAGCGATTTCCAGACGGCCAGCGATACGTACATCCTCACCAATCTGGTCATGGCCGGCGTCACCTCCATCTGGAAAGCGTATGAAGCGGGCACCAATACGGCGGCGACCCGCGCCGTGATCACCAATGCCATTAACGCCGTGCCGAACACGGGGCCCGTCTTCAGTGTCAGTTATTTTGGCCACGGGGCCTCCTACCTGTGGAATGCCGGGGCCTTCAGTACGTCGCATGTCATGCAGTTGAACAACGCCATCTGGCCCGTCGTAAGCGTGTTCAGTTGTGACAACGGCGATTTTTCAAATCCGAAGTCACTTTCCATGGCTGAGATGTTCGTGATGCGACCCAACCGGGGCGCTAGCGCGGCCTTCAGCGCGTCCGGATTGAGCCTGCAGGAGGCTGCCAAGCGCATCGCGGACGGCTTCTTCCGCCATCTCACGAACGGCGCGCCGCGGAGGCGGCTCGGGGATATGATCAATCAGGGCATGCTGGATCTGTACGGCGCATCCGGAAATTCCGAGGAACTGCTCTTTTACAACCTCTTCGGCGATCCCGCGCAGGTGGTGCGGCCATGAGGAAGGGACAAAGGCACGGAGGCACAAGGGGACAAAGGGGCGGCGGGTTTGGCCCTTGCCTCGTTCTCATGCTCCTCGTGTCCTCGTCCCTCCGGGCCGATGACGTCGGCAACGCGCCCGACTCCGCGGAACAGCTTTCCACCGGCTCCGTCACCCGCGTCATCAACCGGCACGACGATCGCGATGTTTTCCAGTTTTCCGTCCTTCCGTACGTGACCAACGCCCTCACGGTGTCCACCGGGACGGTGTGGGATTGTGAGATGGAATTGTTGACGCCCTCCGGCATTGGGCTGGTGACGTGGACCAACACCGCGGTGGGCGCGCCGACGGCGATCCTGGTGGCGCCAACCTCCAGCGCGCGGCGCGCATACGTCACCGTGAAGAGCCTCGCGGAGTTCACGACGGGCACCTACCACGTCGCGCTGGCGCATACGTTCACGGATAGCGATGGGGACGGGCTGCCCGACGCGTGGGAACAGGCGCGCTTCGGCTCGCTCACGAATGCGACGCTGGGGGGCGATGCGGATGGCGATGGCTTTTCCGACCGCGACGAGTGGCTCGCGGGCACGCATCCCGGCAGCGCCGCGTCCGCGCTGCGCATCCAGAACCTGCAACCCGTGACCAACTGGACCGCCCTCACCTGGACATCGCAACCCGAAGGTCTCTATCGCGTCGCTTCCGCCACGACCCCGACGGGCCTGTGGTCCGTGGTGCCCGACCTCGTGCTCGCAGAATCAAATCTCACCACGCGCCCGGTCGCCGGCGCCCCCACCAGCGCGGTGTTCCGGGTGGAGTTCGTGTACTGAAATTCCGAATGGAAGAAATGCCGAATGACGAATTCGTAATTCGGATTTCGTCATTCGTCATTTCCCCATCATCCGCTCGACCATCCTCCACGGATGTGTCGTGCGGTCGAGCAGGGTGACCCGCGGTTTTCCGAGGAACGCGGCGAGATTATTCGGCGCGGGGAATAGCAGGTCCGGCAGTTCAGCCATGCGGCCGGGGCGCCAGGTCGCGGCGGTGGGGCTCATGAAGCGGCGGCTGTTCCGGATGACCATCCGCTGCATCGCCTTGCTGCCAAGCTGAGGATGGATCGTGTCGAGCCTCAGGTTCGCCAGCGCCTGCCGAGCCCTGCTCGCGGGCAGGAATCGCGCGACGAGGCGCAGCGTGATGGCAGCCGGCTTGGTGATGTTCCATCGGCTGATGCGCTCGATGCTGATTTCCCAATTGATGGCTTTCTCCAGCAGCAGCGCGATGTCGAGCCACCAGAGCAGCCGGTTCCCGCTCGCGGGCGAGAGGAACCAGTCCGGCGGCTGGCCGAGAGCGAGCGCTGTTTCGTTCAGGAACCCGTGCTTGTGCGCGTGGATGCAGAGATAGAGCAGCAGGTCCTCGATGCACGGACGCGGCAGCCCCTCCTCGCCGAGGCACGCGCGCTCCAGACCCGCGTCGTCCGGCAGCCGGTACAGGTTCGCGCGGTCCACCCAGCGCGAGTGGATCTCGAGCGGCAGGGGGGCGTCCGACGGGGCGCATACGGCGTGAAAATGGTAGCGCGTCGCGCGACGCGGCCGGCGCCAGCCGGAGGCGGCCGCGGCCTCGATGGCGGCGGGAAGGTTCCCGGCTCCCACCCAGACGTCGAGGTCGCTGTACGGGCGGATCGCCGCCTCCCCATAGAGCAGGCGTTGCAGCGTCGGCCCCTTGAGAAAGAGATGCGGAATGCCCCGGTCGCCGAGCGCGTTCATCAGCCGGGACGCCGCCTTGAGGCCCGTGCCGTGGCGCAGCATGGTTCGGGCGACGACCTTCTTGTCGGTCGCGAGAAGGGTGTCGAGCCCATGCCCCGCCAGGGCGTCCGGTCCCATGCGCGGCAGTCCTCCGAGCAGTCGCTCCAGGTCGGGCGTCGCGTGAGGCGGTTCGGCTTCCGGGTGGCCCATGCGGGAGTTTTACAGGCGAGGCCCGCCGGTCGGAAGCACTATCGGGCACTCCGGTCAAGCGCGCCGCGCGGCGGTGCCCGTGATTTCCGGGGAATCCCATCGGTCTTGATTGTGCCGGCGTCCATGGGATAGGCTCCGGGTCCTTTGCGAACCATGAGAATCCTATCCGGCATACAGCCTTCGGGGCGCCTGCACATCGGCAATTATTTCGGCATGATGCGGCCGGCCATCGAGCTGCAGGAACAGGGCGAGGCGTACTATTTCATCGCGAACTACCACGCGCTGACGACCGTTGACAATCCGGAAGCCCTGCGTCTCGCAACGCTGGACGTGGCGCTGGACTTTCTCGCCAGCGGACTCGACCCCGCGCGCACGGTGTTCTACCGCCAGAGCGACGTGCCCGAGGTGACCGAGTTGAGCTGGCTGCTGTCGGTCGTGACGCCGATGGGCCTGCTGGAGCGATGCCATTCCTACAAGGACAAGATCGCGAAGGGCGTCGCTCCGTCGCACGGACTTTTCGCTTATCCGGTGCTGATGGCCGCCGACATCCTGGCGGTCCAGTCGGATATCGTGCCGGTCGGGCGCGACCAGAAACAGCACGTGGAGGTCACGCGCGACGTGGCGCTCAAGTTCAACAACCAGTATGGCGAGGTCTTCCGCATCCCGCGCGAGCGGATTCGCGAGGATGTCGCGGTGGTGCCCGGGCTCGACGGCCAGAAGATGTCGAAATCCTACCACAACACGATCGAGATCTTCGGCGATCCGAAGGAAACCCGCGCCCGCATCATGCGCATCGTGACCGACAGCAAGGGCGTCCCGGACCCGAAGGATCCCGACGCCTGCAACGTGTTTGCGTTGTATCGCCTGTTTGCCGCGCCGGACGAGCGCGAGGAGATGGCCGCGCGCTACCGGGCCGGCGGGATGGGCTACGGCGAGGCGAAGAAGGCGCTGCACGAGAAATTCGAGGCGCACTTCGCGCCGCTGCGGGCGCGGCGCGAGGAACTGGCGCGGAACCTGGACCATGTGAACGACGTGCTGCGGCGCGGCGCGGAACGCGCGCGCGCCGAGGCCTCGGCCACGCTGCGGCGCGCCCGCGTCGCGATGGGATTGGAATGACCATGGCCGGGCGCGACGACTACAAGGTCCAACTGGACGTCTTTGAGGGACCGCTCGACCTGCTGCTCTACCTGATCAAGCGGGACGAGCTGGATATCTACAACATCCCGATCGAGCGCATCACGCAGCAGTACATGCAGTACCTGGACGCGATGCGCATGCTCGACCTGAACATCGCCGGGGAGTTTCTCGTGATGGCGGCGACGCTGATGATGATCA
>CAYMCD010000128.1:0-8169 GCA_964388845.1 uncultured Verrucomicrobiota bacterium
GCGGGGCCGGCGGGGCCCCTGCGGGCGGAGTGCCGCCACGCGGCGGCGAGTAGGAGGGCCAGCGCGATCGGGACCGCGTACTTCATGTCTGGAAAAGACCCAGGGGCGGCGCGGAGTCCTGGATATTGTAGAAGCGCCCGATGTTGGGCAGGACGAGCGGCAGGTTGGCCTTGTCCACGCCGAACCACAGGGCGAGGTCCGCGAAATATTCGTCCACCGACGTGGTGGGGATCAGGCGTCCGCGCCCGGTGTCCAGCGGATTGTCCTCGTAGAGGTCCGGGTACTGGCCGAAAACGCGCCGGCCGGCGACGGCGCCGCCGGCAACCAGTTGGTTGCCGCCCCAGGCATGGTCCGAGCCCGCGCCGTTCGACGTGAGGGTCCGCCCGAAATCGGAGGCCGTGAAGAGCGTGACGTCCTGGGTCGTGCCGATCTCCGCCATCGCGGCCTGGAAGGCGCCGATACAGGCGCTGACCTCGCCCAGCATCTCCTGCTGGCTGTTGATCACCTCGTCGTGGTGGTCCCATCCGCCGTACATCACGAAGAAGGTCTGGCGCCGCACGTCGAGCAGGGCGCGGGCGGAGATCACGCGGGCGACCATCCGGAGTTGTTCGCCGAGCCATGAATCCTGTGGAAACGCCGTCGCCAGGGCGGGGGCCGAATTGAGGGCGTTCATGAACAGCTGGTGTGTCTCGATACCGCCGCGCGTCTTCCGGACGAACGTCTGCTCGAACAGGTTGCGGTACTCGAGATCGAGCTGGCTGTCCACGGCGGCGCCGCGGACGTTGTTGTAGTTCCAGGTGCCCGCGACGCCGTCGAGGCCGATGCTGCCGTCGGGCGTGACGGAGTATTCGACGACCTGCTCGCCCGCCTGCCACACGTTGCTTCCGCTCAGCGTGATGTTCATCGAGATGCGCTGGTTCGCGTTCAGGCCCGCGAGCAGATCGGCGGCGCGCCCTCCCCATCCGAGCCCGCTGGCGCGGTCGGGGACCGAGGTCTGCCACTGCTGGATCTGGTCGGAGTGCGAGTAGAGCCCCAGCGGGACGGGCGCCGTGTCGTTTTCGTACTCCTCCTTGGTGATGCGTTCGACGAGGGTGCCGATATTCGCGGCGAAAGCGAGCTGGCCGGCCTCGAACAACTGCTGCACGTGCGTCATCGCCGGGTGCGCGCCGAGCTGCCGGCCGACCGCGTTGAGCGGGTTGAGCGGCAGCAGGGCCTCCTGCGGCAGCGCCAGGTCGCGGCGGATGGCCGCGTATTCGGCGTATTCCGCCGGCCCCCGCGGGACCAGCATGTTGAACGAATCGTTGCCGCCGGCGAGGAACAGGCAGACCAGCGCCTTGTAGTCGTTGCCGGCGCCCTGTCCCGCCGCGGTGCCGGCGAGGCGCAGATTCAACAGCGTGTTGAACAGGGCGGTTGATCCGATGGCGGCGCAGCTGGCCTGGCCGAGGAACCGGCGGCGGGTGATGGGGCGGGGCATGGGGGCTCCTTTCACTTGAGGACGGCAAACGCGGGCGAGGTCGAGAACAGGTACAGCGCCATTCGCGCGCGTCCCTCCGGGTCGGAGGCCGGGATGCGCGCCAGCGCCTCCCGGATCACCTGGTGGTGGGCGGGTGCGAGCGTCCCGTAGGTCAGCGTGCGGTCGAGCGCGGCGATCAGCGCGTCGGGCTCGGCCGCGAGCGCGGCCAGCGGCGCGAGATCCAGCCGGACATCGGTTTCGGGGTCGCCGGCCCACCGGTTCAGGCCGCCATACTCCATGGCGCCATACATGTGGTTGACCGCCATCACCGCCGTCACGTCGGTGACGATCTGGAATTCGGGCGCGAACAGCCCGGCGTCCTTCAGCGGGCCGTTCGGCATGAAATTCGGGGAGTAGAAATTGAACACGCTGGGCGAACCCATCGGCCGCATGGCGTAGATCTCGTCGAGCCGCCAGAGTTCGAAAAACTGGTTGGACGAGGATGCGTTGAACGTGCGCGCGAGATGGACCGGGCGGAGGTAGGGTTCCCGCAATTTGCCCCACGCCGGATCGTCGAGGCGCGCGGGGTCGCGCGCCTCCGGGTCGAGCAGGATCGCCCGGAGGACCGCCTTCAGGTCTCCGCGGACGCCCGCGCCGTTGTCGGCGAAGGCGGACGCGACGCGCCCCACGTAACCGGTGCCGGGGTTCGAGGTGGTGAAGCGCTGGATCAACTGGCGGCAGATGAAGGGTCCGGTGCTCGGGTGGAGGAACAGATTGCTGACGGCATCCTGCACATCGCGCAGGGGCGTCTGCCCGGCGGGCAGCACGCGGCCGCGCAGCAGCGTCTTGGAATTCGTGTCGTGGTAATCCGGCCAGGCCCGCATCGGCCCGTTGAGGCTGTAATTGTCGGGCCAGTAGAACTCCCACCAGACGTTCGTGTCGCCCTGCGGCCAGCTCCAGCCGGTGAACACGCGGGCCAGCTCCGTGATGTCGCCGTTCTGGTAGGTGGGGATCGGAAGGCCGTTGGTCAACCGGCGCGTGCCGTCCGGGTTAAGCTCCCAGAGGCCGATGGAGAAGAGCTGCATGACCTCGCGCGCGTAGTTTTCGTCGGGAAAACGGCCGGTTTCGGGGTCGGCCTTCTCGTTGCCCATGTGGCTGAGATAGATGCCCATCGCCGGGTGCAGCGTCACGTCCATGAGCACATCCGCGAAGAGGCCGAAGGCGCGGCCGACGAGCATGTCGTAGAACGAGATCATGCTGTCCATCTCGCCGGCCAGCCGGTCGCTGGCGTCGGACACGACGAAGATCTGGCTCAGGGCCCAGGCCATGCGCTGGCGGAGCTGATCGGGCGCGTGGACGCTCCGCCACCACCAGACGAGGTCCTTGTGCGAGCTCCAGACATCGTTCGAGTAGGCCGTGTAGACCGTCTGCATGTAGGAGCTGTGGAACGAGGGCGGGATCGCGAACTGGTTGGTCATCCACGCCTCGATCCCCATGCCCGCGAGCTGCGCGAGCTCCTGCGTCGTGACGCCGAACGTCGCCTGCGAGAGGAAGCGCGCGGCGGGCTTGTGCGGCAGCGCGGTCGGTGCGGACGCATCTGCGAGGGTGACCGTGGCGGACACGGACGCGCCGAGGCGGTAGGCCGTCGAAGTGTCCAGCGTGAGCACGACGGTTTCCGCGCCTTCCGCGGCGGCGTCCGCCAGCGGGGCGACGAATACCCAGGCCTCGCGGATGCCCGGTTCGAGCGTGATCGAGCCGTTGGTGGACACCGTGCAGTCGGATCCCGGCACGGCCGAACCGGAGAGGGTGAACGGCACTGTCACGCGGTCTATGCGGCCGGTCCTCCGGATCGCGAAGACGCCGGGGTCCGGCCAGTCTTCGCTGATCGAGGCGTCAATCGCGGCGACGGTCACCCAGTTGGTGGCCCGCATCGCCACCGCGACCTTGTTCGAGTCGGTGTTGTTCGTGCGGTGGCTCCGGTTCGTGTGCGGCTGGAGGCCGATCGTGAGTTCCTCCCAATCCGAGAGGCCGTCGCCATCGCTGTCCACCTCCTCCACCCGGACGCTCCAGTACACGCTTCCGGCGGGCCCCGCCTGCGGAAGGGTGGAGAGGACTCCGTTGCTTCCCGTCCACGTGGCCGCGACCGACCAGTCCGGAAGTTCGAAACGGTCACGGGTCAGGAGCGAATACCGTTTTCCGCGCAGCGCCGTCCATTCCGGCGCGGCATTGGTCCCCGGCGCGGCCCGGGGACGGAGCGCATGAACCGAGTGGAAATCCCTCGGGTCGGTGCCGGCGACGCTCTCCTCCCAGTTGAGGACGCCGTCGCCGTCGGTGTCCTCGAGGTGGGTGAGGTTGGTGGCGTTGTGGACCAGCGCCCAGATGTCGCCAAGTCCATCGCGGTTCCAGTCGCCTCCCAAACAGGCGGCCGCACACGCGCAATATACGGGAATCCAGCACACGCGGATTTTCGGCATGGCATCTCTCCCCTCAGGCTGACTGGACCCAGGAACAGTGGCTGAAGCATTTAAGGTGCCAGCGTGCGCGAGCGGCATTTTATTAGATTGGGCCAACCTATAACTCGCGTGGCCTGACCCCGTTGTGCCGGCGGGTCGCATCTGGCGTGCCGGCGCGATTTCGCAAAGGTGACTGAAAGCCGGCGCAGCCCTGCAATAAATGACAGCCGAGCAGAGGATGTGAAACACCCCAACGGCCCTTCGCCGATGATGAAGAAGTCGCGTTCGCTGCCGGAGACCGCGCCCTGCCGATTACCGGCGATCTTTGTCCTCCGGCATAGACTGGGGAGTGACACGTTGTCCGCGAGTGTGGACGAAGGCCGTTGATCCGGCTACTACTGCGGTCATGCATACCAAGGGGCAGTCCGTTGAGGTGACGATCACGGATCTCGGCGATGGGGACGCGTGTTTCGGGAAGCTGGAGGACGGACTGGCGGTGTTTGTCTCGGGCGCCGTGGCCGTGGGCGACCGGGTGGCGGCCTCGGTCACCAAGATCAAACGGAACTACCTCGAGGCGCGCCTGCTCCGCGTGCTGGAGGCCGCGCCGGTCCGGCGCGACCCGGCCTGCGAACATTTCGGCGTATGCGGCGGGTGCAAGTGGCAGCATGTCGGCTATGCCGAGCAGTTGCGGGTGAAACGCAAGCAGGTGGCCGACGCGCTCGCGCACATCGGCGGATTCGCGGGGCACCCGGTGGCGGAACCCCTCGCCGCGCCGCGCGAATTCGGATACCGGAACAAGCTGGAATTTTCGTTCGGCGACCGGCGCTTCCTGTTGTCGGAGGAAATGGACGCGGCGGCGCTCGCGAAGCCGCGCGACTATGCGCTCGGGTTCCATGTGCCGGGCCGGTTCGACAAGATTGTGGATGTGGATCGCTGCTCGATCGCCGCGCCCGAAATGAACGAGGCGCTGTCAGTCGTGAAGGCTTTCGGGCGCGCGCGCGGCCTGAGTGTCTACAGCACGCACACGCATGCGGGATTCCTGCGGAACCTCGTCGTGCGAAAGGCGGAGGCGACGGGGGAATTCATGGTCTACCTCGTGACCTCCGCGCACGATCCCGATCGGATGGCGGAACTCGATGTCGCGCTGGCCGCGGCGCTGGGCCCGAGGCTCACGACCTTCGTCAACGGCGTCACGACGCGGAAGAACACCGTCGCGCGCGGCGAATCGGACGTCGCGGTGCGCGGACCGGGCTTCATCACGGAGCGGCTGGGCGCGCTTCGGTTCGCCATCTCGCCGACTTCGTTTTTTCAGACCAACACGGCGCAGGCCGCGCGCCTCTACGGCGAGGTGGAGCGGATCGCGGACCCGCGACCGGACCAGATCGTCCACGACCTGTACTGCGGCACGGGCACGATCGCGCTTTGGCTCGCGGGCCGGTGCCGGGCGGTTGTCGGCTGCGAGCTGGAGCCCGCCGCGCTGGCGGACGCGGAGGCGAACGCGCGGGCCAACGGGATCGGGAACGCGCGGTTCCTCGCGCTGGACCTCAAGCACTACGCGCGCGCGGCGCGCGAACTGCCCGCGGACCTCGCGGCCGACCTGGCGATCGTGGACCCGCCGCGCGCCGGGCTGCACCCGGATCTTGTCCGCGAATTGCGCGCCTCGCGCCCGCCGCGCATCGTCTATGTCAGCTGCAATCCCGCCAGCCTCGCGCGCGACGCGCAGGCGCTGTGCGCCGACGGGCTGTATCGGCTGGGCCCCGTTCAGCCGGTGGACATGTTTCCGCACACCGGCCACATTGAGAGCGTGGCCGCGCTCGACCGTTGTTAGGGTGTCCGCCCGCGCGCGTCAGCGCCGCTTCCGGGGGGCGGGACGTCGCGGCCCGCAGTCCGGGCACGTGCCGTACAGCGTGAGGTCGTGCCCCTCCACGGCAAACCCACCCGGGGCGAGCCCGCGGAGGGGGATCGGGCAGCCTTCGAGTTCGAGCAGGCGCCCGCAGGCCCGGCACAGAAAATGGTGGTGGTGTGGCTTGCCGGACGGTTCATAGCGGGCCGGTTCGCCGGGAATGTCCACGGCAACCGCCTGGCGGTCCTCCACCAATTTCCTGATGGTGCGGTACACGGTGGCCATGCCGAGGTCCGGACGCCCGCGCCGCGCGGCGGCGAGCAATTCGGTTGGACTCAACGGCCGTCCAGCCTCCTTCATCGCGCGGTGGATCGCGCTGCGCTGCTGTGTCTGGCGTTGCCGGGGCATGGCTTTATTGATACGCGATTATCATTAGCTGTCCCCCCGGGCAAGAGGAATCTTGCGCGATGGGTCCGCGCAAACTTGCGCTGAGCGGGCCATTGGACTTTGCTACCCGCGCAGTCCGACACCCGCGGCCCGGTACCCACGCCCCGGTACCCACGCCCCACATCCTTGACGATTCCCTGCGGATCCGGTTTTTGTCCGAAACGCTGATCCGCGTCGAGGAGCGCGGCGCGGAGGGGTTTGAGGATCGCGCCACGTTCCATGTCGTCAACCGGTCGTGGCCGGCGGTGGGCGTCCGCGCGCGCCGGCGGAACGGCGCATCCGCCTCCGTTTCCACGGTCTCTCCGCCGCGCCCGCCGAAGCGCTGGTGAACGGGGCGCCCATCGCCCGAACGCCTGCCGCTGGACGACCTGGTGAAAAAGGAAACGCCGCAGCGCGCCCCGCGCTGGATGTGGACCTCGGGTCCCGGCGGGCGGATGAAACCGTCGTCGTCTCGATCCGGTGACGCGCGGGCGCGGAATCAGAATTTCTGCCACTCGGGCTTGCCGTCGTAGACCCACTGGTAGTAGCTGGTGTTCTGCAGCAGGCTCGCGGCGGGGTGGTCGAGGAAGACCTTGGCGACGGGGTGCATCTGCAGGATGGACGCCGGCAGCATGGACGTCACCGGCCCCTCGATCGCGCGCGCGATCGCGTTGGCCTTCGCCTTGCCGAACGCGAGCAGCATGCACTGGCGCGCCTCCATGACGGTGCCCAGTCCCATCGTGAGGATGTACCTCGGCACGCGGTGCTCTCCGCCGAACAGCCCCGCGAAATCGCGGCGGGTCCGCGGCGTCAGGGTCTTGGTGCGCGTGCGGGACGCGAGCGAGGACGTGGGCTCGTTAAACCCGATGTGGCCCTCGGTGCCGATGCCGAGAATCTGCAGGTCTATGCCGCCCGCCTTCCGGATCAACGCCTCGTAGTGGTGGCAGTATTCGGGCACGTCCGCGGCGCGTCCGTCGGGAATGTGAATGTTTTCCGGCTTCACATTCACGTGGTCGAAAAACTGTTTGAACATGAAACTCCGATAGGAGGCGGGATGATCGGGCGCCAGGCCGACGAATTCGTCGAGGTTGAACGTGGTGACGCGGCTGAAATCAATGTGTCCCTCGCGGTATTTCCGCACCAGCTCGTTGTAGAGCGGGATCGGGGTCTGGCCGGCGGCCAAACCGAGAACCGCGTGGGGCTTTTCGCGCAGCAGGTGGGAGATGAGCCGCGCGGCGACAACGCTCGCCGAATGGGCGTCGGTCTGGATGATCACTTCCATGATGCTCTATTACTTCTCCGCGCGAGGGCTGTCAACGCACTTCCATCTCGCAAAGCCACAACAGGTTGGACGAAGCGGCGGCCCCGCCACCCGCCGGCATCGTCAGTTCGACGCGCTCCAGTTGGATGGTGTCGAAACCCAGGACGGTTTCCGGCGCCGGCTCGTCCGGGTCGCCGCGCGCGAGTTCCACCCGGCGTCCGTCGGCGGTATGCCCGGTCAGGATCAGCTGCCGCGCGGTCTGGTGGACGCCATGGAGCTCCGGCCAATGCAACCGCACTTCGCTGACGGCGGTGGGTTGGGGGAAGCGCATCCGGATCGTGTGCGGCGCCGGCTGATCGTCCGAGCTCCACGTGCCGCCCGCGAGATCGGCGGCGTCCGCGCGCGTCCGGCCGTCGGCGAGTGCGGCGAGGGCGTGGCCCGGGCGCGTGCTGCCGGCCTCGATGAGGACGCGCGAATCGCGCGCCAGACTGTCGCCGTCCGCCAGGAACCGGACGTCGCAGGCGTGGCGGAAAAAAACCGCGCCGTCGCTGGTGAGTTCGATCTCGACCGGATTCTTCGGCGCGGGTTCGCGGGGGAGGCGGACCACGAGATCGGCCGCTCCGCCCGCCGCGACCAGCACCGGGCTGAACGCCGTCGCACGCCCGCGCCCGAGCCGCGCGCGGACGGTGCGCGCGCGCGCGCCGGGGTTGATCACGCGCACGGGAATCGCCGC
>CAYMCD010000129.1:0-8164 GCA_964388845.1 uncultured Verrucomicrobiota bacterium
CGGCGTGGCGCTGACGGCGGAGCGGACGACCGGGATCGCGCGGCCTTCGCGCCGGGCGCCGGGCGCCGTTCCGTCCACGGCCACGATCCGGCCGCCCCGGCGGGGAGAAGTCCTCACCGTGCGGCCGCCCTGGCCGGGGGCGCGCATCGCGCCCATCGGGCTGGCCGGTTCGGCGAAGCTGCAGGATATTTTTGTGGACGCCAAGGTGCCCCGCGTCCGGCGGGGCCGGGTCCCCGTGGTGGCGTGTGGCGACGAGGTCGTCTGGGTGCCCGGCTACCGGGTCGCCCGGCGCTGGGCCGTGCCGTCCGAGGGGGCCCGCAGCGTCGCGCTGAACGCGCTGAAGGAAGTTCGCCATACGGCCTTGTACTGATCCGGCCACTGGCGTACCTTAACCGGCTGGTTTTCAACTATCAGGAACATGCGGATGGAAACACCCAACAAACCCACGGAACCGGCGCCGGGCAACTCGCGCATGCCTTTTCGCGGCATGGCGGTCTGGTTCCTGCTCCTGGCCGTCCTGCTGTTCGTGTTCCAGATGTTCTCGCACGGACCGGAGCGCATCCAGAAGGTGCCCTACAACCCGGATTTCCTCCAGATGATGGAGGAGGGCAAGATCCGCAAGGCCGAGATTGTGATGGAGATGTCCGGGTTCCGCTTCGTCCGCGGCGAGTTGGTGGACCTGGACGAGAAGACCGGGCGGCACAAGAAGTTCCGCGTCAACATCGCCTCCACCGACGAGGTGCAGCAGAGGCTCACCGAGAAGGGCGTGGCCTTTGAAGTCGTCCCGCAGAATCCGTACCTGTGGCAGATCCTTTCCGGCGCGATCCCGTTCCTGCTGGTGATGGGCCTGTTGTATTTCCTGTTCATGCGCCAGATGCGGATCGCCGGCAAGGGCGCGATGAGTTTCGGCAAGAGCCGGGCCAAGCTGCTCAGCCGGGGCAAGAACCGCATCACCTTCTCCGATGTCGCCGGGGTGGAGGAGGCCGAGGAGGAGGTCACGGAGATCGTCGAATTCCTCAAGGACCCGAAGCGCTACCAGAAGCTCGGCGGCCGCATTCCGAAGGGCGTATTGCTTGTCGGCCCGCCGGGCACGGGAAAGACATTGCTCGCCAAGGCCATCGCCGGCGAGGCGAACGTTCCGTTCTTCAGCATCAGCGGATCGGATTTCGTCGAGATGTTCGTCGGCGTCGGCGCGTCGCGCGTGCGCGACATGTTCGAGCAGGCCCGCAAGAACGCGCCGTGCATCATCTTCATTGACGAGATTGATGCGGTGGGCCGGAGCCGCTTCAGCGGGATCGGCGGCGGCCACGACGAGCGCGAGCAGACGCTCAACGCGCTGCTGGTCGAGATGGACGGGTTCGACACGCAGGAGGGCATCATCATCATCTCCGCGACGAACCGGCCCGACGTGCTGGACAACGCGCTGTTGCGCCCGGGCCGCTTCGACCGCCAGATCGTGGTGGACCTGCCGTCGCTGGAGGGCCGCGAGGCGATCCTCAAGATCCACACCAAGAAGATCAAGCTGGCGAAGGATGCCGAGCTGCGCCGCGTCGCGCGCGGCACCCCGGGATTTTCGGGCGCGGATCTGTCCAACCTTGTGAACGAGGCGGCGCTGCTCGCCGCGCGGCGCGGCGCGGAGGCCGTCGAATTGAAGGATCTGGAGGAGGCGCGCGACAAGGTCCGGTGGGGCCGGGAGCGGCGCAGCCGCCTGCTCGACGAGCAGGAGAAGAAGTTGACGGCCTACCACGAGGCCGGGCACGCCATTGTCATCGCGTTGCAGGAGGAGGGCGAGCCGGTCCACAAGGTCACCATCATTCCCCGCGGCCAGGCGCTCGGCGCGACGATGCAGCTGCCGGAGAAGGACCGCTACACGCAGGGCCGCCGCAAGCTGGTCGGCATGCTCGTGGGGCTCATGGGCGGGCGCGCGGCGGAGGAGCTGGCGTGCAGCGACATCACGACCGGCGCGCAGAACGACCTGAAGCAGGCCACCCGGCTGGCCCGCATGATGGTCTGCGAGTGGGGCATGAGCCAGGAACTCGGACCCCAATCGTACGGCGACCGCGAGGAGCTGCTGTTCCTCGGCCGCGAGGTCTCGCGGAACCAGGACTACAGCGAGGCGACCGCCCAGCGCATTGACCAGGAGGTCAACCGCCTGTTGCGCGAGGCCTACGCGAAGGCCATCGAGATCCTGAAGTCGCATCGGGACAAGCTCGACCTGATCACCCGCCTGTTGATCGAGCGCGAGACGCTCGACGGCGCCGAGGTGCTCGACCTGATCCACCACGGCCGCATCCTGTCGGAGGCCGAGCGGAGCGGGACGTCCGGTTCGCCGCCGCCCGCGGACGCGCCCGTGCCGGCGCCCGTCGCCCCCGCGACACCCCCCGCGCCGAACCCCGTCATCGGGCCCGATGCGCGGCCCTCGCTGGCCTGAAGGCCGCCGCCGCGATGAAGCCGGCCCCGCTGACGTGGCGCTGTCGGGATCGCGTGCTCGATTGTTCCTCGGGCCCCATCCTCATGGGCGTGCTCAACGTGACGCCCGATTCGTTTTCGGACGGCGGCCGTTACCGGGATGTGGAACGGGCCGTGGCGCGCGGGCTCCAGATGGCGGCCGAGGGGGCGGCGATCCTCGATATCGGCGGCGAATCGTCCCGGCCCGGCGCCGAACCGGTGCCGGTGGAGGAGGAGCTCCGGCGCGTGGCGCCGGTGATCGAGGGGCTCTCCGGCCGCGCCGGGTGTTTGTTGTCCGTGGACACCACGAAGGCCGCCGTCGCCGTCGCCGCCCTCGCGGCGGGCGCGCACATCGTGAACGACATCAGCGCGCTCCGCGGGGATCCGGAGATGGCCCCGGTCGTGGCGCGATCCGGCGCGGGCCTCGTGGTGATGCACATGCGGGGCACGCCGCGGACCATGCAGCAACAGCCGGTGTATGCCGACGTCGTCAACGAGGTGCGCGCCTTCCTGGAGGAGCGGCTCCGGGCGGCGGCCGCAGCGGGCATTGATCCGCTCCAGGTCGCCGTTGATCCCGGCATCGGTTTCGGCAAGACGCTTGAACACAACCTGACCCTGCTCTCCGGCCTGCGCGCGTTTCATGCGCTGGGGCGCCCGCTGCTCGTGGGCCTTTCGCGCAAGAGTTTCCTCGGCCACCTGACCGGCCGCGGCGTGGAGGAGCGCCTGTTGCCCAGCCTCGCCGCGCTCGCCTACGCGCTGGGCGAGGGGGCGCAGATCGTCCGCGTGCACGATGTAATGGAATCTTGCGAGATGGCCCGTTTGATCGCTATCCTGCGGGCCGGTCGGGTGACGACGGCATGACCTTTCCAAACCGCATCCTATTTCCCGAGATCAACGGCCTGCTGGAGATCGCCGTGCTGGCCGCGGCGATCTACTACATCCTGCTGTTCTTCCAGGGCACGCGCGGGGCGCAGGTGCTCTCGGGCCTGGCGATCGTGTACGCCGCGCTGCTGGGCCTGACCTATCTCTTCGAACTCGACACCTTGAATTGGCTGATCCAGCGGTTCACCGTCTACCTCTCGGTCGCGCTGCTCATCATCTTCCAGCCGGAAATCCGGCGCGCCCTCGCGGAGCTGGGCCCGCGCCACCTGGCCGGCAGCCCGGACGGCGAGCGCTCGCTGGTGGACGCGATTGTCGAGGCGGTCCGGCGGCTCACGGAGAACAAGATCGGCGCCTTGATCGCGATCGAACGCGGGGTCAGCACCGCGCCCTACCAGGAGGCCGGGACGCCGCTCGACGGGCGGGTGACCCCCGAGCTGATCACGTCGCTCTTCTTTCCCAACAATCCGCTGCACGACGGCGGGCTGATCATTCGGGGGGATCGCATCGCCGCGGTCGGCTGCCTGTTCCCGCTGTCGCAGAAGCCCGAGATGAGCCGCTCGCTGGGCACCCGGCACCGCGCGGCGATCGGGCTGGCCGAGGAGACCGACGCGATCGTGATCGTGGTCTCCGAGGAGACCGGCGCCGTCTCCATCGCCTTCCGGGGCCGGCTGCGACGCGGGATCGAGATTGACCGGCTCGAGCGCTTCCTGCTGAACACGCTGGTCCGCACGCGCAAGGCGGGGCGCGCGCACGCGTCGCGCGTGCGGCGCTGGATCGAATACGCGCGGCTGCTGCGGCCGCGGGCCCGTATGGGGGCCGAGCCTGTGAAAGGATCGCCGCATGGCGCTTGAGTTTTCAGCGATCTGGCGCGCCGTGCGCAACAACCGCGGCCTCAAGCTGGTCTCGCTCCTGCTCGCGGTCATCGCGTGGTTCGCCCTACGCGAAATCACGAGTTTCACCACGGTGGTCCGCGGGGTGCCCGTCAAGGTCCTGCAGGACGAGGGGTGGGGCGTGCTGGACCGGTCCGTGGATGTGGTGGACGTCCAGTGCCGCGGATCGCAGAGCGACATCCGGTATCTTGCCAGCGACCAGTTGATCATCGAGGTGGACCTGCGCGGGCGCTCGGTGGCCGGCGCGCAGGAGATCCGGCTCCATCCGCAGGCCGTGAAGGTGCCCGGCGGGGCGCGCGCGGTCAGCATAGACCCGCCCGAAATCACGCTGACGCTGGACCGGGAAGGCGAGCGGCCGGTCAAGGTGCGCGCCGACATCATCGGGAACCCGCCGGACGGCTACGAGTTGGCGGAGGTCGCGTGCGCGCCCGCGGAGGTCCGGCTGCAGGGGCCCGAGGGGCGCCTGGCGGGAATCGCGGAGGTCAAGACGGCCCCTATTGACCTGGAGGGCCGGTTGAAATCGTTCTCGCTGACCCGCGTGATCCAGGCGCCGAGCGAGGTGTGGAGCGCCCGCGTCGAGCCGGACCGGGCGCGCATTGACGTGCGGATCGTGGAGCGCTCCACGGCGCTCGATCTGTCCGACATCCCGCTGCACCTGCTGGTCCTGCCGGGGACCCCGCCCATCCGGCTGGAGCAGGACCACACCACCGTGGCGATTTCGTTGCGGGGCCGTTCCGACGCGCTCCAGCACCTCTCCTCGACCAACCTGACCGCGTTCGTTGATTGCACCGGCTTATCGTCGGGCGAGCGCCGGCAGTTGCCGGTGGTGGTTTCGCTGCCCGCCGGCGTCGAAATCACCCGCAAGGAACCGGACGCCATCTGGGTGGAGTCGCCCTGACCGATGAAGGCCGCGTTTCGAACCGGATTTGCGGTGACCCTCCTGCTTTCCGGCTGGGCGCCGGCCCCCGCCGCGCGAAGCGAGGACCCGCCGCCCCCCGAGCCGGTGAGAAGGGCCGGCGAGAGCGTCTACCCCATGGCGGCGGAGCTGGCCCGCGCCCAGGAGCTGGTCGCGCGCTACAAACACCTCGAGGCGCTGGCCGTACTGCGCGAGATTATCCGGAAGCACGACGACCACGCGCCCGCGCGTTTTCTCGCCGCCAGCGCGCTGATGCAGATGCGTCGCTACGAGGCGGCCCGGACCCTGCTGGAGGGCATCCTCCGGACTCATCCGATGGATCCCGGCGCGCTGAACAATCTGGCGTGGATGTACGCCACCGCGGAGGACCCCTCGTTCCGGAATCCCGCGCGGGCCATCGAACTGGCGCGCGGGGCGCTGCTGGCCAGGCCGGACGACTTCCACGTATGGTCCACCCTGGCGGAGGCGCACTTCATCGGACGCGAATATGAGCGCGCCGCGCGCGCCGCGCGCGAGGCCCTGTCGCTGGCGAGGGCCAGCGGCGCACCCGCCGCGCAGCTTTTGTCCTACGAGGAACAATATCGAAAATGCACCGAAGCGCTCCAGGCGTTCTCCATCATAGATTGATGTCCCTGTCCCTCGCCCTCGCCTTCGCCGCGCTGGCGGGGCCCGGATGCGCCACGCCGCGCCTGCCGCCGGCGGTCGTTGAGGAACGCCTGAAACCGCTCGGTTCGGTGGCGCTTGATCCGGTGGGCCGCTGGGTTGTGGCCACCGGGTTCGTCAACCAGGCGGAGGGCCCGATCGAACTGCTGATCTGCGGGCCGGGCGGAAAAACCCACGAGAGCATCTTCGTCATGCAGGGCAGCCCGCTGGACCTCCAGACCGCCTTGCTGCTGCTCGATCTGGAACCCGGCCCGCCCCACGCGGAGCCCGGCGAGGGTCCGCCGCGCGGGCCGCGCGTGGATATCTGGGTGCAGTGGCCCGGCGCGGACGGCGCCGCGCGGGCCTTCCCCGCGGAGACCATCGCCTACAACATCCGCACCGGCCGCGCGCTTCCGCCCTCCGGGTGGGTCTTCACCGGTTCCGTGATCGTGGACGGCCAGTTCAAGGCCCTCGCGGAGGAAAGCATCGCCGCGACCTACTGGGATCCGTGGGCGATCCTGAACATCCGCAATCCGATCGGGGCGGATGACGAAACCCTCGCGGTGAACCGGGCGCGCGTGCCCCCGCTGCACGCGCCGGTCCGGTTCATCTTCGCGCCGCACCCGCGACCCGCGCCATGAGCGGCCGCCGATCCATCCTCGCGGTTCGCGCCGTCGGGCGCATAGCCGCGGGCCTGCTGCTCGCCGTCGCGCCGGGCCGCGCGGATGACCGGGCGGGCCTGGTCCTGCTGGCCAACCGCGCGGTGCCCGAGTCGCTGGCGCTCGCGCGCGAATACTGCGCGCTGCGCGAAATCTCGGAGGATCGCATCTGCGCCCTGGACCTGCCCGAAGGCGAAGTGATGAGCCGGTGGGTCTATGAGAAGCGCCTGCGCGACCCGCTGCTCGCGTGGCTGCGCGAGAACGGATGGATTGACCAGGTCAAACGCAGCCCGAGGCGGGTCCGCCCCCACGAGAGCGAATGGAACACGGTGCGCTCCCGCGTCCGGGTCCTGTGCTCGTTCCACGGCGTGCCGGCCCTCATCGAGGGCACCGAGCCGCGCGTGATCCAGCGGGCCCAGGTCTGGCTCAACCACGCCCCGCAGCGCGACGAGGCCGCCGTGGATTCGGAACTGACGCTGCTCCTCTTCCCGCCGTACGACATACGCGGGCGCGTGGGCAACCCGCTCTACAACCAGCTGCGGTGGGAACCGGGCGGGCTTTTCCTCCTCCTGGCGACCCGCCTCGACGGGCCGGACCCCGGGGTCGTCCGGCGGATGATGCGCGACACGCTGGACGCCGAGCGCCACGGGTTGCACGGGCGCGCCTACTTTGACCTGCGCGGCCCGCATGCGGACGACTACCAGGCGGGCGACTATTGGCTCGCCGAATCCATCGCCCGCCTTCAGCGCGAGGGCTACGATTGCATCGCGGACAACACCGACCAGGTCTTCGCGCGGCAGTTCCCGATGAACGATGCGGCGTTCTATTTCGGGTGGTACGCCGAACGGGTCGCCGGCCCGTTCCTCCGCACGGGCTTCGCCTTCCGCGCCGGCGCGCTGGCCTATCACAACCACTCCGCGAACGCGAAATCGCTGCGGTCCGCGGACGCGTACTGGTGCGGCCCGCTGCTGGCCCGCCGCGCGGCGGCCACCTGGGGCGCGGTGCGCGAACCGTTCCTCGCGACGACCCCGCAGGTGAACATCCTGCTCGATCGCCTGTGCCGCGGGCTGACGCTGGCCGAAAGCACCTACCTGGCGATGCCGTCGTTCTCCTGGCAGATCACCGTGGTGGGCGATCCGCTCTACCGGCCGTTCGCGGTCCCCCTCGATCAACAGATCCGGATTCTGGAAGACGAAGACCGGCCGGAGGTGGAGTGGGCCTGGCTCCGCCGCGTCAACCAACTGGTCCGTGAAGGGCGCCTGAACGCCGGGCTCGCCTACGCGCGCGACCGGTTGAAGGTGCGCGAGGGCGCGCTGCTCAACGAAAAGATCGCGGAACTGCTCGCGCTGAACGAACTCCCGGAAGACGCCGCGCGCCATTACGAAAAGGCGATCGAGCTGGCCCCGGACGCCGAATCCGGAATCCGCGCGGCCGGCCGCTACCTCCTGATGCTGCGCGCGGCGGGGCAGGGCGCGCGCGCCGCCGAGCTGGAGGCCGATCTGCGCGCCCGGTGGGGCGGGAGCCCGTTCCTGACGCTGCTGCAATACGCGCGCCCGGAGGCCGCCGGCCCTCCCTGAAGGCGGACGGATGCCATGCCGGCCATAGACACGCACGCCCACCTCGATGCCGTCGATGAGGACGGGAGCCTGCCCGATGTCCTCGCCCGCGCGGGCGCGGCCGGCGTCGCGCGCATTGTCGCCATCGGCGGGACGCCCGAGGCCAACGCG
>CAYMCD010000130.1:0-8058 GCA_964388845.1 uncultured Verrucomicrobiota bacterium
CTCACTCAACCTCCTCAATAAACGTCACTTCGACTGGTAGAATGCAAAAGCCCTAGCAAGCCCTGAATGCCGTGTTGACAAGCGGGCGGATTGGATAGACGTTCCGGGCCCTCCGCATGGTCTGGTTCCTCTACAACGTGTTGTTTATCGCGGGGTTTTCAGCCCTGCTGCCGCGCTTCCTTCTCCGGATGGCGCGCCGGGGCGGCTACGCCAAGGATTTCATGCAGCGCATCGGTCGCTACGCGCCGGAGGTGGAGGCGCGCCTGGCGGGGCCTCGTCGCGTCTGGGTGCATGCCGTCAGCGTCGGCGAGGTGTACGTGGCGTTGAACCTGATTAAGGAATGGCGGACGCGGCGGCCCGCGCTCCGGTTTGTTCTCACCACGACGACCTCGACGGGCCACGCGCTGGCGGCCAGGGAAATGAATCCGGATGACGTGCTGCTCTATTTTCCCCTCGACCTGCCGCCGATCATGCGGCGCGTCCTGGACTTGATCGAGCCGCAGGCGCTCCTGCTGGTGGAGGTGGAACTCTGGCCCAACCTCATCCGCCTGGCGCACGCGCGCGCGATCCCGATGGCGCTGGTCAATGGCCGGATTTCGGACCGTTCGTTCGCGGGCTACCGGCGGTTGCGGCTGTTCACGCGCCGCCTGTTGCCCCTGATCAATCTCTTCTGCGTCCAGACCCGCGCGGACGGCGACCGGCTCGCCGCGCTCGGCGCGCCGCGGAATCGCATCCAGGTGCTGGGCTCCGCCAAATATGATGTCGTCGAAACCCGCGCGGACGGCGAGGCCGCGGCGCGCGCGCTCCTCGCCGGGGCGCAGATCCCGGCCCATTTCCGCGTGATCGTCGGGGGGTCCACCTGGCCCGGTGAAGAAGACGCCCTGCTGGACGTGTACAAGAGTCTGAAGACCCGGCATCGCCATCTGGCCCTCGTTCTAGCCCCCCGGCACGCGGAACGCAGCGACGATGTCGAACGCGAGATCAAGGAACACGCGCTGTCGTTCGTCCGCAGGTCCGCGCTCGGGAAGACGCCCATCCCGGGGATCCCCCAGGTCTTCCTGCTCGACACCACCGGCGAGCTCAAGGATTTCTACGCCTGTGCCGACGTCATCTTCGTGGGTAAAAGCCTCACGCAGCGCGGGGGCCAGAATCCGATCGAGCCGGCGACTTACGGGAAGGCCATCGTCTGCGGACCCTACATGGAAAACTTCCGCGGCGTGGTGGAGGACTTCCGGACCGCGGACGCGATCGTCCAGATTTCCGATCTCCAGAATCTGCGGCGGGCCATGGACGACCTGCTCTCCAGCCAACAGCGCCGGGATTCCCTCGGCCAGCGGGCCGCCCAACTGGTCCGCGACAAGCGGGGCGCGCTGGCGCGCACGCTGGACCTGATTGACCGGGCGCTGGACCCTGCATCCGCGCCGCCCTCCAAGGAAGGATGAGGGCGCGCCGGATGCGACACACCGCATCGGATCGGACGTCATCGGCATCCCGCCGCTTGCTGGCCGATGGGATCGGGGCTAACGTCTCCATGCACATGCAACCGCGAACCAGCATCACAACCAAGGCGGGGGATCGGGGCACCACGTACCTGTTCTCAGGCGAGGAAATACCGAAGGATTCGCTGCGCACGATGGCCTATGGGGATCTCGACGAGCTGGTCAGCGTCCTCGGCGTTGCCCGGTGCCATGCGCGTCACGAGGAGAGCCGTGAGGAAATTCTGCGCCTCCAGCAGGAGCTCTTCACCCTGGGCGCCGAACTCGCGACGGCCCTGGACCACGTCAATGTGCTCAAGGAGCGGATAACGGCCGGGCACGTGCGGGCGATCGAGGGAAAAATGGAAATCCTGGAGAACCTCCTGCCGCCGCCCGATGGCTTCGTCATACCCGGCGGACGCGGCGCGTTGGGCGCGGCCCATCTGGACCATGCGCGGGCCGTGGCCCGCCGGCTGGAGCGCCGGGCGGTCAGCCTCGCGCGGGCGGGCCTGATCGAGAATCCCGATCTGTTGATCTGGTTGAATCGGATGTCGGACTACCTGTGGCTGCTGGCGCGCCGCGAGGATGGCGAATCGCTCTCCCTGCGGGCGGCGCGGAAGGCCGCGGATCGGAGCGCCCGATGAACCGGCGCGCGCGCCAGGGCGAGCAGGCCCGGTCCGGGCCCAGGCTCTCGGCCTACACAACCTTCCGGTTGGGCGGACCGTGCCGGGGCCTGTCCACCTGTTCCACGCGCGCGGAGCTGCGGCGGATCCTCGAGACCCTCCACGAGGCGGGGGAACCGTTTCTGCTGATCGGCGGCGGTTCCAACCTCCTGGTGAGCGATGCCGGCGTGGACCGGCAGGTGATCCGATTCTACAGCGAGAGGCCGCTCGTCGCGCGCGAGGGCAACGAGGTGCTGGTGCAGGCCTCCACGCGGCTGGATGACCTGGCGACGTATGCCGTCCAGCAGGGCCTGGATGGGCTGGTTTGCTGCACGGGGATCCCGGGCACCGTCGGCGGCGCCATCGCCGGCAACGCGGGCGCGTTCGGCGAGCAAATCGGGGACCGGGTGGTGTCGGTCTCGGTGATGGACCGCGCCGGGCAGGAACGGCAGCTCACCCCGGACGAAATGGGATTCGCGTATCGCGCATCGCGCATACCGGATTCGGACTGCATCGTGGTTTCCGCGCGCTTGCGGTTGAAGCCGGGCGACCGCGATCGCCTCCGCATGCGCCGGCAGGAGCTCCTCGCGCTGCGCGCCGCCAGGCATCCCGATTGGCAGCGCATCCCGACAGCGGGCAGTTTCTTCAAGAACATCGAGCCGACGTCGAGCGCCGAGCGCCGCCAGGCCGCGGGTTGGTACCTGGAACAGGCCGGCGCCAAGGCCCTGCGTGTGGGCGGCGCGCACCCGTACGAAAAACACGCGAACATCATCGTGGCGGAGCGCGGATGCACGGCCTGCGATGTGCTCGCGCTGGCGGACCAGATGGCCGCGCTCGTGCAGCGCCGGTTCTCCATCACCCTTCACCGGGAGGTCCGCCTGGTCGGGGAGTGGCCGGACACCTCCCGCGACGGATCATGAGTGCGTTCCTGGAAATGCGCCGCGTCCTCGCCGTCCGGCGGCACGGCCCGGCCATCGTCGAGCTGCACATCGAGCGCGCGGGGCTCGCCCACGCGTCCGGTGACTGCATGGCGCTGTTTTCGGATGCGGGCCGCGTTTCGCGCCCCTACAGCCTCGCGTCCGGCGACGCGGACCCGGAATTGCGATTCCTTATCCGCGAGATGGAGGGCGGCGAGGTCAGCCCGTTTCTCTGTTCCCGGCGACCGGGCGACAGGGTTCGCGTGAGCCCGCCGTTCGGCTGGTTCCGGCCCGGCGCGCATGCGGCGCAGCGCCCCTTTGTCTTCCTCGCGACCGGGACGGGCGTCGCCCCGTTCTTCGCCTATCTCCGCAGCCCCGGCGCCGTCCGCCCCGCGGCCTTCCGCTACGGGTGCCGCACGGCCGGCGACTTGATAGACCTGCCCTGGCTCCGCGAACATGGCGGGGTTGACGCGTCGGTTTCGCGCGAGGATGTAGCCGGCTGCCGGCGGGGCCGCATCACCGACCGGATGGAACAGCTTCCGATCGGGGACCACGACTATTACCTCTGCGGACTCGACGGCATGATTGACGAGGCGACCCGCTTCCTCCAGGCGGCGGGTGTCGCGCTTCCCCGGATCCACCGCGAGTGTTTTTTTAACGCGCCGGCGCGCGCGGAGGGTTGATCGGCCGCCGCGGTCGGGTTTTCCCGGTTCTCGGTTGTAAAACCGTTCCGCTTCGTTATCGTGTGGCCGTTTCCAAGGTGATGCATGACGGATATGCGCGAGATGATGGACCGCCTGAAGTTCGTCCAGCGAAAGCTCGACGAGCTGAGGGGGTTTCTTTGACGTGGCGGGCCGCCGCCGGGAACTCGAGGAATTGGAGGCGCAGGCGGCATCGCCCGGGTTCTGGGACGATGCGAACAGGGCCCGCGCGGCCATCGAGAAGACCAACACGCTGAAGGCCACGCTCGAACCCTTCGCCCGGATGGAGCGCGAGCAGGAGGAGATCGGCATCCTGCTGGAGCTCGCCTCGGCGGAGACCGGGGAGTCCGCACAGGCCGAGACCCTCGCCGAGGCGCTGGAAGGCCTGGGCCGTCTCGAGGCGGAGTACCGGCGCTTTGAGCTCCAATCCCTGCTCGCGGCGCCGCTCGACTCGCACAACGCCTACGTGAACATCAACGCCGGCGCGGGCGGGACCGAATCCTGCGATTGGGCCGCGATGCTGCATCGGATGTACACCCGCTACTGCGAGGAGCGCGAATTCACCGTGGACCTGCTCGACATGCAGCGCGGGGATGAAGCGGGCATCAAGAGCGTCTCGCTGCTGGTCAGCGGCCCGTACGCGTACGGCTATCTCAAGGCGGAGCGGGGAGTGCACCGGCTGGTCCGCATCAGTCCGTTCGATGCGGCAAAGCGGCGGCACACCTCCTTCGCGGCGCTCGACGTGGTGGCGGAAGTGGACGACACCGTGAAGGTCGAAATTCTGGACAAGGACCTCCGCGTGGATACCTATCGGTCCAGCGGGGCGGGCGGCCAGCATGTCAACAAGACGGACTCCGCGGTCCGCATCGTCCACCTGCCGACCGGCATCGTGGTGCAATGCCAGGCGGAACGTTCGCAGCACAGCAACCGCGACAAGTGCATGAAGATGCTGCGCGCGAAGCTGTACGAATACGAGCTCGATAAGAAGCGGCGGGAGATGGAGAAATTCTACGGGGAGAAGGGCGAGATCGCCTGGGGCCGCCAGATCCGCAGTTATGTCCTGCAGCCGTACACGATGGTGAAGGATCATCGCACCGAACACGAGACCGGGAACGCGCAGGCCGTTCTCGACGGCGATCTGGACGGCTTCATCGAGGCGTACCTCCGGCAGGGGCTCAAGGCGTGAACATCCTCCGCCAGATCGTGGCCGACAAGCGGCGGGAGCTTCACCTGCGCATGGAGGCCGCGCCGACGGCCGAAATGGAAGCGCGGGCCGCCGCCGCGCCCGCGCCGGCCGATTTCAAGTCCGCGTTGCGCTCCGCGCCGATCGGGCTGATCGCCGAGGTGAAACGCCGCTCGCCTTCCGCGGGACTCATCCGCTCGCCATTCAATCCGGCCCGCATCGCCTCCGCCTACCGCGCGGGCGGCGCCCAGGCCCTGTCGGTCCTCCTCGATGGCCCGTATTTCGGCGGGGGGGAGGGGGACTTTGCCGCCGTCCGGAAGGCCGTTTCGTTGCCGATGCTCTACAAGGAATTCGTCCTCGAGGAATGGCAGGTGTTCCACGCCCGCGCCCTCGGGGCCTCGGCGGTCCTGCTGATCGGCGCGATTCTCCCGCCCAAGCGCCTCACCGCATTGCGCAGGCTGGTGGAGAAATGCGGCATGACGCCGCTGGTCGAGGTCCACAACCGGCTTGAGCTGCGCAAAGCGCTGGACGCGGAGGCGCGCGTGATCGGCGTGAACAATCGGGACCTCAGGACCTTCACGACGCGCCTGGAAACGACGTTCGCCCTCGCCGCGGAACTGCCGCGCGGCGCGCTGCTCGTCAGCGAGAGCGGCATCGCCACGGCCGAGGATGTGGTGCAACTCAAACAGGCCGGCGCCCACGCGGTGCTGGTCGGGGAACAGCTCCTGCGCAAGCGGAACCTTTCGCGCGCGGTCAGAAATCTCATGGGTCGGGCATGGGCTGCTTCATAAAAATCTGCGGGTTGGCCCGCGCGGAGGACGTCGCCGCGCTGGCGGCCCTGCGCCCGGACGCCATCGGCCTGGTGTTCTGGCCTCAATCCAGGCGCGCCGTCTCCGCGGAGCAGGCGGCGCCCTGGCTCCGGGATGTGCCGCCCGGTATCCTGAAGATCGGAGTCTTTGTGGGTGATCCGCCCGAAACGGTCGCCCGCACCGTCGAACGCGCGGGGCTCGACGCGGCGCAATTGCACGGGCGGGAGATTCCATCGGATTTCTCCGGATTCCCGCATCCCCTGTGGCGCGCGATCCGGGTCGGCCCCGCGCAAAGCGACGATTGGCGGGCCTGGTCCGTTGACGCCTATTTGCTCGATTCGTATAGTGCGGACGCTCCGGGGGGAACCGGTCGCGTGTGCGATTGGAATGCCGCCGCCCGATGGGTGGCCGATGCCCCGCGGCCCGTCCTGCTGGCCGGCGGTTTGACGCCGGACAATGTCCGGGCGGCCGTGCGAACGGTTCGTCCGTGGGGCGTGGATGTCAGCACCGGGGTGGAGCGCGCCCCGGGGATCAAGGACCTCGACAAAGTGAAGGCGTTTATCGAGCGATGCCGCGCGGAATGACAGAGCCGGACGCCCTGGGACACTTCGGTCCCTACGGCGGGATGTATGTGCCCGAGACGCTGATGAGTCCCCTCCAGCAGCTCGCCGCGGAATACGCCAGGGCGCGGCGCGACCCCGCGTTCCGCCGCGAGTTGAACGCCTGCCTCCGGGATTATGTGGGCCGCCCGACGCCGTTGTACCGCGCGGCCCGGCTGTCCGAGGAAGTTGGCGCAACGGTCTACCTCAAGCGCGAGGACCTCTGCCACACCGGCGCGCACAAGATCAACAACTCCCTCGGGCAGGTGTTGCTGGCGCGGCGCATGGGCAAGCGGCGCGTGATCGCCGAAACCGGCGCGGGCCAGCACGGCGTCGCCACCGCCACCGTGGCGGCCATGTTCGGGCTCGAATGCGTGATCTACATGGGCGCGGTGGACATGGAGCGCCAGGCCCTGAACGTGTCGCGCATGCGACGCCTCGGGGCGACCGTGGTGGCCGTCACGGCGGGGCAGCAGACGCTCAAGGAGGCCATCAGCGAGGCGATGCGCGATTGGGTCACCCACGTGCGCCACACGCATTACATCCTGGGCTCCGCGCTGGGCGCGCATCCCTATCCGATGATGGTCCGCGATTTCCAGAGCGTCGTGGGCCGCGAGGCGCGCCGCCAGATCCTCGCCCGGGAGAAGCGCCTCCCGACGCACATCATCGCGTGCGTCGGCGGCGGCAGCAACGCGATCGGAATCTTCCATCCGTTCATCCCGGATCGCCGCGTGGCGCTGATCGGCGTGGAGGCCGGCGGGGAGGGGATCCGCCCCGGCCGGCACGCCGCGCGATTCGCCGGCGGGCGCGTCGGAATCCTGCAGGGCACCCGGACCTACGTGCTGCAGGACGGCGACGGGCAGATCCAGCTGACCCATTCCGTCAGCGCGGGACTCGACTATGCGGCCATTGGGCCGGAACACGCCCTGCTGCGCGATCTACGGCGGGCGGAATACCACCACGTGAGCGACGCCGACGCCATGCGTGGCGTCAACGCGCTGTGCCGCCTGGAGGGCATCCTGCCCGCGCTCGAGACGGCGCACGCGGTCGCCTACGCGATCAAGCGCAGGAAGCGCTTCAAACGGCGCGACCTCGTGGTGATCAACATCTCGGGGCGCGGCGACAAGGATGTTCAACAGATGGAAGCGTGGGATCGGCGCCGCGCCGCGCGGGGAGGGGACGCCTCATGAGCACCCGGAGCATGACCGGCCACGGGCACGCGACGGTCGAGCGGGGAGGGCTGCGGGCGGAGGTCGAGATCAGCTCCGTGAACCGCAAGCAACTGGACATCCAGATGGCCCTGCCGAGATCGCTCGCGCCGCTGGAAGCCCGCATCCAGGCGGAAATCGGCGCGGTCCTTTCGCGGGGCCGCATCCAGGTCGAGCTTCACGTCCGTCCGGCCGGCCGGAGCGCGTCGCCGCGGGTTTCCTTGAATCTGCCGATGGCGAAGGCCTATCTCCGGACGGCTCGCGCGGCCGCCCGGCGGCTCGGTCTCGACGACGCGATCCCGCTTTCCCAATTGCTCGAACTTCCGGGGATCATCCATGTGGAGACCCTCGCGGAGGAGCCCGAACGGGTCTGGCCCGCGCTTCGGGCGGCCCTGCGCGAAGCGCTCCGGCGGCTGGACCGGATGCGCAAAGACGAGGGCGCCGCCCTCGCGCGCGACCTGGGCCGGCGGCTCGGCCTGCTCGCCCGCCTGGCCGGCCAGATCC
>CAYMCD010000131.1:0-7893 GCA_964388845.1 uncultured Verrucomicrobiota bacterium
GCAACCCCTCAGCCCTCCCCGATGCCGCCTGATGCAGAAATCAGTCATGCACCCGGGGCGTTGGACGCCCCCCTTTAGAAAATGACAGGCCTTCCGTCTGGCCCTATCGTGTGCGGCGGAGAATACATGTGCGCGCGCCGATCGTCATCTGCCTCCTCGGTTGCTGCGGCCTCACGGCCTGCAGCCATGCGCCGATGGACTGGACCCCGCGCGACAATCCGCCCGCGCCGCTGTCCGCATCGCTGACGCCGCCGCCCAACCCGCGGGCGCCGCGCCGCATCGCCATCCTCGCCAATCCGCGACTCCTCAAGTCGGAAATCCTCCACCCGGCGGGGATCACACACCAACGAATCCTGTGGGACGGCACGGGCATGGAGTGGAGGGCGCGATTCCCCGCGCGGCGCTATGCCTACGCCGGATTCGCGCTGAAGGAGCCGGTGGACGTGGCCGGATTCCGCGCGGACCTGCGGCTGGTCTTTCGCCTGCGGCCGGCCCGCCTCGCGCCGTTTCTATCCATCGCGCTGCTGGATCGCCCCACAAACGCCGTCCCCACACTGTCCGATGTCTGGCTCATGGATCACACCCTCTCGGACGGCGACGGGTGGACCACCGTGAGCATCCCCCTCGCCGATTTTCCCGTGGGAACCCTCGCCGGTGACGAATCGCTGGAGCAACTTGTGACGCCGCGCGCGCTCCAGCGCGAACTCGACTGGTCGGCGATCCGCGAGTTCCGCCTGATCAGCGCGGGCGGGCGCATACCATCGGCCGAAATTGCGATCCGCGAGCTCCGCATCCAGCGACTCTGACGCCGCACCATGCGGGCTGGAGGCCATCCCAAAACCCCGCAGCCACCCCGCGGCGTCGCGTGCGTCAGTCCAGCTCTCGATCCGCGAGGTCGTCCTCATCCAGCCCCAGGTAGTGCCCCCACTCGTGCAGCAGCGTGCGGCGCACCTCCTCGCGGAAGAGATCCGGATCGTGATGGGCATAGTCCCAGATGTTTTCGAGGAAGAGGATGACCTGGGCGGGCAGGTCGTGCGCGCCGGCATAAGCGTCGCGGAAGGTTTCGCCCACAAACAGGCCGAGCGTGTCCGGCTCAATGCCGTCCGCCCCCAGATCGGGCGAGGGAATGCGTTCGTAGAGGACGGGCACCCGCCTGGCCTTGTCGCGCAGCTGCGCCGGCAGGGCGCGCAGGGTACGGAGAACCTCCTGCTCGGCCGCGACCAGCAACCGCCGGAACTGGTGGGCACTCGGCGTCATGGGCCGCAGGATGCCAGACGCGGCCCCCGCGCGAAATGAGTTTTCATGCGCGATCCCTTTCCGCTTTCCGCCGCGCCGGCCCGGCGGTACACTGGCGCCATCGGGAAAAAGGGGGAGCTATGGCCCAACCGGCATTTGACGTGGTGATCGAGCCGTCGGACCCCGTGGTGACGGTCCGGCTGATCGGGCCGGTTGATTCGGCCACCATCGAGTTGTTCAAGGAGAAGCTCGATCCGGTCTGCCTGCGGCAGGGCGCGCGGGTGCGGATGGATTGCCGGGCGTTGTCGTATCTTAACAGCCGGGCCATCGGCCTGCTGGTCAAATACCAGCGCAGCCTCATGCTCAACCGGGGCCGACTGGCCCTCTTCGGCGTCAACGAAAAACTGGTCCGGACGCTGGACCTGCTACAACTGGGCAAAACGCTGGCCCTTTTCAAGACCGGCGAAGAGGCGCTGGCCGCCCTGCAATAGGGTGGAGCAACCGCATGCCGCCCCGCTTCAGATTCGCGCACAAGATCCTCCTGCTCGGCATCACCCTGATCCTCATCGCCGGGCTGGGCATCACCGGGGCGACGGCGATGCAATTCCGCGCGCGGCTCTACGAGCGGGAATTCAGCGGCTCGTTCACCGTGTATCTCGCCGCGATCAACTACCTGGCCGCGCATTACAAATCCAACCGCGAGCGCTTCGTCCGGTCCAGCCTCGACTTCGTGCTCAAGGAAAAATTCCTGCGCGTCGAGGGCGAGGGCGCGCGCCGGGTCACCCATCTGCCCAGCGAACTCCAGCTGTACGACGAGCAGGGCTACCTGCTCTATGAATTTGCCGCCGATGGCGCCCTGCGCGCGCCGGGCCGCGTGGATCCCGGCCGGCTGCCGCGCCGCTACGAGCAGGTCTACCTGTCCGATACCCGGCAGATTCGGGTCGCCGGCCCGCTCACCCCCGACGGCGGTATCCCGGGGTTCGCCGTCATGGTCTTCCCCAGCCGGATCGAAAACGAGGTGCGCGGGATCTACCGGCAATCGCTGGGCGTCATGCTGCTGATCTGCGTGGGCGCCATCCTGCTTTCGCTCGTCTTTGCGCGCCGCGTGCTGCGCCCGATCGAGGCCCTCACGCGCGCCGCGCGCAAGGTGCACGAGGGCGATCTCGAACAGCAGGTCCCGGTCAGCACCAATGACGAAATCGGACTGCTCGCCGAGACGTTCAACCAGATGGTTTCCTCGCTCGTGCGCCGCATCGCGCTGATGCACCGCATGCAGGAATGGACGGTGCGGATCAGCAAACAGTTCGAGCCCGATCGCCTATTCGAAAACCTGACCGAGATGTTCGAACGCATGACGCAATCCGGGTTCAGCCGGCTGTATGTCGCCCGCGCGCCGGACGGCGCGCTCGAACTGGCGCGTGCGTGCGGCGTTCCCGTGCATGCCGGGCGCACCGGCATGGCGTCCCGCGCGCACGAAACGGGCCGCACGCTCTACCGCGACGCCGACGGGCGTATTCAGGAGGATCCGGTGGAGGCCCTCGAAGTGGCCGTTCCGCTCGCGATCGGCAGCAAGCGGCTGGGCGCGATCCACCTGGGGCCCCGCGCGGGCGGCGCGCCGTATGGCGACGAGACGGTGACCACCGTGGAGACCCTGGCCCAGCACGCGGCGATGGCCATCGAGAACGCGCAGCTCTACCAGGCCGTCGCGGAGCGCGAACGCGTGCAGCAGGAAATGAAATGGGCGCGCGACATCCAGCAGACGCTGCTGCCGCGGATCATGCCCGAGGTGCCCGGCTACGAGGTGTTCGGCGTCAGCGTCCCCGCGCTCGATGTCGGCGGCGATTACTTCGATATCGTGCCCTGCGGGCCGTCCTGGAATTGCATCATCGGCGATGTGTCGGGCAAAGGGGTCCCGGCGGCGTTGATCATGAGCATCGTGCGGTCGCTGATCCACACCTATGCGGAGGTCTCCGCCGGCCCCGAGGAAATCGTCCGGCGGGTCAATCGCAAGCTCACGCCGGACCTGGAGTCGGAAATGTTCGTGACGCTCGCGGCCTTCTGCTTCGATCCGGCGGGCCACCGCGCGAGCGTCGTGCGCGCCGGACACGAGCCGCTGTTCCTTGTGCGCGCGAGCGGGACCATGGAACGCCTCCAGCCCCCCGGAACCGCCATGGGATTGACGGATGTCCCGCTATTCGAGGAGATGTTGAGCCCGGTGGAGGTGCGCTTCGATCCGGGGGATGCGCTCGTGATGTTTACCGACGGCATCACGGAGGCGCGGAACCTGGCCGGGGTGGAACTGGGATATGACCGGTTCGCCGATTGGATCCGTCGCTATGCCGGCGGGCCGGCGCGGCACATGGTGGAGTCGCTGGTTCGCGATGTGCACGGCTTCTCGCAGGGCGCCCCGCCGGCGGACGACATCACGCTGCTTGTGGTCAAGCGGACCTGATCCCCAACCGCGCGCCGGAACGTATCTCGCAAAACCGCTACCCTCAAAATCGGGATCGGAATAGGAATCGTTCTCTTCCTCTATTCGGCCGCCCCCCGCCGACCTCGCTATCCGGCCGCGGCCCTTCTCACGCGCGTGCGATCCCGGTATGTATCCCGATTATTGGGATGCGGTAATAAATTGCTTCAGCCCGGCTCTTCGCGCGACAGCTTCCGCATTTCTTCCGCGAAGCATTTGGGGCAGTAACTGTGCGAAATCAGGTTCATCTGCCCCGGCTTAACGTCCATCCAATCGCCGCAGCCGGCGCACCGAACGTACATGAGCTCCGCGTCGGCGGCGGCGGAGCCGGAACCTGGATCGGAAGCTGTGTCGGGATCGTCCTTCATAACACGGAGGTCCATGCTACCACGGCGCGGGCGGATGGGGATAGCCCAATCGCGCGGCGAAAGCCCGGTCCTTATGCGTGCCGGACCGGACGAAAGTGAACCCGGGTGGGTCGGTCGGCCGCGTCCCCAAGCAGGCGGCGGCGCTGTTCGTGATAGGCCTCATAGTTGCCCTCAAACCAGGTCACCCGGCTGTCGCCCTCGAAGGCCAGGATGTGCGTGGCGATCCGGTCGAGAAACCAGCGGTCGTGGCTGATGACTACCGCGCACCCGCCGAAGTTCAACAGCCCCTCCTCGAGCGAGCGCAGCGTGTCCACGTCCAAGTCGTTGGTCGGCTCGTCGAGCAGCAGCAGGTTGCCCCCGCCGCGCAGCAGCTTGGCCAGGTGGAGACGGTTCCGCTCGCCCCCGGAAAGCTGGCCGACCTTCTTTTGCTGGTCTGTCCCGCGGAAATTGAACCGGGCGCAGTATGCGCGGCTGTTCATGGACTTCCCGCCGAGATCGAGGAATTCCATGCCGCCCGAAATCTCCTCATACACCGTGCAGTCGGGGTTCAGCGAATCGCGGAACTGGTCCACATAGGACGCCCGTACGGTGGGCCCGACCGTAAGCGTGCCGGCCGTCGGTTTCTCTTTGCCGATGATCATCCGGAAGAGCGTCGTCTTGCCCGCGCCGTTGCCGCCGATCACGCCGACGATGCCGCCGCGCGGCAGATCGAAATGGACGTCCTCCATCAACAGGCGGTCGCCGTAGGATTTGCCCACGCCCACGGCCCGCACGACCTGGTCGCCCAGCCGCTCCCCGGATGGAATCTGAATCTGAAGGCTGTCGTCGCGGGTGTCCACCTGCTGGCTCGCCAGTTCCTCGTAGCGCTGGAGGCGCGCCTTGTTGCGCGCGCGGCGCGCGCCCGGATTCATCCGGACCCAGGCCAGTTCCTGCTCGAGCAGCTTCTTCCGCGACTGGGCGGTCTTGGCGTCGCGCGCCTGAAGGGCCTGTTTCTGTTCCAGCCAGGCGGCATAATTGCCCTTGTAGGGGAGGGCGCGGCCCCCATCGAGTTCGAGGATCCATTCCGTGACGTTGGACAGGAAATACCGGTCGTGCGTCACCACCACGATGGCGCCGGGGAAGCGTTTGAGGAAATCCTCCATCCACGAGACGGACTCGGCATCGAGGTGGTTGGTCGGCTCGTCCAGCAGCAGGACGTCGGGATTCGAGAGCAGCAGCCGGCAGAGGGCGACCCGGCGGCGCTCGCCGCCCGAGATTTCGGCGACCTTCGCGTCGCCGGGCGGCAGCCGCAGGGCCTCCATGGCCATATCAACCTGATGGTCCAGCTCCCAGAGATCGTTCGTGTCTATGATGCTCTGGAGCCGGTCCATCTCATTGCCCATCTTTTCGCGCTCCGCATCGGTCAGATCCGATCCGAGCAGCCCGCAGATTTCGTCGTATCGGGCCAGCACGCGCCGGGCATCCGCCACGCCGTCCTGCACGTTGCCCATCACATCCTTGGCGGGATCCAGCTGCGGTTCCTGCGCCAGGTACCCGATCCGGGCGCCCTTCGCCACCTGCAGCTCGCCGAGAAAATCCCGATCCATGCCCGCCATGATGCGCAGCAGGGTGGATTTGCCCGCGCCGTTGCCGCCGATCACGCCGATCTTCGCGCCAAAGAAAAAGGCGAGCGTGACATCCTCCAGGACGGTGGTCTTGTTGTACTGCTTGGTCAGATGCTGCAGGTTGAAAACATATTCGCCGGCCATGGTGGTCCTCCGTCGGGCGCGCAACCATAAACCCGCGCGGCCCGCGGACAAGCGGAAAACAGCGGAAAACGGCGGGCCTTTCAGTTTGTCCGGCCCCCTTCAGCGCCGGGCCGATGCAGCGAGCCGCGCTCATCCGAACCCCCGCGGGACCATCCCCGGTTCCCGGGCGGGAAAACGCGCACGGCCGGTGGGGGCGGACAGGAATCTGGTGCAGTCCTGAAAACCCCGGCGTTGACCTGCCGGATGAAACGGCTAGGTTTGTGCCCATGCCCGATACGCCCATACAAGACCTGTTCGCCACCCGGCGCAGACCCATCCTGTCCTTCGAATTCTTCCCGCCCAAGGACGACGCGGACCTGGGAACCCTGCGCGCGACCGGCGGGGCGCTCGCCTCCATCAAGCCGGACTTCGTCACCTGCACCTACGGCGCCGGCGGATCCACGCGCCAGCGCACCATGGAGGTGTGCGGCCTTCTGCGCGAAATGGGCTTCGGCCCCGTCATGCCGCACCTGACCTGCGTCGGGCATAGCCGCGGCGAACTGGAAACCATCGCGCGCGAATGGCACCAGGCGGGATACCGCAACGTCATGGCGCTGCGCGGCGACCCGCCCCGCGGTTTCTCGCAGTTCCGCCCCGCGCCGAACGGATTCAGCCATGCGGCGGAACTCGTCGCGCTGCTGAAAAGTGAATACCCCGACTTCTGCTGCGGCGTCGCCGGCTACCCGGAGGCCCACCCGGAATCCGTCTCGCCCGAGGCCGATGTGCGCCACCTCAAGGCCAAGCTCGATGCCGGCGCCGCCTTCGTGACCACCCAGTTGTTCTTCGACAACCGGCACTACGCGGACTTCGTCAAACGCTGCCGCAAGGCGGGCATCACTCAACCCATCCTGCCCGGCCTGCTGCCGGTGATCTCCCTCAAACAGGTCCAGCGCATGTGCGCCATGTGCAAGACCGCGCTGCCCGACGAGCTCGCGCGCGCTCTCGAAGCCGCCGGCGGCGAGGGCGAGGCGGCCGAACAGGTCGGCATCCGATGGGTGGAAAATCAGATCGAGGGCCTGCTGGAAAATGGCGCGCCCGGAATCCACCTCTATATCCTCAACAGGGCCAAGGCCGCGCTCTCCGCGGAACTGATCCGCTTCTTCGCCCAGCGCTGACCCGCAAACCGCGCGCAGGCATCGCGATGTCTGGAGTGCCGCGGCGCGACGCCGCTCCGATCTGCGCGGCACATCCCGATTCGCCAGGGCGAAAACTCCGGCGCGACGTGCAAGCCGGATCCCGCACACGCGCGAATTTCGTGCCGACCCTCCGCCCTTGACCCCGCGCCCGCCCGGCGTATGCTGTTTGACATATCAATCAACAGGTCCCGCACATGCCCACCGAAGTCTGGAAAAGCTACGAAGACAACACGCTCACGCACAGCGCCGCGCACTACCTGATGACCATCCACGAACTGCTGGCCACGCAGGGCTACGCGCGCGTGACCGATATCGCGAAACGCCTGAACATCACGCGAGGTAGTTGCTCGATCAGCCTGAAGCCGCTGAAAAAACGCGGGCTCGTGGTCGAGGACGCGAACAAATTCCTGGCCCTCTCGGAAGAGGGCCGGCGCATGGCCGAAATTGTCGAGCGAAACGACGAGCTGCTCGAACAGTTTTTCCGCGACGTGCTCGGGGTGGACCCCGATCAGGCCGAGGTGGACGCCTGCAAGATCGAGCACCTGCTGAGCATCGAAAGCAGCGTCAAGCTGTGCAATTTCATCGAATGCATCGCGTCGGACAGCAAACCCGCGCGCGCGTTCATGCAAATGCTGCGCAACCGTCAGAACCACTGCCGCCACGAAGCCAAATCCTGCCCCCATTGCCAGGACACCTGCTTCTTCGAGGCCCAGGTTGTGAAGCCGCGAAAATCCGCAGGCCCGGTGAAGCCAAACCGCACGCCATCCCCCGCATGACCAGTGCCCCGCGTTGGCGCATTGGTTCATTCGTCCTCGAAATCGGGATCGGTCTCGGAATCGGCCTCGGCCTCGATTCGGCCGCCCCCCGCGACCTCGCGTCGCGGGAGCGAAAGTTCC
>CAYMCD010000132.1:0-7795 GCA_964388845.1 uncultured Verrucomicrobiota bacterium
TTCATCGCGAACCCGAACTGCAGCACCATCATCGCGCTGATGCCGCTCGCGCCGCTGCACAGGGCGGCGAGGATCAAGCGCATGGTCGCGAGCACCTACCAGGCCGTGTCCGGCACCGGCGCGCCCGCGGTGAAGGAGCTGGAGGCTCAGGTCAAGGCCTGGGCCGAGGGCCGGCCGCTGCCGCGCGAGGTCTATCCGCATCAGATCGCCTTCAACGTCCTGCCGTCGGTCGGCTCGTTCAAGGACGACTCGGGCGAGACCACCGAGGAAATCAAGATGCGCAAGGAAACCCACAAGATCCTCGGCGATGCCTCGATCCGCGTGGGCAACACCTGCGTGCGCGTGCCGGTGGTGAACGGACACAGCATCGCGATGAACATCGAATTCGAGAAGCCGCTCCCACCCGAGCGGGCCCGCGAGATCCTGCGCCATGCGCCGGGCGTCCGGGTGGTGGACGACCCGAAGGCGGCGCAGTATCCGATGCCGTTGCAGGCGAGCGGGCACTACGACGTGCTGGTCGGCCGCATCCGCAAGGACCAGAGCGCCGACAACGGCCTCGCCCTGTGGTGCTCCGGCGACAACATCTGGAAGGGCGCCGCCCAGAACGCCATCCAGATCGCGGAGGCGTTGATTCGTTGACCCGTGACCGGTAACCCGTGACCGGTCGCTGATTACCGGTCACCGGTCACTTCTGGTAAGGCGGCGGACCCACCTCCACGTCAATGACCTCCGGCGGGCGCTGCCCGGGGCCTGGTCTCGGCGCGCCCCGGAGGATCGAGAGGGGATCAACAAATCCGGCGAACGGATTGAAAGCCGGCCGCTCCTGCATCTGCACGATGCGGTATTCCGCCGCCGCGGCCTGCCAGACGACAAACGCGATCACGACCAGGAAGATGTTCTGGTAGAGGCCGAGCAACGCGAAGATGACCGCGAACACCTTGCCCAGCTTCACCGCGCGCCGCGTCGCCTCCAGGCGACCGACCCGCTTCGCCTGCCACGCGCGATACACGCGTCCGCCGTCCATCGGGAAACACGGCAGCATGTTGAAGAGCAGCAGCGCCATGTTGATGTAGCCGATGAATTCCACCGTCGCCGCGACGCGGAACCATCCGACCGCGGCGAGCGGGTGGATGCCGAGCCAGCTGAGCAGGGCCAGGCCGAGGCTCACCAGCGGACCCGCGATCGCGATCACCAGCTCGTCGTTCGGCCGCCGGGGCGACCGCGCGAGGAAGGCGACGCCGCCGATCGGCGTCAGCACGATGTCCCGCACCGGGTAGCCGCGCCCGCGCGCGACGAGGGCGTGGCCCAACTCGTGCAGCGCGACGCTGGCAAACAGGCCGAACGCCGCGATCCAGCCCCACAGCGCGGACTCAATCCCCAACGCGCCCGCCAGCCGCAGCGCGATGTAGGGCAGGAACAGCAGCATCGTCCAATGCAGCTTGAGCGGAATCCCGTACGGCCGCGCGATCTGGAAACCACCGAACACGGGGTCGAGCATACCGCGGCGCCGCGCGGAATGCATCCCGATTCCGGCCGCGCGCACAACCTTCCTGTTGTATCGCTGCCGCGCAGCAGCGAAACGTCCGCTCCCGCGCCGTCCGCCCTGCGCGGCTTCCGGGTGTTTCGCGGTTGCATTTGCGAGGCCGGGTCGGGGGCCGGTTTGGATTCCGACGCCGGTTTCGATGCCGAGTTTCCCTTTCGCGGCGCCATTTGATCGGAACGTGAACATATCCGGCTGGATCAGCGCTTGCCTTGGGCCGCCGCCGTGGTATGAATCTCCCGATTCAACTTCCCAGGAGGACCTGCTGATGAAATGTGCAGTGGCTGTGCTGACCCTAGCCGCCGCGATCGCGGCGCAACCCGCCCACGCCTTGTGGGGAACCGGGACCAAGACCGAGTCCGGCAACGCGAACATGAACCTCGGCGAGTACAAAGGCCTGAAACACGCCATCGGCGTGAAGGGCTTTAACAACGAGGCCGGCTGGCGCGGCAACTGGGAACTCGGCGACAACCTGACCGTCATGCTCGAATCGGCGCTGTTCGACTCGGGCCGCTTCGTGGTCGTGCAGCGCGAGCAGCTCAAGGACGTGATCGCCGAGCAGGACCTCGCGGCCAGCGGGCGCACGGCGGCGGCCAAGAAGGTCGCGCAGACCGGCAAGATCCGCCCGGCCAAGTACCTCGCCTCCGGCGCGATTGTCGAGGCCCAGGACAAGACCAGCGGCAGCGACGCGGGCATCAACATCAAGGGCTTCCGCATTGGCGGCGGCAAGAGCACGGCCCAGATCACCGCGATCATCACCCTCACCGACACGACGACGGGCGAAATCGTCGGCAAGGAGCGCGTTGTCGGCAAGGCGGGCAGCGTCGGGCTGCGCGTGGGCTACAGCGGCGCGATCGGCGGCGATCTCGGCGGGTTCGCCAAGACCCCGATCGGCGAGGCCGCGCAGGATGTTATCAACCAGGCGGCGGCCTTCCTGGCGAAGAAAATGGAGGAGTTCCCGTTTGAAGGCAACGTCGTACAGGTGGGCAAGACCGGCCAGGTCATCATCAACCGCGGCTCCGAGTTCGGCGTCGAGGTCGGCCAGAGCCTGGTCATGTTCGAAGAGGGCGAGGACCTGGTGGATCCCTCCTCCGGCGAATTGCTCGGCACGGAAGAGGGCGAGGAGATCGGCGCGCTCAAGGTCGCGAAGGTTTCCGAAAAGGTCTCGTATTGCGACGTCGTGGCCGGCGAGAAGGATCCGCCCGCCGGCACGATTGTGAAGGCCAAATAATCCCCGGCCAACGGGCGTTTTGTCGCGGGCCGGCCCGATCGGGCCGGCCCGCTTTTTTTCACGCCCCCGTCCGCCGCCGGGAAAATCCGAAAAACCCTTGTGGTTCCGGCCCGTCCGCCCGCTATAGTGGGGCCCGCGCATGAGCCGGAACATTCCATTGGCGGAACGCAAATCGCGGTTGCGCGGCGTTGTGGACCTCGTTCGACGCGCCTATCCCGGGTTCGTCTTCGGCGGTCGTGTGCCGGACGATATCCTGCCGGTCTTCCATTTCCACGAGGTCGCCCGCGGGTTGCTTGAACCGGCCCTCGCGTACCTGCGCGAAAACGGCTACCGCGCGCTCGACGCCGGCGAAATCGCCCGCTTCGCGCGCGGCGGCGACGCGCCCGGGCCGCGCGAGGTCGGCCTCACCTTTGACGACGCCTGGGCCAGCGCGTGGACCGTCGCGACACCCCTGCTGCGCCGCTACCAGCTCAAGGCCGTCCTCTTTGTCGCCCCGGCCCGCGTGCCGGACGCCGACATCATGCGCGCGACGCTGGACGACCGCGACGGCCCCCCGCCGGACGCGGACCGCTCGGCCGTGCCGTTCGCGACGTGGCCCGAGCTCCGCGCGATGAGCGGGACGGGCCTCTGGGACATCCAGGCCCACAGCCACGCCCACGCGCGGATCTTCTGCGACCGCGCCCTCGCGGGTTTCGTCACACCCGATTACCGTCCGCACATCCACGAGGCGCCCGATGTCGGGCGCGCCGGCGCGCCGCGGTTCCTTTCGGCGTCCGATCTCGGCGCGCCGCTCCATCCCGTCCGATCGCGCATGTCGGACGCGCTCCGCCACGACGACCCGGAGGCGCGGGAGGCGTGCTGCGAAATGGTCCTCGCCGGGGGCGGCCCCGTTTTTTTCGAGAATCCCGGCTGGGCCGGCACGCTGCGGCGCGCCGCGCGCGCCCTGAAGGGCCGGAGCGAAACGCCCGCCGGGCGCGACGCCGCCATCGCGGCGGACCTCGCGGCCGCGCGCGAGACGCTCGAATCGCGCCTCCGGCTTCCCGCGGTGCGGCACCTCTGTTTCCCGTGGGCCATCGCCGGCGCCGCGGCGGAACGCATCGCCGCGGAGATCGGCTACGAATCCGCCTATGCCGACACCCTCGGCGCCCTGCACGCCGTGCGCCGAGGCGCCAATCCCTTCCGCCTCATGCGCCTGAAGAACAAGTTCATCTTCAGCCTGCCCGGCAAAGGCCGCCGTTTCATGTGGAGCGGCATGGCCCGGGCCGCCGGTGACGGAGCGGCGCGTTGAGCCGGCGCGCCCCGACCCCATGAACATCATCCGACACCCTTCCGACATGCAGCGATGGGCGCTCGACCAGCGCCGCGCCGGGGCGCGCATCGCCCTCGTGCCGACCATGGGTTTCCTGCACGAAGGCCACCTCTCCCTGATCCGGATCGCCCGCTCCGGCGCCGACCGCGTGGTCGTCAGCCTCTTCGTCAACCCGACGCAATTCGGGCCGAACGAGGACTTCGCGAACTATCCGCGCGACTGGGGGCGCGACGAGCGCCTCTGCCGCGAGGCGGGCGTGGACGTCCTCTTCGCGCCGGCCGCGGAGGCCGTGTACGCGCCGGACGCCAGCGTCGAAGTCGCCGAGCGCAGGCTCTCCTCCGGACTCTGCGGCCACTCGCGGCCCGGTCATTTTGACGGCGTCTGCACCGTCGTCGTCAAGCTGTTCAACATGGTCCAGCCGCACCGCGCCGTGTTCGGCGAAAAGGATGCGCAGCAACTGCGCATCGTCCGCCGGCTGGCGCGCGACCTCAACATCCCGGTTGAAATCCTGGCCGGCCCGACCCTCCGCGAGCCCGACGGCCTCGCGTTGAGCTCGCGCAACGCGCGCCTGTCGGCGGACGAGCGCGCGCAGGCCGTGTGCCTGCGCCGCGCGCTGGACGCGATGGAGTCCGCCTTCGCGGCCGGCGAGCGGGATGCCGGGGCGCTGCGGAAGCTCGGCCGCCGGGTGATTGACCACGCCCCGCTCGCGCGGCTCGACTACCTGGAGCTGGTGGACGACGAATCGCTCGCCCCGGCGCTGCGGGTCGAGCGGCCCACGCTGGTCGCGGTCGCCGTGCAGTTCCCGTCCGCCCGCCTGATTGACAACACGGTGCTGCGCCCCTGAACGGGTTTTTTACAGTGACTGGAATTTACAGACGTTGGAAGCGACGCGGCGCTGTTTTTACAGGCGTTGGAATTTTCGCGCTCGCGGCGCTCGGCCCGGGTTGCGCGACGGCGCCGTACCGCCATGGCGTCGCGCCGCCGCCGGGCGCGGTGAAGGCGGAGGTGTTGAAGCCGGGCGAAGCGCAAATCGAGCGGGGGCGCCCGAACGCGCTGGTGGACGGGATCGGGTGGGTGATCGGCATCCCTTCGAAAATCATCCTGTGGAATATCCGCGTGGACAACCACTCCATCGGGACGAACACCGAGGCGGCCCTTCGGGCCTATTTGGGGCGAAACGAACTCGACCAGGTGAAGGTCCGCCTGAACCAATACGCGCCGGGCGGCGAGTGGCGTCGCCTCGTGCGCAACAATTCCGTGGGCTGGGGGTGGCGCTATACGCTGGGGACGGTCGGGTGGTTGTTTTACACCCTCTTGCCGGGCCGGATTTTCGGGGGGGACCATTACAATCCGTACACCGATACGGTCAGCCTCTATTCCGACGTGCCGGCGATCGCGCTGCACGAGGGCGGGCACGCGAAGGACTTCGCCGGGCGGAAGTGGCGGGGCGCGTACGCATTCGCGTACCTCCTGCCGTTCGTGGCGCTCTATCCCGAGGCGCGGGCGACAGGCGACGCGATCGGCTACCTGCGCGACCAGCCTGACGCCGGGGCGGAGCAGCGCGCGTACCACATCCTCTATCCGGCCTATTCGACGTACATCGGGGGCCACGTGGCTTCGTATGTCGCGCCCTACAACTGGGTCTATTTCGCCGCGCTGGTGCCGGGGCACATCGCGGGCCGGTGGAAAGGCGGCACGGTGGAGGGGCGTCGCGCCGGCGAGGCGCCGCCCCCCCACGGACCGGAGGCGAATCCCGATGCGGAGTGACATGCGAAAAGGGCGGTTTGTGTCCTGTTGCCTCGCGCTGTTGTGCGCCGCCGCGGCGCGCGGCGCGGAGTCAGGCGATGCCGGCGTGTGGATCGAGGCGGGCAGCGGGCGGCCCTACGCCGTGATCGCGCACGGGCTCGAACCCGGCGTCCGGCAATTCATGGACCGTCCGCTCCGGTGGGCGCGCGTGCCGGCCGCGCTGATCGGCGCCACATACATCCAGACGGCGAACGACGACAAACTGTCGCGCGGGCCCGGTTTCCTTCGGATCGAATCGGAGCGCCCGCTCCGGGTCTATGTGGCGATGGACAATCGCATCGGGCGGAAACCGGATTGGCTGGCCTCCTTCGAGCGAACGGACCTCGAACTGCGCAGCGACGACATCAGCACGCGGGGCTTCGCGCTCTACGCGCGGGAGTTCCCGGCGGGCGTGATGGAGCTCGGGGGAAACGAAGCCGAAAACGGAAATCGCTGCATGTACGGCGTCGTGCTGGTCGAGCCGGGCGACGAGGACCTGCCGCCGGTGGTGGAGGCCTCGTTGGACCGCCGGATTCACTGGCCCAAACGCTCGATTCATCTGCACGGGAGGGCCGCCGGCGACGCCGGTCCGGCCGCGGCGTTCCAGTACGAATGGCGCATGGTCGAGGGTCCGGCGCCGGTCCTCTTCGTCGATCCGGCCGATCCGCGCACCGAGGCGCACTTCGAGACGACGGGCGTCTACCGCCTCCGACTCGCGGTGCGCGAAGGGGACCATGAGCGCACCGATGATCTTCGGGTCACCGTGGCGCCCCCGGTTCCGCTTCACGAAACGGCCGCGCAGCATGCGGAGTCCGCGCGCGAGGCGTTCCACCGCGCCCACCGCTTCCTCGCCGCCTGGATGGAACGCGCCGATCCGAAGACGCATCTCGTCCCGCGCGGGTTGCGCGGGCCGAATGTCTGGAGCGGGCGCGACGCCGCGGCCGATTGCTATCCGTTCATGGTGCTGTCCGCCGCGCTGACGGATCCGGGCGCGCTGGCCGGGCGGATGCGGGAGATGCTCGAGACCGAGCGGCGCCTGACCGCGCGGCTCGGGGCGCTGCCGGACATCTGGGATCTGACCCGGCAGGCCTTTTACTATCCGGACCCCGAGCTGCGCCGAATCCAGTTCAACGCGTCGGAATACGTCAAGGACGGGCTGCTCCCGATCGCGGAATGGATGGGCCCGTCTCCGTGGAGCGAACGGATGCTCGAACTGGTTGACGCCTGCTGGGCCGCGGCGGATGTGGCGACGCCCTTCGGGCCGATCGTCTCCGCGGACCCGGAGAACAACGGCGAAATGCTGCAGGCGCTGCCCCGGCTTTTCTGGAAGACGGGGGAACGCCGCTACCTGGAATGGGCGTTGCGGCTCGGGGATTACTATCTGTTGGGCGCCAACCATCCGACTCGTGATTTCGCCGAATTGCGCCTGCGCGACCACGGCTGCGAAGTGTTGTCCGGCCTCTGCGAGTTGTATGTCACGCTGCGCTACGCGGACCCCGACCGCGCCGACGGGTACCGCGCGCCGCTTTACGAGATGCTCGACCGGGTCCTCGAAGTCGGCGTTGACGAGGACGGTTTTTTCTACGACATCATCCGCCCGCGCGAGGGGACGATCGCGCAATCACGCCGCACGGACACCTTCGCATACAATTACAACGGCTACCTGGCGGTCGCCAGGGTGGACGGCCATGAACCCTACCGGGCCGCGGTCCGCAAGATCCTGTCGCGCCTGCCCGGCCATCCGGCGTTCAACGGCGGCGAGGCCATGGACGGCAACGCCGATGCGCTGGAGGGCGCATTGTACCTCTACAACCGCAAGCCGCGCCCGGCGCTGGCCGCCTGGATGGACGACGCGGCGCGCGTGCTCTGGACGTTTCATACCAAGCGCCATAAATATATAGTATAATATATCTAGTCCTGCGGCGCGCGG
>CAYMCD010000133.1:0-7774 GCA_964388845.1 uncultured Verrucomicrobiota bacterium
GCTGGGCTCCGCCGCCGCCGAACGCGCCCGCGCCCGCCACAGCCGCGCCGCCTATCGCGCCGCCCTGCTCGGCGCCTACGCGCACCTGTAGACGCGGCCGCCCGCCGCGCCGGGAGAGGGGTCGGACGGGATTGACGAAATGCACGGGAGGCAAGCGCGGCAATCCGCTCCCCTCCGTGAAGTTCCGCGCGTCTCCGCGGGATCGGCCGGCGCCGATCCCGATCCCGATTTCGATTGTGAAACAATGGAGCCGTCCGAACGTTCCAACGTCTGGAAAAAATGCGGCCCGGCGCGTCCAACGTCTGTAAATTACAGACACTGTAAAAACATGCGCGCCGCCGCTCGCGGCGGGTGGCTTGACAGGAGCCGGTCTACCCCATAGTATTTTTCCGAATGATTCGCGTTCGAACACAACCGATGTGGCGACGCGCCTGCGGCGGGGGGCTCGCGCTCCTGCTGCTCGGCGTTCTGCTGGCCGCCGCGTGGCCTTCGGACCACGAGTGCCATCAAGACGCAACGCACCACGAAGCCTGTCCCGCCTTGCATTGCTGCGGGCCGTCGCATGCGTCGCTGCTGTCCGCGGCGGACGGAGTGCTCGTGCAACGCACGGAAACGGTCTACAACCTGGCGCGCCATGAAACCCTCGTCGCCGATCTCCTGATCGGCAGTCCGCCCTTCCAACCTCCCCGAGCGTAATCCCCGGGTTGCCGACCGCGGCAAGCCCTCGCGTGGTTTCGTTCGTTCGCGATCCATTTTAATCGTGGAGGTTGTGTGTTCCGTTTATCTCTTTTGTGTTGTGCATTTCTGTTGTCGGTTTCGGGCCTGGCCCAAGCCGGCGATGTCCTGACCATACAGGAGGCGACCGCGCTCGCGCTCGCACGTCACCCGGCGGCTGCCGCGATCCGGTCGGAGCTCCGCGCGGCCGACGGCCTGCAACAGCAGGCGGGCTATCGGCCCAATCCCGAATTGGAGGCCGGCGTCGGGCGAAAGGAAACCGATGCGGATTCGGGGTATGCCGTGGATGTCGCCGTGTCGTTTCCCGTCGAACGCAAGGGGAAGCGGGAGGCGCGCATCGGCCTTGCGGAGAGCGAGCGCGCCGTGGCGGAGGCCGCCGCGGCGGAGTTGCGGCGCGATGTGGAGTTGCGGGTGCGCACGCTTGCCTACGAGTGGCTGTCGGCGTCCGCCGACGCCGGGATCGCGCAGGAAATCGCCGAGCGCAGCCGCGCGATGATCGAGCTGCTCAAGCAGCGCCCGGTGGCGGGTCCCGCGATGCTGCTGGAGCTGCAGATTATCGAGGCGAGCCTCGTCGAGTTCCAGAAGTCCGCGCGCGAGTTCAGCGCCCAGCGCGACATCGCCCGGCGCAGCCTCAACCTGCTGCTGGGCCGCGCGCCCGATGAGCCGCTGGAACTCGGGGACACGCTGAGCGTTCCCGCGACGACCTACGCGCTGGATGCGCTCATGCTGCAACTGGACCACAACCCCGGCCTGCTCAAGCGGCTGGCGGAGGCAAAGCGGGCGCTGCACGAAGTCGAAGCCGCGCGCGCGGAGGCGAAACCCGACTACCACCTGGCCCCTTACGTTTCGCGCGAGGAGGCCGGCGAAGAGGAAACAACGATCGGGCTCGCCGTTCAGTTGCCGCTGGCGTGGCGGAACCGGAATCAGGGCGCGATCGCCGCCGCCTCGGCCCGACACGCCGCCGCCGAGGCGCAGGTGGCCGCCGGGCGGCTCGAGGCGCGTTCCGAACTGGCGCGCGTCCACCGGCTCTATGAAGCGGCGGTCGGTCAGGCGAACGCCATTTCGCCCGAACTCGTGGCCCGGCTGCACGATGCCGCCGACCTCGCCGACCGCCAGTACCGGCTCGGCGCGATTCCCGTAAACCTCTTCCTCGATATGCAGCGGGAGTTCCTTTCGGTCCAGTTGCTGCGGCGGAATGCCCTGCTGGAAGCGCTGAAAATGGAGGCGGAGCTCCGCTGGATTTCCGCCGACGGACGCCGGGAGGGTGTGCGATGAGAAACCTCGTTGTAGTGTCGCTGCTGGCCGGGGCGCTTTCCGGCGCGGCTGAGGAGCGGGTGGAGGCGCAGTTCAAGGAGGGCGTCGGCGTCTCGCTCCCGGCGCTCACAAAAACCGCGATCGGGCTCGAACTCGCGGAGGTGGAGGAGCGCGCGGTGTCCAATGATGTGCTGATCACCGCGCAGGTCTACCGGGAGGCGCGCGAATCGTCGCAGAATGAGGACGAGCCCGGCGGGTTTGTCTACGCGAGCGCGTGGATCCAGGGCGCGCTCGCGGAGGCGTTGCCGCCGGGAACGGCGGTTGCCGTAGAAGGACACCCGGAAGCGGTCGGGTCGGTGTTGCGTTCGGACCGGACGGTGGCCGCCCATGGCGGACGCGTCGAACTCCTGCTGCAAATCCAGGATCGCGTACATCCCTGGCGCATCGGCGAATTCATCCGCGTCTCGCCGCGCGGCATTGTCCGCGAGGCGGTGACGGTCATCCCGGCGTCGGCCGTGCTGGACACCGCGTACGGGCCGTTTGTCTACGTCGCGAACGGCGACGCCTACCTGCGCACGGCGATCCGGCCCGGGGCGCGGCACGAGGGGGTCGTGGAAATCACCGACGGCTTGTACGGCGGCGACGAGGTGGTCGCCCGCCCCGTCGAGACGCTGTATCTCATCGAACTCCGCGCCACCAAGGGCGGCGGTCACAGTCACTAGGGGTTTTGGATCATGGTCAATCGCATCATTGAGTTTTCACTGCGGCAGCGGCCGTTCGTCCTCGTCGCCACCGCCGCGCTGCTGATCGCGGGCATCTGGTCGGCCTTCCACCTGCCGGTGGACGCCGTGCCGGACATCACGAACATCCAGGTGCAGGTCAATACCGAGGTGCCGGCGCTCGCGCCGGAGGAGATCGAGAAGCTGGTGACGTTCCCGCTGGAGATCGAACTGGCCGGCGTGCCGGGCATGGTCGAGCTGCGCTCGCTGTCGAAGTTCGGCCTCTCCCAGCTCACGCTGGTGTTCACGGACGGGACCGACATCTACCGCGCGCGGCAACTGGTCAGCGAGCGGCTCCAGAACGCGATTGATGAGCTGCCCGAAGGGCTCACGCCAAAGCTCGCGCCGATTTCGACGGGGCTCGGCGAGATCTACTACTACCTGGTCGAATACGCGGCCGACGCGGCGAACAAACCGGCGACCCGGCGCGAGCAGCTCATGGAGCTTTCGCAGGTCCAGGACTTCCTCATCAAACCGCCGCTCCGTTCGGTTCCGGGCATCGCCGAGGTCAACACGTCGGGCGGGTACGAGAAACAGATCGTCGTCATGCCGGACCCCGAAAAGATGATGAGCGTTGGCCTCACGTTTTCCGAACTCGCGGATCTCGTGGGGGAGAACGTGGAAAACGCCGGCGGCGGGGCGGTGCAGATGGGCGGCGAACAGATCGTGATCCGCGCGGCGGGCCGCGTCCGCACGGTCGAGGAAATCGCCGCGCTGCCGGTCAAATTCCGCTCGGGCACGGAACCGATCACGGTGCGCGATGTCGCCGATGTCGGCGTCGGGTCGAACGTACGGACCGGCGCCTCCACATGGGACGGCGGCGAGGCGGTGCTCGGCGCCGCGATGATGCTCGCGGGGGAAAACAGCCGCATCATCGCCGGGCGGGTGGCGGAGAAGATCGAGGAATTGAGGTCGCGGTTGCCCCCCGGCATCCGGATCGAGACCGGCTATGACCGCACGGACCTGGTGGACCGGACGATCGCCACGGTGGAGAAGAACCTGTTCGAGGGCGCGATTCTTGTGATCGTGGTGCTGCTCCTCACGCTCGGCAACATCCGCGCCGCGCTGATTGTATCGCTCGCGATCCCGCTGTCGTTTCTGTTCGCGATCGCGGGGATGGTGCCGGGTCGCGTATCGGGCAACCTGATGAGCCTGGGCGCCGTGGATTTCGGGCTGATCATTGACGGCTCGGTCGTGATGGTGGAGAACGCGATTCGGCGGCTCGGGCTGCGGCAGCACGAGCTCGGGCGCCTGTTGTCGCCGCGCGAGCGCCACGAAACCGTGCGGGCGGCGTGCCGCGAGGTGGCCACGCCGACGTTCTTCGGCGTGCTGATCATCGCGATCGTGTATGTGCCGATCCTCGCGCTCACGGGCATCGAGGGAAAGATGTTCAAGCCGATGGCCCTCACGGTCATGTTCGCGCTTGTCGGCTCGTTGATCCTGTCGCTGACGCTGATGCCGGTGCTGTGCTCGTTTTTCCTCGGCGGAAAGATCAGCGAGAAGGAAAGCCTGTTGATCCGCGCCGCGAAGCGCGTGTACGCGCCGACGCTTCGCGCGGCCTTCCGCCTGCGCTGGCTGCTCGTGCTCGCCACGATCGGCTTCGTCGCGTGGTCGTTCTCCATCTTCCAGAAACTCGGCGCGGAGTTCGTCCCGCAACTGGACGAGGGCGCGTTCGCCACGCACATGATCCGCACCACCAGCATCGGGCTCGACGCGTCCATCGCGATGCAGGAACGGGCGGAGCAGGTCCTGCTCGAACGCTTCCCCGAGGTCAGCCACACCTTTTCCCGCATCGGGACCGCGGAGATCGCGACCGACCCGATGGGGGTGAACGTGGCCGACTGCTACATCTTTTTTCACCCGGAGGAGACGTGGCGGAAAATCGCCGGGCGGACGATCACCAAGAACGAACTGGCCGATCTGATGAGCCGGGAACTCTCCGGGCGCGTGCCCGGCCAGTCGTACCTGTTCTCGCAGCCCATCGAGATGCGGTTCAACGAAATCCTTGAGGGCACGCGGGCCGACATCGCGGTGAAGGTGTTCGGCGAGGATTTCGGCGAGATCGAGCGCATCGCGACGGAGGTCCGCGAGGCGCTCGAAGCGGTGCCCGGCGCGGCGGACGTGGAGTTCGACGCCCTCGGCAAGGCGCCGATGCTGGAAATCACGCTCAACCGCGAGGCGATGACCCGCTACAACCTGCACGCCGCCGAGGTGAACAGCGTCATCGCGCATGCGCTCGCCGGGGAGGAAGTCGGACTGCTGCTCGACGGGAGCCGCCGGTATCCGATTGTCGTGCGGATGAACGAGGACCTGCGCAGGCGCGTCGGGGTCATGAAGACGCTGCCGCTGCGCACGGAGGAGGGCGGCCTGCTGGAGCTGGGGCAGGTGGCGGAATTCCACGTGGAGGAGCGCGTCAGCTCCATCGCGCGCGAATTCGCGCAGCGCCGGGCGGCGGTCATGGTCAACCTGCGCGGACGCGATGTGGAGAGCTTCGTGAAGGAAGCGCAGGCGAAGGTGCGGGAATCAATTGAGCTGCCGCCGGGCTACACGATCGAATTCGGCGGCCAGTTCAAGAACCTGCAGGAGGCGCGCGCGCGGCTCGCCGTCATCGTGCCCGTGGCGCTGCTCGTCATCTTCGTGCTGATCTTCATCGCCTTCGGCAGTATCCACCAGGCGCTTGTCGTCTACACCGGCATCCCGCTCGCGGCGACGGGCGGCATCCTCGCGCTCTGGCTGCGCGACATGCCGTTCAGCATATCGGCCGGCATCGGCTTCATCGCGCTGAGCGGCATCGCCGTGCTCGACGGCGTCGTCATGGTCAGTTGCATCAACCAGCTTCGACAGGCCGGCCGCTCCGTGCTCGACGCGGTGACGGAGGGCTCGCTGGCCCGCCTGCGCCCGGTCCTGATGACGTCGCTCGTCGCCGGCTTCGGGTTCGTGCCCATGGCGCTGGCCCACGGCGCGGGCGCCGAGGTCCAGCGCCCGCTTGCAACGGTGGTGATCGGCGGCATCGTGTCCTCGACCTTCCTGACCCTGGTGCTGTTGCCGACGCTGTACAGGTGGATCGAAAAGCGGAGCGAGAAGAAGGAGACAACATGAAGAAGTGGATGCTGATGATTGCCTTGCTGGCGGGCCTATCCGCCTACGCGGGTGTCGAGGCCGGGCCGCGCGGCGGGCGCCTGCTCGAACTGGAATCCGCGCGCGCCGAATTCCTGGTCAACGAAGCGAAGCGGATCGAAATTCGCTTCTATGACGAAGCCGGCGCGGCGATCGCGCCCGGCGAGAGGGCGGTCAACGCCATCGCCGATGCGTCCACCGGGAAGACCAAACTGGAGTTCCAGCCAGACGGCGATGCGCTGGTCTCCACCGCCGCGCTGCCCGAGGGCGACGGCTACACCGTCGTGGTCCAGATTCGCGCGAGAGCGGAGGCCCGCCCGAAAAACTTCCGCATCCCGCTGCACCTGGAAATCTGCGGCGAATGCAATCGCGCCGAATACGCCTGCGTCTGCGAGCACGCCGGCGACGATCACGGCCACGCGCACTGAGGGGGGGGCGGCTCCGCAACGTCTGTAAAAAGAGTTCCTTCGCGTTTGCAACGCCTGTAAAAACCTCCTGCATGCGGGCGGCGCTCAAGGAACTGGCGGGGGAAGCGTTCGATGTCGTCATCGTGGGCGCGGGCATCCATGGCGCCTGCGCGGCGTGGGTCGCGTCGCGGCTCGGGTTGCGGACGGCGCTGATTGACGCGGGCGATTTCGGCGCGGCGACGTCGGCGAACAGCCTGAAGGTGATCCACGGCGGCCTGCGCTATTTGCAGCACGGCAACCTCGCGCGCATGCGGGAATCCATCCGCGCGCGGAGGCGGTTCCTCCGCCTCGCGCCGCGCTGCGTGAAGCCGCAGGCCTTCGCCATTCCCACCGCCGGGGGCGGGGTGCGCAGCCGCGCGGCGCTGAAGGCGGCGCTGGCGCTCAACGACGCCATTTCGTTCGACCGCAACCGCGGCCTGCCGCCGGAGCAACAGCTGCCGCCCGGCCGCGTGGTGTCCCGCGCGGAGGCCCGGCGGCTCTGGCCGCACCTGCCGGAGTCGTCCTATGACGGCGCGGCGATCTGGACGGATGCGCTCGCGCACGACACGGAGCGGCTGACCCTGTCCTTCGCGCTGGCGGCGCGCGCTGGCGGCGCGGCGATCGCGAACTATGTGCGCGCGCGGCGCGTCCTGGTGGAGAACGGCGCGGCGGCGGGCGTGGAGGCGTGCGACGAGCCGGGCGGCGATCCGTTTCCCATCCGGGCGCGCGCGGTGGTGAACGCGGCGGGACCGTGGTGGGAGCGGTGGAGCGATGTGGCCGCGGCGCGGCATCCGCTCGTCGGCGCGTGGAACCTGATCGTGCGCGCGCAATGGTTCGGTCCCTGCGGGGTGGGGCTGGAGGGCGCGCGGGCGCATCGCGACGCGGACGCGCTGGTGCGGCGCGGGCGGCGGAACCTGTTTTTCGTTCCGTGGCGGGGCGGGACGATGATCGGCACGGTGTACGAGCCGTACGCGGGCGATCCGTCCGGCTACCGGCCGTCGCGCGCGGCGATCGAATCGTTCGTGGAGGAGATCAACGGCGTGCTGCCGGGCGCGCGGCTGACCATGGACCAGATCGCGTTGCTGCACATCGGTGTTCAGCCGGCCTCGCCGTCGGGCGCATCGCCGGAACCCGACAAGCATTCCGAGATCGCCGAGGGCCCGGTCCGCGGGCTGTATTCCATCAAGGGCGTCAAATACACCACGGGCCTGACCGTCGGCGAGCGCGCCGCACGCCTGGTGGCGCGGGCGCTGGGTCGCGGCGACCGCGTCGGCCCCGATGGGCCGCTGCCCGACGGGGCGCCGGAGGGTGATTTCGCCGCGCGCGTGCGGCGGGCGGTGCGCGAGGAGGCCGCGGTGCGGCTGGTGGATGTGCTGCGCCGCCGCACGGATCTGGGCACGTTTGCCCCGCCGTCCGCGGAGGCGCAGCGCGAGATCGCGGCGC